>JACPDF010000036.1 GCA_016184145.1 Candidatus Woesearchaeota archaeon | reverse complement strand
TTTGATGCTTGAAATTCCACTAATTTTTAATGAGTGGAATTTCATTGTTTTTAAATAAATTTATTCTCATGTTTATTTATAAACTTTTCGAAAAAGGGTTTATTATTATGCTCATGAAATTTAGAATAATCCCTCTGAAATCTAGGCTCGCCTCATTACGGGCTCGCATCATTGGTACGTATTTTTATCAACCGCCCCCATTGTTGGGCGGTAATTAATGTCCATATATATGCGAGGCTGAGCGATGTGGAGAGACAGCGAAGCCTCGCACTATAATTGGTGAAGCCGGATTGAAAAGCCATAATAAAACAATGTGCTCCTAATTAAAAAACTTTATAAAACCAGCATAGTTTACGGATTAAATGCTAAACAAGGGCGAATTTAAAAAGATAAGGCAGGAATTGGCTAAAACAGAGGAGAGAAGAGAATCAGTTATCCAGCTCTCCAGGGAGATAATTAACTTGTCAAAAAGGATAATCTATGCTCTGCACAGGAACGATATCAAAGATGCAGCTTCATTGATAAAAGAGATAGAATCAAAGAAGAGTTCTTTGCTGAAAAACAATGTCAAGCTAGACATTAATATAGACCAGGTTGCTTTGCAGGAGTATGTGGAAGCCTTATGCTATTATCATTTCATTGAAAATAAGAAAATACCAAGTAAAGCTGCCCTGAAAGTGGATAGTGAAACTTATTTGCTTGGCTTATGCGACTTAAGCGGGGAGCTTGTGAGGAAAGCAGTGAATGAAGTTGTCAAAAACAATTTTAATATAGCTTTTGAGATAAAAGGCCTTGTCGAGGAAATTTATGATGAATTTTTGAAATTCAACCTGAGAAACAACGAGTTAAGGAAGAAATCGGACCAGATAAAGTATAACCTGATAAAACTGCAGGATGTCATTTACGAGCTTAAGATGAAAGGCAAATTAAAATGAACCTTAAAAGGACAAACACATGCGGGGAGCTTGGAAAAAAGGACATAAAGAAAGCTGTTTGCTTGTCAGGATGGGTGCAGTCATCAAGGGACCATGGAGGCATTATTTTTATTGACTTGAGGGACAGGCATGGCCTTACCCAGGCAGTTTTTGATCCCAAGCATGACAAGAAAACGCACAAGGAAGCTGAATCATTAAGGAGGGAGGATGTCATTTCTGTTAAAGGCAAAGTCAGGGCAAGAGGCAAGGGCTTGGAAAATCCAAACCTTAAGACAGGAGAAATAGAGGTCCTGGCAGATGAATTGGAGATTTTAAGCAGAGCTGACACACCGCCTCTTGAAGTTGAGGACAGGGTTGAGTCTGGAGAGGAAATAAGATTAAAGTACCGCTTCCTGGACTTGAGAAGGCCAAAGATGCAGCGGCATTTATTGATAAGGCACAAGGCTGCGCAGGCTGCCCGTGAATACTTAAACAAAAATAATTTTCTTGAGATTGAAACTCCAATTCTTGTAAGGGCAACGCCAGAAGGAGCTAGAGACTATATTGTACCTTCTAGGGTAAATCCAGGAAAGTTTTATGCATTGCCTCAAAGCCCCCAATTATACAAGCAGATTCTTATGGTTTCTGGATGCGACAGGTATTATCAATTCGCCAGATGCCTCAGGGATGAGGACTTAAGGGCTGACAGGCAGCCGGAGCATACCCAGATAGATCTGGAGATGAGCTTTGTTACCCAGGAAGATGTTCTTGAGATGGTAGAGGGCCTGTACAAGCACATGATGAAGCAGGTTTTGAATATTGATATCAAATACAAGTTCTCAAGGCTGTCCCATGCAGAAGCTATTGGGAGGTTTGGAACAGACAAGCCCGACTTAAGGTTTGGCCTTGAGCTGATAGATGTTACAGATATTGTAAAAAATTCTGATTTTGAGGTTTTCAAGAAAGCAGAGCAGGTCAAATGCATTAATCCGGAAAAAGATTTCAGCAGGAATGAGCTTGACAGCTACATCAGCTTCTGCCAGCAGAATGGAGCCAAGGGCATGGCGTGGATGAAAGTCACAGACAGAGGCTTAGAAAGCAGCATAGTGAAATTTTTTAATAGTAATGTACAGAAGAAAATTCTTGAGAAAACTAAAGCCAAGAAAGGCTCTACTTTGATGTTTATTGCCGACAATCCAAAGGCTGTTGCCGCAGTTTTGGACAAATTAAGGCTGAAGCTGAGGGACGACTTGAAGATTATCAATGGCAATGATTTTAAGTTCTGCTGGGTCGTTGATTTTCCTCTTTTCGAATGGGATGAGGAAAATGGCATATGGAAAGCATCGCATCATATATTTACTGCTCCAAAAAAAGAGCACTTGCATCTGCTGGAAAAAGATCCGGGAAAAGTTTATGCTGATTTATATGACCTGGTTTTGAATGGCCTGGAGCTAGGATCAGGCTCGATAAGAGAAACAAATACAGAAACGCAGGAAAAGGTAATGAAAGTTGTGGGCATTAAAAAGGAAGAAGCCCATAAAAAATTCGGTTTCCTTATGGATGCTTTCAAGTACGGAACTCCGCCCCATGGAGGCATTGGGCTTGGCTTTGACCGCATAGTAGCTCTAATGTGCGGCTATAACGACATAAGAGAGGTAATTGCATTCCCAAAAAACAAGAATGCTGAATGCCCGATGGATGGAAGCCCAAGTGATGTTCCTGACGAGCAATTAAAAGAGCTGCATATAAAGAGTGATTTGGTCGAACTTTTTACTTTACACCAAGGGTTATGAAGCGATAAATTTAAATACCAAATATGGTTAATATTAACCAAAAATGGATAATCTACTGAAATTAGTGCAGACATTGGGTAAAAACATCAATAATCAAATTCCAATCAGGCAGCTTTCCAAAGAATCAAAAATCCCATATACAACTGCCCATAGGCTGGTAAAAAATAATAGAAATTTGTTTAATATTACGGAAAAAGGAAATATAAAACTGGTCTCATTAAACCTTAAAGACAGCATAACAAAAAACTATCTTATTTTGGCTGAAAGAAGTGAATCAGACTATTTTCTTAAAAAAGAGCCTCAATTCAAGGTGCTGAAAGAGGAGCTCCCAAAAAGCAACTATTCATTGATTTTGTTTGGCTCAAGGGCAGAAGGCAAAGGCAGGGAAAAAAGCGATATTGATTTGTGCATAATAAATAAAGACGGCAAAAAGAATGTCAGTTTTTCAAAATTTGAATTATTATTTAAAGTAGAGATTAACCCAATATACTTATCAAACAAGGAATTTAAGCAGATGCTCAAAGAAGAGGAGCAGAATTTAGCAAAGGAAATAATTAAAAAGCACATAATTTTGTATGGGGAAGAATATTTTTGGAATTTAATCTGGAACAACAAAAATCACAGATTTTTGAGCATTTAATCAAAGATTAAATAAAATGGCATTTGATAAAAATCACTACAAAAGGGAATTTGAGAGATTGTTGAAAACTGAAAGGGAAACAAAGTTTTTCATAAGAAAAAGTGGCGATACATTCAAGATTAAAAGGTTCATTAAAAAGGGAACAGATAGTTTTCAATTGGCAAATTACATTAATGATTCGGAACAAAGCGCTAAAGATTACTGGATGATAACCGTATGCTATTATTCCATGCTTTATTTGGCTAAAGCGGCTATTTTGAAAAAGGGCTATGAAACTGATGACCACCTTGCAACCCAAATAGCATTAGGACATTTATTAGTTCCCGATGAAATAGAAAAAGAGGATTTGGAATTGCTGGAGCAAACGCATAAGATATTTGAGGATGATTATGTTGAATATTTTGAGGATGCAAGAAAAGAAAGTTCTGTAAGCAGGTATAGTGCAACTAAAGTTTATACGGAAAGAAGAGTTAAAGAAGTGTTCGAGAACGCTAGGAAGTTTATAGCAAAACTTAGGGTGATTTTAGAAGAATAAATCAGTTTACCTCACATTTAAATACTTGCCATTTTTACCCATTTCTCATGCAAATAAATCTAGTAACCTCTAATTTAGGAAAAGTCAAAGAACTCAAAGCCTATTTAGAGCCAAATATAAAAATAAACCATATCAAAATGGAGTACAAGGAACTAAGAAGCGACAATCCCGAGGAAATAGCAAAGGAATCTGCAAAAAGGCTTGCAGAGGAATTAAAAAAGCCTGTTGTTGTCGAGGATTCCGGCTTATTCATAAAAGCATTGAATGGTTTTCCCGGAACATGCTCATCTTACATTCATAAAAGAATCGGATTGAAAGGAATCTTAAAATTAATGGAGAATATTGAAGATAGGGAATGTTTATACAGATCGGCAATTGGCTATTGTGAACCAAAAAAAAGCCCTATAAGCTTTTTAGGGGAGGAAAAAGGCAATATAGCGAAAGAGATAAAAGGAAACCATGGCTTCGGCCATGATCCTATATTCCTCCCGGAAAAAAGCAGTAAGACATACGGGGAAATTGAAAATTGCGAAAACCTTAAAAAATTCAGGAAAAAAGCTGCTGAAAAGCTAAAGCATTATTTACTGGAGGAACGACAATGATAGGAAAGATAAAAGAGCTTATGAACACAAAAGAGCAGATTGACATAATAAAAAACAACATCAGCTATGCGACAAACTCTGTAACAGAGCTAAAAGAAGAAATAAGCTCATTAAAAGAGCACTTAAATACCAGCATCGAGGAGATTAGCAGCAAAAATAACGAGTTCTTCAGGAATTTCAATGAGAATGTTGATGTAATAAAGAGCACAAGCAAGGAATTTGAGAAGGAGCTTTTCCAGTTCAAGCTGCTAAAGGCGCAGATACAGAAAAAGGTAATGGACAAGTTCGAGGAGGAGCTGGACAAGGAATTAAATTTGCAGATGAAAACCTTAAAATCTGATGCTGAAACATACAATGAATTAAAGGAAAATATAACTGCAATCTCAAAGCAGGTAAACAGCCTTGGAAAAGAAATAAACAAGTTCATCGACATAAGCAAGAATATAAAGAAAGAGGACTTTGAATTGACAAGGTTTGCCAACCAGCTGAGGGAGATGGACAGGGAAAAGCTGGAATTAATGAGGAAAATAGACACTCTGGAAAGATTAGTCTCAAAAATAAGGAGGCAGGAATTTGTAACAAGATGAAATTCAGGAAAGCTGCATTAAAAGATGCAAAAGGCATAGCAAAAGTCCTTCTGGCAAGCTATAATATTAAAGACCTCAAAGAGGGCATTGAAGTTTTCAGGTTTGAAAGGGAAAAACACCATCATTATATTGTTGCAGTCCATAATGGGAAAATAGCAGGCATTGTTACCTGGCTTATGCATGGTTTGCCAAAGCACCAGCTTGCTGAATTGGACAGGATTGCAGTATTGCCTGAATACATGGGAAAAGGTGTTGCAAAAGGCCTTTTTGATGAGTTGATAAAAGAGGCTACGGCATTCTACAAAAAAAAGAAGTCAAAATTGAGAAAACTCTATCTTTTAACCCATGAGGACAATAAAAGGGCGCATAAGTTCTATGAAAAGCTGGGATTTGAGCATGAAGTAACACTAAAGGAGCATTATTACAAAGACAAGCATGAGTATGTTTTTAGCATGTTCTTTGATTAAAAAATAAGTTTATAAAGTTCTGAGTTTTGCATTCTGTTATGCCGGAAACAGCATTAGAGATTAAAAACCTGAAAAAGACCTATCCTGGCAATGTGGAAGCGCTAAAGGGCATAGACTTGGAAATAAAAAAAGGCGATTTTTTTGCATTATTGGGCCCCAACGGAGCAGGAAAAACCACAACCATAAATATAATCATCAGCCTTGTTAATAAAACTTCCGGGACAGTAAAAGTTTTTGGCCATGACATTGACACACATCTTAATGAGGCTAAAAGGCTTATAGGCATAGTACCGCAGGAATTCAATTTCTCCATATTTGAGAAAGTTTTTGACATCGTTGTGCAGCAGGCGGGCTATTACGGCATACCAAAAAAGATTGCAAAGGAAAGGGCAGAAAAGTACCTCAAGCAGCTTGGCTTGTGGGAAAAAAAGAATACTTCTGCCCAAAGGCTTTCTGGAGGCCTAAAAAGAAGGCTGATGATAGCACGTGCTTTGGTCCATGAGCCGCAGCTTTTAATCTTAGATGAGCCGACAGCAGGAGTAGATATAGAGATAAGGAGACATATGTGGAAATTTATCTCTGACTTAAACACACAAGGCCGCACCATCATCCTTACCACCCATTATCTTGAGGAAGCTGAAAACCTGTGCAGGAGCATAGCAATAATAGACAAGGGAAGGATTATAGAAAACACCTCGATGAAAAATTTCCTGAGAAGCATGGACAAGGAAGCTTTTATTTTTGATGTTAAAGAGCCCATAAAGCAAATTCCAAAATTAGAACACTATGACCTAAAGATGCTTGATGAAACAACTTTGGAGATTGAAATATCAAAGAAGCATAGCCTAAACACCTTATTCAGCCATTTCCAGAAAAACAATATTGAGATAGTAAGCATGAGGAGGAAAACAGCAAGATTAGAGGAATTATTCATGAGGCTAGTGAACAATAAAAATGAACGCTAAAGAGCAATACTGTGCATTCAGGGCAATTGTGGACAAGGAAGTAACTAGAATTTTAAGGATTTGGATGCAGACTCTGCTTCCATCTGCAATAACCATGACCTTGTATTTCATTATATTTGGAAAGTTTATTGGCTCCCAGGTCAGGGACATTAACGGTTTCTCCTACATGCAGTTCATTGTCCCGGGCATTATAATGCTTTCCGTCATAACAAATTCTTTTACCAATGTTGTCTCGGCATTTTTCAGCGCTAAATTCCAGAAGAGCATAGAAGAGCTGCTTGTAAGCCCAACGCCAAACTACATCATAATATTGGGGTATGCGGCAGGCGGTGTTTTCAGGGGCCTTTTAGTTGGGATTATTGTCCTGCTTGTATCATTACTGTTTTTTACACAATTGCACATCTACAACCTAGCCATAGTCATAGCATTCATATTGCTGACATCAATTGTTTTTTCCCTTGGAGGTCTTCTTAATGCAATATTCGCAAAAAGGTTCGATGACATAGCCATAGTCCCTACTTTTGTCCTTATGCCTCTGACTTATCTTGGCGGTGTCTTTTATTCCATAAAACTGCTCCCTGAATTCTGGCAGGCTGTTTCATTGTTCAATCCGATACTTTACATGGTCAACGGGTTCAGGTATGGATTTTTAGGCATTTCTGATATAAATATATGGATAGGCCTGGGAATGCTTATTATATTTGCAGTAATTCTGTTCTACGCCAATCTTTACCTTATTAAAAAAGGCGTTGGATTGAGGGCATAACGCCAATAAATTTCTCATTAGGCATTTTTATTATTTATTTTGTTATTATAGCAATATTTTTATAATTTCTAATGAATTATGGAGCTAATGGAACCGTTATTGGCAAAAGAAAATTTCAAATGCGACCGTTATTGTGGGGAATGCTGCAAAAAGCTTCTTGTTGTGCTAAGCAATAAAGATATAAAAAACATTGAAAAGCTCGGATATAAAAAAGATGATTTTGCTGTTAATGATATATTTAACCCGAAAAGAAAATTCCTCAAAAAGCAGGATAATGGATGGTGCATCTTCCTGAAAAAAGAAAAAGACAGCAAATACTCCTGCAAAATCCACAATGACAGGCCGGAAATCTGCCAAAAATATCCCTTCTTTCCTAAAACTCCAAAGGAAATAAAAAGCTGCCTGCCGGAAGATTTATACCCTAATGTGTTTTTTAAGCTCCCTTCAAGGAATAGATAAGGTCAGGTTAAGCATGGTACACCTCTGATACCATTGTGGTATCTGATATTGTTGTACCAAACAGACCATGCATTAATCTTGTCTTTGACCTT
>JACPDF010000021.1 GCA_016184145.1 Candidatus Woesearchaeota archaeon | reverse complement strand
CTTATGTCCCTGAATTCATTATACCTTTTTTCTATATCATCATGGCTTACGCTTTTTAATCTCTCAGGGCCAAAGCCTTCAGCATTATAGGATGCGAGTATGCTTCCATACACTATTGCTTTTCTAAGGTTTTTCTCATCCGCATCTTTGGTTTTTGCGATATATCCTATGAAACCGCCTCCAAAAGCGTCTCCGCAGCCTGTCGGATCCTTTATGTTTTCAAGAGGATAGCTAGGAGCGCTGAAATGCTTTTTGTCTGTAAACAGTAATGCGCCATGCTCGCCTTTTTTTATTATTACGGCTTTGGAAACCATTTTCAATGCCCTGTTTGCCGCTTTTACTAGGTTAGGAGTCTCAAAAAGCTGCCTTGCTTCGCTGTCATTCAAAACCAATATGTCTGCCTTTTTTATTGTTTTGAGGAGCTGCTGTTTTTTGTGCTCAATCCAGAAATTCATCGTGTCCATGACTATCAATTCCGGATTTTTAATGCGGTTTATGGCTTCCAGCTGCAGTTCCGGATCAATGTTTGCCAAAAAAATGTATTTTGCATCCTTGTAATGCTCCGGCACGCTCACTTTGTAGGATTCCAAGGCGTTTAATTCCGTCCTTAATGTCTTGGCTTCATTCATGTCAAACTCATAGAAGCCCTGCCAGCGGAATGTCTTGTCGCCTAAAGAAATTCCGGCTGTGTCTATTCCTCTTTTGTTGAGAAACTCTATATTCTCTTTTGGAAAATCCTTGCCTATTATCGACAATATTCCGGGCTTTGAGAAAAAAGAAGCAGCAAGCGACGCATAAGTTGCACTGCCTCCCAAAGCATCTTTGACCTTGCCGAAAGGCGTTTCTATGCTGTCTAATGCAATCGTTCCTATTATAACCGGGTCTGCCATAAAAACAGAGAATAAATGGAAGTTTAAAAACTTTTAGTAACAGGAAACTTTGCGGAGCATGCATGTAGCGAACTAAAAAAAGAATCAGGAAGCGGTAAAATCGAAAGTTTTAAAAATACGCTTACAAATTAAACGAGCAGGAGGATAATCAACACAATATTACAAAAATACCGGAACTTTTTTTATAACGCAGATGGACTCTTTATTGTGGTCTGTGAAGCCAGCTTATTTCTCAACAGCCTTTTCTAATATAGAGGAAAGGCTGCAACCAAGCAATTCTTCTTCCATGGGCAGTAATCTTGCCGACTTTCTTGATGATGATGGTGAAGGGCAGGCAAATTCCCTTTATTCCAGCTGGGGGGAGTGGCTTCAATGGTGGGATGCTATAGACTTCATGCAGAACAGGCTGGAATCCGATGGCGTTGTGAGGAGGGTATTCACAGTGGAAGACATACTTTATCACTGGCATTACATACCTTACAGGGGCCATAAAGATGATCTCTTCAATTCCGCAGACATGCAGTTCTCTTACGAAGATTACGAAGAAGAAGTCTTTTATTTTGGTCCTGCTAAAGATGAAGAAACCACAGGATACGCTTCATCCTCAGTCTCTTATCTTCCAACGCCCCCAGACGACGATATGGAAGGAAAAGAGGATGTCCGGGAGGATAATGATGCTGCCAAAGATGTTCCAATGGGAGCTGATGAAATCAATGAGCCTGATGATGGAAAAATCGAGGCGCAAATAGAAACCAATGATACACTCTCGGAGGCGGTAAGGCTGCTTTTTGCTTCCAAGGAAAATAAGAAAAAATCATTGCCGCAAAAGCTCAAACTCCTCGACAAAGCCTTTTGCAATGTCCTTGTTCCTGATTACGATTAAATTCTCGTCGTTCCTGTAGTTTCCCGAGCCTGTCGGGTTATAGGAGCCTGTTATTATGGTCTCATTGTCTATTATGAATACCTTATGGTGCATATTCTTTTTGTTTTTATCCTTTTTTACATCAATATTAAAATCCTTTAATCTTTGGAACTGGGAATATTGGCTGCCAGCCTGCATCGTCTCAAAAACCCCCTTGATATCCAAATCGCTCATTAAAGCCGCATCAGCAATATCCTCGTCAGTAAAAGAAAACGTCATAAAGTAAATGCTTTGTTTTGCATTTTTTAAAGCTTCTATAACCTTTCTTTTGCAGTCATCTTCGGGGCAGAAATAATTTTCCAATAAAACATCGTTTGAATTTATTTTGTCATACTTCACATTATTTCCTGCTGCCAGAATGCCATTCCACAATTCATTAAACTCATCCTCATAATTTTCTGCAATATACCTTGAGGCTATAACTACAATATTGTTATTATTTAACGTCAAATCATTATTTGTCGGGTTAGTGCTTCCTGTCAATACAATTTTATTGTCAATGATGCAGAATTTGTTGTGCATGTACTGCTTTGAATCAGCGATCCTTATTCCTAGCCCTCTTATCTGATTTTGATAATTGTTTTTATCTATGACAATCTTTACATCAGCATCGCGGCTCTTTTTCACTATCGCTTTTATTATTCTATCTGAATCAATATCATAAAAAGCGCAGTGCAAAGAGCTTTTTGCATTATTTATAGCATTTTCTAGTATAGAAGTGCAGTTTTCCCTAGGGCAAAAATACGCTTTAACATCTATATCGTCCTCATAAACTACCTTTTCCTCCTTAATCAGATTTGCTGTTGGGGCATAAGAACACGCACTTATCGTTAATAAGAAAATAGCATATATTATCAGTGAAATATGCCTCATTTTGCCAAAACATCGAAAACTTTAAATACTAATACTATTTTGAAGTAACAATAAAGTTAGACTATTGTTAAGTAATTACCTGAAAACCTAACGGTTTTCGGTATCCACTAACGTGGATAACAATAATCTATCACCTCTTTTTCCCTGGCAGTGTGCAAGCATTGCCGGGGTTTTGTAATCATCTTTTTCTTTTTGCTTTCTTTTTAGGATTTTTACCAAAATAATACGCTCTTGTGATGGCAATTCCGAATATTAACCCGGCTATTAATCCAACAGCAAGATTTTTATCGATGCTCCAGGAAAACTCTGCTGCTTGCGGCGTTATATTTTTGCTTTTAAAGTAAATGTCTAAACTGCTTAATTCCAAGGCATATCCGGAATAGAGCAAAGCAGAGAAAATATCAGAGTCCTTTAATGAGTTTGCGTATTCGAAATAGCTGTAGCCAAGTATGGGAAAGACCCCTTTCTCTGTTTCCTCAACAAGGTTCCTTTCTGCAATCTCCAGCTTATTTTCAACTACAGTCTTGACGTTGTCTGTTGCCACTCCAAACACGCTGAGGACTGTATCAACATTGGCCTTTGCCTTGCTTGCCATGAACAGGCACAATTCATAGTTTCCTTCTTCAAGGTCCTTATACGCATAATCAAGCTCTTTCCTTGTGCTTTCAAGGCTCTGGGGCAGGTAAAGCTGCACATACTGCAATCTTTCCTCCACTTCTGCAAGCTTTGTCCTGCAGGCATTTTTAATTACATCCTGGTTCAAGTTGAATTCCTTCCCTGTATTTTTCAGGAACTGCGACCATGATTTCGCGGAATTGAGCCTTTCTTCCGCATAAGCCAGGTTATGCAGGCTTGAGTTTTTGTTTTCTATTGTTTCAAGGACAAGACCAAGGAAGTCATCAGCCTCTTTTAAGCGCTCTTTAACTACCATATAGGATTCAAGGTCTGTTATTGTCTTCAATTCCTCATTTTCTATCTCATCATTAAACTGCTTTGACTCGTCCTTTAGATCCTGGGATTTTTTAATAATCTCCTTTTCCGTCGGATTTTGATGGAGCAATGACAAATAATTGAATTCAACATTCGAGCCAAAGCAGTAGCTTGCCGAGGAGTAAAACATATCCTGCTTGAAGGAATCCCTGCCTTTTATGGAGAGGTTAACTGCATTTTCCATTACCTGCCTTGTCCTGTTGTCAACAGCAAAATTCGCAGTTTCATCCCTCAGCCTGGTGCTTCTTGAACATAGCTGTATTGCGAGAAGCTTCATGGTGTCTTTGTAGTTCTGGCTTATTGTAAGGTTGCTCTTTTTTTCCCTGAATCTTTTTCCGGTAAACTCAAACAAAGCCTCGTCTATGGTTGACACTTCAATTATTTTGATGCCATATTTTTCCCTCAGCTCTTCGAGGTCAAAGGTCTCATTTTCTGGAGCGGTTTCATTGTCTGCCGTGGTATTATCTTCTCTGTCTATGGCTTCCCCCAGGGGTATAAGGACTTTTTTTATTCCATCTTTTGATGCAGCCTCTATCTTTGCCTTTAAGCCGCCAACGGGCCCTATTAAGCCGCCTGAGTTTATTGTTCCTGTAATTGCTGTGTTTTTGTCAAGAGGAACATCTCTTATCAG
Source organism: Candidatus Woesearchaeota archaeon (assembly GCA_016184145.1). Classification (GTDB taxonomy): domain Archaea; phylum Nanobdellota; class Nanobdellia; order Woesearchaeales; family GW2011-AR4; genus JACPDF01. Next base: position 69,399 of record JACPDF010000021.1, on the reverse strand, counting down.
GGAAAATGTAAGGGCTGTTATTGCCGCGCCTGCGCTCGGGCCTGCTATTATTGGGCTATCTGCAGTTATTGTGTAGAAAAAGTCGTATTTGCTGCAATCAGCATCTGCATAATCGCAAGCTATCTCTTTTGCAAGCCTTGTTGATATCTGGGTGTCTACTTTTGTCAGGGGAAAAGTCTCCAGAAAAACGCGCCCTGAGCCGGGATTGATTTCCAGGTATAAGTCTGCTATGCCCCCAACTTGGCCGTTTTCCCTATCCGAGACCGCCAAGAGCTTCATGTGGCCGCTTTTGGCATTTGCAATAGGCACTAGCAATAACACCAAAAACATAAAAATAAGTAATCTTTTCATGAATATCACAAATAAAACGCTGTTTTTAATGCTTTTTGTTTTGATTCAATTGCAGTTTTAATTTATTGTCAAGAAATTCTGATATTACTTTTTGGCAAAGTCCTCTTTTAACGGACCTTCTCCGAGCTTTTCCGTGTATTTGCACTTTGGGTAATTGGAGCAGCCGTAGAATTTTCCATAAATTGAGCCTCTTAAAACCAGGTTTCCTTCCTTACATTCCGGGCAGCTTTTTTCTATTTCTCCCTTGGCTATGGCTTTTGCCTCTCTTCCTGCTGCGCCTTCCACGTGCTTTGTGGGGCATTTTGGGTTCAGGCAGAATTCCATGGGCTGTTTCCCTTTCCTTATTGCCAATACCTTGGGAAAAGTGCATGTTTCGCATGATTTTTGCGCCGGCTTTATCAATGTGTTTTTAGGCAATGAGAATGTAGTCTTGCACTTTGGATACTGGTTGCATGCCACAAAGCTTCCAAACTTGCCTCTTCTTATTTGCAGGTCTCCCTGATTGCACTTTGGACATTTTCCCAAATTGCTTAAAGCATCCCTGGTCTCTATGTTGGCTTCCAGCAGTTTTTTTCCTATGTCTTTCTCTTTCTTTTTGAAATCCACAATTATATTTGTTATTGCCTCTTTTGCCTCTTCCAGAACTTCCTTCCCCTTTCTTTTGCCTTCCCTTATTTCCTCCATTTCCTCTTCAAAATGCCTTGTTAATTCCTCATCGACTATCTTCGGGGCGTATGTTTCCAGGGTTTCTACTGTTTTTATTCCCAAGTTTGTCGCTTCTATTGCTTTTCCTGTTACATAGCCTCTATTGAACAGAGTGTCTACAATCTCCGACCTTGTTGCTTTGGTTCCTAAATTCCTTTTTTCTAATTCCTTTATTATGGAAGCTGGAGTGTAGCGCTTTGGCGGCTGCGTTTCCTTTTCATGCAATTTTATTTTTTTGACTGCAACTTGATCATTCTTGCTTACCGCTGGAAGCTCTTCCTCTTCTATGTTCACGTATGGCTGATAAAAGAGATGCCATCCTTTTTCTGTTGTCCTTGTTCCTTTTGCTATGAAAATCTCTTCTTTGCAATTTATGTCTATTGTTGCTGTTTCCCTTGTTGCTGCTTCCGAGAAAGTTGCCATGAATCTTTTTACAATCAAATCATATATTTTTTCTTCTCTCTGGCTGAGGTTTCCCGGCTGTATGCCTGTGGGATAGATAGCAGGATGGGCAGGATCAGCCTTTTTTCCATTATTTGGCTTTAAGGTTTTTTTAGACAACAATTTATTTATTAAATCAGAATAATTTTTTTGCCTTGCAAGCTCTGAAAATATTTTCCTGAAGCCGAGTTTTTCTGATAGGATTTGGGAGGAGGTTCTCGGATAAGAGATGAATCCTGAGGTGTACAGCTCTTGTGCTATCTGCAATGTTTCCTTAGGGCTTATCCTATGGCAGCGGTATGCTTCTATTTGCAGCGTGGTTAGGTCAAATGGAGTTGGAGGTGTTTGCTGGTACTGCCTTTTTTCCGTGCTTTCTACTGTGGCTTCTTTGGCATTTTTTGTTTTTTTTATTACCTCATCTGCTTTTTCCTTTTCCCAGAACTTGTCTTCCTTGTGCCATGCTATTATCTGCCCTTTGCTTACATCTCCCTGCAGCTCAATCTGCCAGAATGGAACTGGCTTAAATGCTTTTATCTCTTTTTCCCTGTCCACAATTATCTTTAATGCAGGCCCCTGGACTCTGCCTGTGGACATGAGCTTAAATGAGCCTGCGGCTTTTATCGATGAGGTTAATGCCCTTGAGTAGTTTATCCCGTTGTACCAGTCGAGGAAATGTCTTGTTTCTCCAGCATTAGCCTGGCCCCAGTCCAAACTTGACAGTTTGTTTTCATACGCTTCAATCAAATCCGGCTTTGTCAATGTGGAAAACTTCATCCGGTTTGCGTCTTTTTTCTTGCATGCATATCTAATGACATTTAACCCTATTACTTCTCCTTCAACATCAAAATCTGTCGCTACCGTGAATTCATTCGCTTCCTTGGACAATTTCTTTATTACATTCAGGTATTTTTTTGAGAAATCTGACCTCTTGCTTACCTCTCCAGCAGGCTTCCATTCGATGTTAAATTCTGGAAAGTTCCATTTCTTGCCTTCTTTCTGGGTTAAGCTGTATAAATGGCCAACAGCGCAAGCTACTATTATGTCTTTCTTCCCCCTCGTTACTTTGTAATACGGGACACCACTTGCATTTTCCTTGATTGGTTTTCCGTCAGCCAAAGCCTCTGCTATCCTATTCGCTGCAGTAGGCTTTTCTGTTATGATTAATTCATACATGATTTTAGAAAAACTTAATTTTATTTAAAAATGTATTGGAAAGGAGCATAAAATGCTAATAATCAGAATAAGAAATAATAATACGACTAATTAAAATTAGATAAACTAAAAATAATTTACCAATAATCAAAAATCCATTAAAAAATAATCAACAATAAAATAATAATTAATCAATAAAGATTAAACTTACAAAGACTAATTAGCAGAATAAGAAAGCCCTTTTCCTCTTGAAATGGTCGTATGGCAGATGCTCCGGCCATAGCTGCACTCTTACCTTAGCCTGCGTGGTTTTTTCCTGGTAAAAGCCTGTCTTCTCCCACAACTCCTGGTATCTTGTGTTTGGCTTTTCAACAGTATATTTGTAATCCTTGTCCTTAACTTTTATCCTGGCATCAGCGTATGTAACATTATCATCTTTGAATGTTTCTTTTATTGAAATGTAATGGTTGATTTCCTGCTTTTCTTCATTGCCATCTTTGATTGTTTTGCTTACCTGCTCCTCTATGCCTGTTATTTGGGCACTTTCTTTTTCTGGTGTTTCCTGCTTTTTTGCCTTTGGCATTACCCTTAATTCAAACTTATACATCTTGGATACTCTTATAATCTCAATAATATACCTATCAACAATAGCAATAGAAATACCATCAGCAACTCTTTCATCATCGTTAATGCCTTTTTCATCTTTTACTATATCTGACAATGCTTTATGGGCATCCATATTGCTTGGATGAACCAGCTTTTTAAAATAGTTATTTGTAGAGGCAATTTTTATTTGTATTTGGAAAAAAGCGGCAAAATTTGCCTATAAACAGCAAAATTTATATTAAAAAAGGCATTATTAAGGCAATATGTACTATATAACTACAAGGAAGGATTCTGTATCATTGGAATTAGCCAATAGGATAATCCATTATTTAAACAAAAAAAATATTAAATTTGCCATTGACAAGAGTATAAATCTTATTGGCGCTAAAAAATCCCTGAATGAAGCTGAGCCAGATTTTATTTTAGCTGTCGGGGACGACAATATAATATTAAGGACGTTCAGGGAGCTGGGCAAAAGGGAGATTCCAGTCCTGGGCATAGCTTCCATGCAGAGCTTTCTTGCCCAGTCTGACGCCAATAATTTTGAGAATCATATTAATTTGATTAATAAGAACAAATTTGATATTTTTAAAAGGTCAAGGATTGTTGCCAAAGTTGACAATAAAAAATATTCAGCCCTGAATGATATAGGCATATTTTCCTCTAAATCAGCTTCTTTGGTCAGATATGACCTAAATATAAACGATGAATTGTTGTGGAAGGACAGCGCTGATGGCTTGATTGTGGCAACCCCTACTGGAAGCACAGGGTACAGCTATTCAGCTCACGGGCCTATTATCCTGGACGAGCCTTCCGTCCTTTCTGTTACCCCAATATCATCAATAGAAAAAAAGACATCTATAATAATCCCTAATGATTCTTCTGTTTTGATAAATAACATACATGCGACTGCTCCTATTGTTATTATGGACGGGGATGTAAGGGTTCCACTAAGGAAAGACTCTTTAAGCATTGAGAAGTCAAAGTATGATGCATGCTTTGTCCAGTTTTCAAAAGAGTATGCAATTGAGGATAAACTAAAGAAAAGGACGGTGAAATTAGTACCAAACACTTTCCTACGAAGGCAATCTAACCCAGAAAGAGCTCATTAACCTGACTTATCTGCCGGAAAGAACAGTAAGGCATGCCCTTGAGATTTTGCTTAGGAAAGAACTGATTACCGTGCAGCCATACCTTAATGATGCAAGGCAGAGCGTTTACGGGGTTTAGAGGGCTTCATATAAATAGAAAGTTTTATATTTAAACTCTTAGCTTAATATATAATTCAATTGGGGGTGTGAAAATGAATAAAAATCTTAATAATGCTGCTATTGCAGGTATAGTAGCTGCTATTTTCTTTATTCCAGCAGCTATTTTTGAATATTTAAGGGAGGCAGATAAACTTACTGGCAATCTCTTTCCAGTTTATGTTCTTATAACAATAATTTCGCTTGGAAGCTATCTCTATTTTATGTGGGGTTTCAAGATTATTGCTGACAAAACTAAAAATAAATTATTGGGCATTTCCACTTACTTGGTAATCATTGCTACAATAGTTACATATGCAACAATTTTTTTACCCCAAAATGATTCAACTTTAACGCAAATTATATTCGGAGTGGTAATATTTATTTTATTCGGTGCTCTGAGCATTCCTTTTGGAATCGGGCTATTAAGACTAAAAAAAGAGTTTGGAGCATTAGCGACAGCAACAGGAGTTCTCAATATCATTGGGGGAATATCCTTTATAACAGTTTTCCTGTTTTTTATTGGGTTGTTGATCATGGTACCATTGATTGTGCTTGAGATTATGCTAATGTTCAAGGCATCTAAAAAACTATAATAATTATTGGGGGTAGTAGAATTACCAGCGATAAGGATTATATTGGATTCGGAATCAGATTTATCGCTGCTGCTATCGATTCTATCATATTTTTTATTGCCTTTTGGATTATAGGAAGATTTTTTATTTATCTTCCATTCTCATTAATAAAAATAACACTGATAAGTATTGCTGTAAATATAATAGCAGAAGCAATTTACGAAATATTTATCACCTCAAAATATGGTGGAACAGTTGGGAAACTATTGATGAAGTGTAAGGTTATTGATTCCAAAGGCAATAATATTTCTATTTCTGATTCAGTTATAAGATATTTCTCAAAATGGCTCTCTACATTGGCATTAGGAATAGGTTATTTAATGATTATATGGGATAATAAAAAGCAAGGATTGCATGATAAGATAGCAGAAACAACAGTTGTAAAAGATGCAAAAAGCAAAATTAGAGAAGGCATCAAAAAGACACTAATAGTAATAGTTTTACTTATAGTTGTTGGATATGTGCTATTTTATATTCTCTCTGTTGCTCTTGGCATAACTATTGCCTTGCAAACAGAATCTAAGGAAGTTGATATTGTTAATCCTACAAATTCAGTATTGGAGATATGCGGTTCCAACATAAATTCAAAACAGACTTATAATGATTGCATAACTAGAATAGCCGTATCAGAAAGGAACCAAAGCATATGTGATAATGCAAAATCAAATTATTATGTAACTATTTGCAAGAAGGTCTATAATTTCACTAATTCGGCAGTTGATTACCTATTTAAAGAGAAAAAATTAGAATTTAATGGAACTTTGAATGTTGATGATGCAGTTTTAGGTGTCCTAGCCGGAGACAAATGTATTGAAGTTGAGGATAATGATTTTACTTTTGATGATGACTTTTGCATCATCTTTAACAATATAGGACCATTGGAAAAAGGAGAGGATGGTCTTTACTGGTTTGATTTAGGATTATGGATTTATGATGATAAAGGCAAACTACTAACTAGTTTTGATAAATTTCTAGATAAAGAAGGGCATATTGAACCAAGTGATAACCTCTTTAACAATAATTTCCTTAAAAAACATACTTTAGAGTTAACTTTGAGTAAAACTATTGCGAAAAATGGTCCTGGGACGTACACTTATGATATTGCTGTTTATGATAGGATTAGTAACAAAGGAAAATATGTAAATAAAACTCTAAAAGTTGGAGAAAATTACAATAACAAATTGACAATAATGAACGATATGCTAGGGGTTATGGCAGAAGGCCAAGGTTGCGTTAGTAAAAGCAATAATGCATATACAAAAAAAGATTCCATATGTGTCCACGCCTACAATGTTAGTAAGTTTGATAAAAATCAAGAAGGATTACATCTTTTTGATATGGACTCGTTCATACGGAATAGTTCAGGAGGGATTATTCAAGAAAGTAAAAATATCTATGAGGAAAGTGGGTTAAGAGTTTTGAGAAATAACATATTAAACCCTATTGCTGAAGAATCTTTAGGAGTGCAACACCAGTTAAGTGCATTATCTTCAGGAAATTATACATTTGAACTTGTAGTTAAAGATAGAATAGGAAAAAAGCAAGCCAAAATAACAAAAAATTTTGTTATTGTTGATAATAAAGTATCCTTTATTGTGGATTGGTATAAAATTGGAGCTTATGATGGATTCAATTGTAATTCAAGAACCCCAAGAATATTTTCCCCCCAAGAAACTATATGTTTTGAACCTTTTGCTACCAATCTTGAGGAAGACTCTAATGGCAAAATACATTTCAATATGGACGAAACCGTATACAACTCAAATGGAGAGAGAATGTACTATGAAACTAATGCTTTTGGTGATGATGGGGAAACACTTACATCACCATTATTGGGACATTTTGTATATGCTTCTTTGAATGATTATCCTGATGGAGAATACGTTTATGAAGTTACAATTATGGATCTAATAAGCAAGGAAGAAGTTGTAACAAGTGAAAGATTCACTATTAATGAAAATACCTCCGTATTTTACTCCGAACTCGATAATTTCGTAAATAAATATAGGGATTCAATTGTAGATACTATAACTTTAGGAGAAACCAAAACTTACACCATTAATAGAGTTGACTATGAAACATTGTTACTTTATATTGGACCACAAGGAGTTAGGATAATGATTAATGGTTGGTTATCTGACTATTTAAAATCAGGAGAAACCCAAAAACTTCCAAAAGGAGAAATGTTATTAGTCAATAATTTAGTTAAAACAGAAACTGGAGATTCTGTAGAATTTGCTTTAGGTAGATAAACAAAAATAAAGACAAAAACTTAGAACTTGTTCTGAACGTATAAAATCTAATTTTATGCGAAAGCGTCTCTAAAAAGATTTACGCGTAAGCCTTTCTATAGGCGTCTACATAAATTGAATATCATAAAATTTGTAGAAACCCAATATTTTTATATATTCAGGCTATTGCTTTCTCGCTATGCAAGACATGTTCGACAAAATAATAGAATTGGTAAAAAATAATTCCCTTGAATCTAAAGACAATCATGTAAAATTCTCAGATCCAGATTACAGGGCTTTCCCATTTGATAAAAATAACTTTCATTCGATTCAAAATTCGGAAAATAAAAGCAATAAAATAGCCTTTGTAGACGGCGGAAGCTCGGAAATAATAAAGTCAGCCAATTTCTCCTTAAGCCTGATAAGGGTTTATTATTCTATATTCCAAAACAACAAAAGAACAAAGTCAGGAAAAAAGGAGTTTTATGCCTTTACAAATGCCATTGACAAAGACAATGAGATTTTTTACAATACGGAAACAATAAGCAAGGAAAATATAATTCCTGATAAGGGCGACTTGCTGATAAGCTCTTTTGATGAGACAATAAAACAAGGCATTACGAGAGCCAATATTTCCAATGTCTCAAACCTCATAAGAAGGTTTTCGGAGTTAAAAACAGCAGCAGATATTATAGACAATTTAAATGAAAATGATATTATTGTTTTAGATGGAAGCTTGCAATGCACTTTTACCAATGAAAGGAAATACATTGACAGCCTATATGGAAAGGCAATTAAAAAGGGCGTTATAGTTTCCGGACTGAGCAAAACAACTACCTTGATGACAGACAAGGGAAACTCAATAAACAACGCATTAAATAAATTTAAAGCAGAGGGAAAATGGTATTACAATCCTGTTGCAGATATTAAAAGTGATCAGCATAAAGCAGACATTTCCTTTGTAAAGCTGCATGAAAAGGCAAAGCATATTTTCAGGTTTGAGATATACAAGGAACAAAAAGATAAATTAGGAGAAGTAATCCCATTATTATCGGATAATGCCAAAGACCCTGTCTTTATAGGCTATCCCTATGGCTTAATAGAAGCGGACAAAAATGCAAGAATAGGCAATAACGAGAAAGATATGCTAAAGACATTCTTTTCAGTAAAATTCGGCAAAGACTGGGAAAAAATCAAGGAAACTTTAACAAGCATAGATGCGCATGAAGTTTTGGACAGGATAAGCTAAAAGTAAAGTTTATTCATTCTAAGAAATGTAATTCCCAAGACATCTAATATAGCCTTTATTGCCGCCGTCAATGAGGCGGCTGGGAAAGATACATACCAATGATGCGAGCCGTATTGGGCGAGCCTAAAATTGGAGGAATAATAAATTATTTAAAGGGATTAGTTTAAGATTTGGTTATGTTTGATGTAATAACTGTTGGTTCAGCTACTGTTGATGTTTTTGTAAGGACAGAGTTCTGCGACATGATAAAAGAGAAGGGCAGGGACTTCATAGCCTACCCCGTAGGCTCTAAGATACTTGTAGATGAATTAATCCTTACAACAGGGGGCGGAGGGACTAATACTGCAGTTTCCCTGGCAAGGCTAGGCCATAAAGCGGCTTTCCTGGGAAAGATAGGCACATTTGAAAATTCCCGCAGGGTAATGCTGGACCTGCAAAAAGAGCATGTAAATACATCTTTAATAGTCAGGAAGCCAAATTCCAGGACAGGATATTCAGTAATACTGGACAGCGTGAAGCATGACAGGACAATTCTTGTTTTCAGGGGCTCAAACAATGACTTAAGGCTTAATGAGGTAAAATTAAGCAGGCTGAAAACAAAATGGTTCTATTTTTCCACTATGATGGGGGAGTCTTATAAAACAATGGAAAAACTGGCTTTATACGCAGAGAAAAACAGGATAAATATATCGTTTAACATAAGCTCTTACCTTGCAAAAAAGGGAATTAATTACCTAAAGCCAATATTAAAAAGGACAAACATCCTGGTTTTGAACAAGGAAGAAGCAAATATTTTAGCGGGAAAGAACAAAATAGAAAACCTGCTGAAAAAACTGCATAAATCAGGGCCAAAAATAGTTGCAATTACTGATGGAGGGCATGGCGTCTATGTTTCTGACCAAAATTATTTCTACCATGCAAAGCCGCACAAGGTAAAGGTCGTGGAAACAACAGGGGCAGGAGATGCTTTTGCCTCTTCTTTTTTGTCCGGAATTATAAGGAAAAATGATGTGGAATTTGCAATAAAACTGGGAATGACAAATGCGGAATCCGTTATCAAATACCATGGCGCAAAGAATAAATTATTGACTTACAATGAGGCTTTAAGGCAAATGAAAAAAATGCCAATCAAAGTGATGAAGAAGAAACCATAAATCCAGCATTAAATAAAGCCAAGCAAAACAAAAAATATATAAATAAGCTTCTTAATCTTATAATTCATGAGGGCAAATTCATTTTTTGGCTTTAGCTATTGGTTCTAGATAGTTTAATTGCTCTTGATAAGTTCCTTCCAAGCGCGGCCTGAAAAGCCAATAAGCGCGGGATGAAAACAAGGGCTTCTGAGGTTTTTATTTTAATATTCTACTTAAAATTCAAGAATAAAATTTAAGGAGGCAGAAAATGAAAAATAACGGAGTGACTGATGTAAATGTTGTTAGATATTCGCCGCTTGTCTCACCTAGACAAATAATACACGACGTTCCAAGGACAGAAGCAGCTTACGAGTTGGTAAAATCGTCTAGGGATGCAATACAGAGCATTCTTGACGGGAAAGATGAGAGACTGCTGGCTATTGTGGGTCCCTGCTCTTTGCATGATGCGGAAAACGCCCAGGCATATGCGTCCGCAATTAGGCCCGTGGCAGAGAAAGTGGCCAACAAAATATATGTTGTCATGAGGGCTTATTTTGAAAAGCCAAGAACAAGCCTCGGGTGGAAAGGGCTGATAAACGATCCACATCTTGACGGGACCTATGATATAAACGAGGGCTACAGGGAAGCGAGAAGAATATTAAACATTATGGCAAAAGAAGGCATGTCCGCTGCTACTGAATACCTTGAAACAATAACACCGCAGTATAATTCAGACATGATCGCATGGGCTGCAATAGGAGCAAGGACAGCATATTCTCCTGTGCACAGGGAATTGGCATCCGGGCTGTCAATGCCAGTAGGGATAAAGAATGATACTCATGGGGATATAAGCGTAGCGGTAAACGGAGTTATAGCAGCTAGGGACAATCATGTGTTTCCTGGATTAGATCCGGATGGAAATATCGCATTGATATACACCAGAGGAAATGCTTATGCACATATAGTCCTAAGAGGAGGGGATACAGGACCTAATTATGATCAAGGCTCGGTCGAAAAAGCTCAGAAAATGTTATCTGAGCGAGGCATTCCTAACAGACTAATCATTGACTGCAGCCATGATAATACCCTTGTTGAATGGGAAACAGAGTATAAAAAGGATTATAAAAGACAGGTCATAGTATTCCAGGAAGGAATCAGGCAAAGAGTGGACGGAAACAAAGGGGTTGTAGGATTAATGGTAGAATCCCATATTGAAGATGGGAACCAGCCAGTTCCTGTAGACCTCTCGACATTGGATAAATCTGCTTTACGCTTTGGAACATCCATAACAGATAAATGTCTTCCATTGGAGACCACTATTAAATTGCTTGAGGAAGCCTATAGTGATTTGTGATAAATCTGTTTTGATGCCATAACCCAAAAACATTTAAATACCCTTTCTTTCTTATTTTTTATTGTTAAAGAGGTAGTTTGATGGACAAGAAAAAGGCTTTCATTCTGTGGTTTAAGGAGCTGGGAATAGAGGATGTTCCCCTTGTAGGGGGCAAAAATGCTTCCCTTGGAGAAATGTACCGCAACCTGACTAAAAAAGGAGTTAATATACCAAATGGCTTTGCAGTTACAGCAGCTGCTTACAGGCTTTTTCTCAAAAAGGCGAGAATTGAGGAAAAAATAAAAGAAATACTTTCTGATTTGGACACGCATGACTTAAGGAATCTTACCGAGCGCGGAAGGAAAGTGAGGGAATTAATCCTTGACTCGGAATTTCCAGAGGAACTGGAGAAGGAAATAAGGGAAGCGTACAAAAGGCTTTCAAAAGAATACAATACGCCGGAGACAGATGTTGCTGTAAGAAGCTCGGCGACAGCAGAAGATTTGCCGGATGCAAGCTTTGCCGGCCAGCAGGAAACTTACCTTAATGTCAAGGGAGAGCATGCCTTGATAGATGACTGCAAGAAGTGTTTCGCTTCATTATTCACAAACAGGGCAATTTCCTACAGGGTGGACAAGGGCTTTGACCATTTCAAGATAGCCTTAAGCATAGGCATACAGAAGATGGTGAGGTCTGACCTTGCAAGCTCGGGGGTAATGTTTTCCATCGACACAGAGTCAGGGTTCAAGGATGCGGTCTTGATAAATGCCGCTTACGGCCTTGGCGAGAATATCGTGCAGGGATCTGTAAACCCGGACCAGTTCTATGTTTTCAAGCCAACACTAAAAAAAGGCTTTAAGCCGATAATAAGCAAAAAGTTAGGCACAAAACAAATTAAGATGGTTTACAGCCATATAGGGGAAAAAAGCGCTACAAAGAATGTTGATGTTTCAGAAGCGTTCAGGAACAAATTCTGCATAAATGATGATGGAGTCCTGACATTGGCAAAATGGGCAGTAATCATTGAAGAGCATTATTCAAGGAAAGCCGGCAAATTCAAGCCAATGGACATGGAGTGGGCAAAAGACGGCAGAAGCAACAAGCTGTATATTGTGCAGGCAAGGCCCGAGACAGTCCAGAGCCAGAAGAATGTGAAAATACTTGAGAAATACGAACTCAAGGAAAAAGGCAGGCTTTTAGTTGCCGGATTGAGCATAGGCGACAAGATAGGGCAGGGAAAAGCCCACATTATTAACAGCGTGAGGGACATTGAGAATTTCAATAAGGGAGATGTTTTAGTTACCGAGATGACAGACCCCGACTGGGAGCCTATAATGAAGTCCGCTGCCGCTATTGTTACAAACAGGGGGGGCAAGACGTGCTTTACCGCAGACACAATTCTTCTTACAAATAAGGGTTTTATGAAATTTGAGGATGTATTTGAGGATTATGAAGGTCTTTATGTTCCGTCCCTGAATAAAAAAACATTGAAAGTTGAGTGGAAAAGGATTATAGCATCCATGAAAAGAAAAAATAATGCAATTGAAATAGGGGTGTCCCAGACAGGACGCGCGAAATATAATACATTAGGCTTGACGCCAGACCACAAGATTCTGACTTTTGAGAACAGGAGTCTAGTGGCTAAGGAGATAAGGGGGGTTATAAAAGACAATGAAATGATGAGCATAGTCCAAAAAATACCTTCTTTGAATGAGAGCAACGAAAAAGATAGGAAACTGGCTTATCTGCTGGGTGCAATAAGCACAGACGGAAATATATACCTAACAAGAAGACATGGCGTAGTTACTTTCGTACAGAAGCCAATTGCGGAGAAAGAGAATTTTATCTCTACAATGCAAACTTACATGAAAGAGGTTTTTCATAAGACTTTTTCTGTTTCTAAGAAAAAAGAGTCAAGCGGCTTTATAAGAGGGAAAAAGGTAACAGGAAATGCAAATGCTTACAGGGTTTACAGCAAACAAGTTGCTACTGAGCTGCTCGAGCATAAGCATAATCTGGTAAAGACTTTGCTGTCAGCAGACGAAGAACTTATCTTTAGCTTTCTTGCAGGAGTAATAGATGGCGACGGCACTTACAGCCACAAATCCAGCAGGATAAACATCTTTTGTTCCAATAAACCGCTGTTGCAGGCTATTGTTGTCTGTTGCCTGAGATTAGGAATAGTGCCTCAAATAAGCAGGAACAGGACCATAGCAAATATACAGATTGTGGAAAGGGTGAATGAACTGCTGCAGCATACGAAGAGGGTTAAGGGCGCTTACAGCAGAAAAACCCAAGGCACAAGGTTTTTTGGAGCCAAGCAAATAATCGGTGATATAATTGACAAGGTAAACTATAAGGGGAGAATAAGGCCTTATGTGGACAAAAATTTGCTGATTGACGGCGATAAAATAAGAGATAACATACTGCCACTTTGCCCTGAAAACCTGAGAGAAAATCTCGCTAGGATACTGGAATCCGACTTAAGGATGCAGAGGGTGGATTATAGCAGAGATCTTGGAGAGCAGGATGTCTACAATATTACTGTCGAAGACAACCATAATTATATTGTTTTTACCACCAGATACACTCCTATTTTGGTCAATAACTGTCATGCAGCAATTGTAGCAAGGGAGCTGGGAATACCATGCGTTGTAGGCACAGGAAACGGGACAGAGAAAATAAAGAACGGGCAGAAAATAACCGTAAGCTGCGCTGAAGGAAGCGACGGCTTTGTTTATGACGGCCTGTTAAAATTCCAGGTTAAAAAAACAGACCTTAGCAAGCTAAAAAAGCCAAAGACAAAGATAATGATGAACCTGGGAAATCCTGAGCAGGCTTTTGAGCTCAGCTTTATACCAAATGACGGCATTGGCTTGGCGAGGCAGGAATTCATAATAAGCAGCTACATAAAAGTCCATCCTCTTGCCTTGCTGCATTTCGATAAAATAAAGAACGAAAATACAAGAAATGCAATCCTGAAAGCCACTCGCGGCTATCACGGCAAAAAGCTGGAATTCTTTTTCATCGACAAGCTTGCTGAAGGAGTTGCAACACTTGCGGCAGCCTTCTATCCCAATGATGTCATTGCAAGGCTCTCGGATTTCAAAAGCAATGAGTATGCAAACCTTATAGGCGGAGAGGAATTTGAGCCAAAAGAGGAAAACCCGATGCTAGGATGGAGAGGCGCTTCAAGATATTATTCTGAAAAATATAAGGAAGCTTTTGCTTTGGAATGCAAAGCGCTCAAAAAAGCAAGGGACCAGATGGGATTAACAAACATAAAAGTTATGGTTCCTTTCTGCAGGACAGTAGAGGAAGCTAAAAAAGTGATTGAGGAGATGGACAAGCACGGATTAAGGCAGCATAAAAACGGCTTGGAGCTTTATGTAATGTGCGAAATCCCAAGCAATGTGATTTTAGGCGACGAATTTTCAAAGATTTTTGACGGGTTTAGCATAGGAACAAATGATTTAACGCAATTAACTCTTGGATTAGATAGGGATTCAGCTTTAGTGAGCCATATTTATGACGAGAATAATCCGGCTGTGAAAATATTGGTTGCGGATATAATCAGGGTAGCGAAGAAAAACAAGAAGAAAGTGGGGATATGCGGCGATGCTCCGAGTTCTTCCCAAGAATTTGCGAGATTTTTAGTTGAATGTGGAATAGACTCAATGTCTTTGACTCCTGATGCCATACTTAAGACAATAGTAGCTGTGTCTAAGGAAGAAAAAAGGCTTAAGAGAAAATAAAAACAATTAACTCTTATTTATTCTCTTGTACCCAAGCCATATCAAAATTACCAGAGTTATTCCTAAAATTATGAATCTTCCGTAATCAGGCAGATCGCTCCAATACCTTACTGTACCGTAGATTATTGCCAGAATTCCGCCGCCCATTAAGCCAGCGCTTACTGATGCGAGCTTTAAGGCAATCCCTACAATTAATGCTATTATACCGATGCCGGTTGCTATTATGAAAACATTTCTATTGTATTTTTCATTTACCTTGCTGAATTCCTGGCTGCAGTAATAATACAAGTCGCAGTAGCCCTGGTTCTCAAGCTGCTCCTGAGACTGGCAGTCCAATGTGATAGCATTGTCCTTTTCAGAAAGCTTTGTGCATAGAAGCTGGTTCGGACCAATCTTTGCAGGCACTGCCCTTGCAATCTCTGCGGGGTTCCATTTTCCATTGGCAGTTTCGCATGACTCTTTTGTTACCATTTCCTTAAATTCCCTTTGGCCGCAGAAATCCTCATACTTCGGAGTCGGATAAAAAGCAGATATTCCAAATCCGACAAAGAAAGCAAAGACTATTGCGATTGCAACCGCTAATATTATGTGCTTGAATTTTGGCATAAACATAACAATTCTTCGCTGGTTTATATATTTAACTTTTTTCTAAGAAGTCAAGGTTACATCCCTGTAAGTTATATTAATAGGCTTTCCATACTGAAGAAGCCCGACTATTCTTGCCTGCCCAGAGCTTCCGATTTTAGCCTTTACATCCAAATCTCTCAATGGGAGCTCTGCATTTCTTTCAAAAAAATATTGTTCAATTCCATACTCAACCGTTAAGCCTCTCCATGACTGCCTAGCCGTGCCTTTGATAAAAACCCCGTTGTCTGGCTTGTTTGGTGAAACTCTTTCAGCGTGCCATATTTTATCATCCCCTTCTTTCAATAAGACATAAACATTGTCACCTTCTTTTATTTCTTCCGGCAGCTCAACATTGCTTATTTCATAATTTATTGTCATATACTGCCCTCTAAATATGTCAAAAGGATCAACAGGCTGCGTTTTCAGAATTACAGTTGTTCCTGTAAGCAAAGGCCATGACAGATAAAGTATGAACACTCCTGCGATACCCAGTAAAATACCCAGTGCCAGCATCAATCTTGTAAGTTCTTTCATTTTTTCTTTGTTTTTTGTTGCTGGATCAAGGATTTTAAAGTCTGCACCTGTTTCTGTAGTTGCTGGATTTGCTGTCGTTGCGCTTTGATTACCTGATCTTTTGGACCAACTGCATTTTGTTGAGAAACTTCTTCTTTCTTTACCTCTCCAATTTCTCCAGTCTCGGATCTTGCTTGTGCTACAAGTTTTCTTCTCCATTTTTCGGTGTAAAAACCACCGATGATAAGAATGACCCCTCCAATGATAAACGTGATAGCCAGGCTTGTGTAGCCCCAGAAATCCATTATGAATCCGATGTATCTTGAAAGAATGTCTAACGCAAAGAAGAAAATTCCGAGATTAATTATCCTGGGCTGCTTCTGCCAAGTCCCATAACCGATTATAACGAGAATTATTCCAAGGAACACTAAGTTGGAGAAAATCCAGACTAGCCAAAGCGAAATCGGAGGATTTTTATTTCCTCCAAAAATCCCGTTATAGTCCTCAGGAGACCAATAACAATTTTTTTCATTCAAGCAGGATTCTCTATAGTCATTAAATCGATTACAATCCGCTCCCTCATTATAGTTGCGGCTATTGCAGTATCCCTCTTTTCCAATCGAGTAAATTGTCGATATTATGACCAACATAAGAAAGATTGTAAACAAAGAGACACCAATTAACTCTCTCTTATTGAGATTTCCACTACGTTTTGCAAAAATAAGGCCAGACTGCATTACAATCAATGCAAGTGCCGTAACTACAATCACTAATATAAGTGGAGCTGAAAATCCAACTCTTCCACTCCATAAATGGGGCAGGACTATTTGAAATGACAGGATGTAAGCGAACAAAAGAAGATAAAAGCCAGTCCACCATTGGTATACAGAACCAAACTTATGTTGTCGTGCTCGATGTAGTAGGCTCATTCCATACAATAAAACTCCTACAGCCAAATAAATTATTGTAAGCAATCCGAAAGATGGATCGCGGTAATAATTATCGTCATAAAATGCGAAGAATTGTAGTGATAACCAGATAACAAATTCAACCAACGCAACAACAAGGCTGGCTGATGAATTGAGGGCATATGAGGCAGCCAGCACACCGAGCCACGCAATCAACATTAAATTGGTCGTACCCTGCAAACTTGATTCAGTAAAAAATATCTGGGCTATTAGGAAGATGCTCCAAGTGTACAACAGTGCTCCCAAAACTAACAAACTTTTTCCTATGTTTGCATAACCCCTTATTCGTAGCATTGAACCTGCAACATAAGCGCCACTTGTAGAAGAAAGAAGAATTATGATTTTCAATGCGGCTGGAATTTGATGCCAGTTTTGTGCTATAAGCCAACCAATTCCCAAGGCAATAAGGATAGAACCAAAGACGGCGATTATAGTCCCAAAAGATGCACCCTTTTTATTTAACATTGCTTTGTTCGTTTATTATATCTTATTTAAATTTTGTGTTACATACTTATTTTCAATATAGAAAGATATAAATACTAATTATTAAATAAAGCTGTTATGCCAAAAGGTCGTCCAGTAAGGTCAGAAATAAGGCAGAACATTATAGAAATTCTTTATTTCATGGAAGAAGGATATGGGTATGAGATTTACAAGGCCTATACTGCAATATTTCCTAAAGTAACCATGCGTAGCATATATTACCATCTGAAGAAAGGGCTTGCTTTAGGAGAATTCAAGGTAAGCAAAGTGCAGAGGGAAAAAGGGGAATATTCCTGGGGCGGTGAAGCTGAGAAGACATACTATGGCTTAGGAGAGAAAGCAAAGCCGATGGGCAATGAGAAGGCCAGGGGATATTTTGACAAGAAAAGCAAATAATTCTATCTCAATTAACCAAATTTAATTTATAAAAATTGAAAAATGGATAAAAGAAGAGGACAGGTTAGCATATTCATACTTTTTAGCTTTGTTATTCTCATAATTGCCGGGTTCCTTTTCTATTTAAATCACCAAGTGGAAGAGATAAAACAGGAAGTAAAAATACAATCCGCTTCTTCAGACTTGTCCACTCCAATAAAAAGTTATGTGGATTTATGCCTGAAGAGTACAGGGGAGAGCGCATTATACTTTACAGGGCTTCAAGGGGGATTTTTCAACGAACCAAGCCATAAAATAGATTCCAAAGGAATTTTTTACAATTTCTTCCATGCTGTTTACCTATTCAATGGCGAAAATGTAATGCCCAGCCTGCAAACAATAGAAAATGAGATTTCAAATTATATAGACGAAAACTTAGATAGTTGCATTGATGATTTTAAAGACTTCAATAATCTTGGCTATAAAATTACAAGAAGCGGATTCTCAACTGCAACTTCAATAAATGAAGACACTGTTGCATTCAGCCTAAATTTCCCAATAGCAGTTGAAAAGGGGCAAAAATCATCAACCATGGAGGATTTTTTGGTTGTAATCCCTTCCAGGCTAAGCCTGGTTTATAGCTTAGCTGAGAATATAACCGATGACCAGCTGACTCATTTGGGGAGTATATGCATCAGCTGCCTTATAGAGCTGGGTGACGCAAACAACCTTTATTTTGAGCTGATTCCTAAAACAGCAAATGTCACCATTATAGCTGTAGAAGACAATCAAACAAAACTTAGCAACAAGCCCTATGTCTTTGTTTTTGCTATTGATCATAACGTGAATGCAGCCTAAAAATGGAAAAAATAAAAAAAACAACAAATATTGCAATTGTTATCTTAGCTGTTTTACTGCTGAACTTTATGTCTGCAATGGCCCAAGACACCTCATTTGAGGCTAATGGGGCATTGAACTTCAACAATCCCATAGCTATTGCAAATGCGCTGGAAAACAACCAGCTTGGTGTCGAGAGGCTTTTTAAGGAAGGAACAATAGGCCAGGTTGAATCAGTTTTTAGCAAAGCGTCTATGGGAGTCCAATCAAAAATACTGTCTTTTTATTCCAGCAGCAGTGTAGCGGTCAGCGGTCAAGTAACATTCAATAATGGCCTTGTAAAAACCCAAACTACTGATTTAAACCTGAACAGCTTTAAGGGCTTTGATGGTGCAATTACTGTTAATCAAGATGGGAGCATTACTATCAAGCCAAACACCAATGCACCAGTAAAGTTAGACAGCAACCAGATAACATCATCAAAAAAGTTTGATGTGTCCGGCACCGCAGGTGAAAGGTATATTAGCGGCTCAGACGTTTCAATAAAAAACAATGCCGGAGAGGTTACGCTGAAGAGCGGCATGCTGAGCGTGAAAGACGGCCGCTATACCCTGCAGGAACATTCTTCAGCAGAATTTTTACAAACTACGATAAACACGCAAAATACCAAGGTTGATCTTGGATTTAATTCCGGCAAAAACAGCTATGTTTTATTTGACCAAGCGAACAGAAGAGCGCTTTTAGCAGGAAGGGATTTTTCTGCCCAATTTACAAAAAACAGCCCTTATGACTCAGTAGATGTAAATGGAAAAGGAATCCGGGTTATTAACGGGGGACTTAAATTTACTTTTGACAATGGCAAGATAAATGTTGATTCGGATATGGGGAGAGGCGATAAAAATATGATTCTGAAGAACCTGCAAAGCGGCCATAAAGCAGGAGTTTCCATGGATGGGAGTTTTGTAGCGTATAGCAACCCTAAGTCTGAAAGAGTGGGGCTTTATAAAAGGAGTGTTTTATTTGTCCATGCTTATGATGCACAGCTGGAGTTTGATGCTGATCAGCTCAAGAAAGATTACGAGATTTTAGTGGGTAAATTGCCTGAAAATCCAAATGAAGATAAGAATTTCCAGAATTTTGTTGCTAAGTATGCTGACCCGATTACGATGAGGATAATGCCGAAGGTGAGCAAAGCACTAACTCCTGAAGAGATCAAATCTGAATTTCAAAAAGAAATAATAAGATCCGGAGTGCCGTACACAGAAAAAACTGGAAAAATAATAATTAATAATCCTCAGGTGCAATCCCAAAGGGAGAGGTTTGATAGTTTCATGTCTTCTATGGGCGGATTCAAGGCAGGGTCGGAGATGGTCTATACAATTCAGAATGGCAGAAGCTCTGTAGATTTTTATCCTAATATCAAAGACAGAGCCACTAAACAGTCTTTACAATTTTCTAATGACTTGTTTATGAGGCAGGTATTGCTTCCGGTCTATGTCACTTCAAGAAACAATGTTAATGATATGCCTGCTGCGCTTTTGTGCGGAACACTGAAAAGCCGTAATGCATGTTAGGCTAATGTTAAAACTAAGAAATTGACTATTTTTTTTGTATTTTATCTGAAACATATGCAGCTAACATGCCAATTACTCCGCCTGCATAAGGGCTGACTTTGGCAATTAGGTCTCCTACGACAGCCCTTTCAATACCCATTTTTGATTCTACGAATAAATCAGCAATATCACGCCCGAATTCATAGCCTGCAAATCCCAACGCAGCAGCTCCAGCCCCTGCAGAAGCAGCGTACTTGGCAATTTTTTTCCAGTTAGCATTATATATGGCATTAACCATACTATTCATATAATTTTCATTATCTGCTTTATGGCTTGCATTCATTTTTATCAGGTATTACCATGTAAGAACTACTATATAAATCTTTCTATTTTTACTACTATATAGTTATTAAATTCTCCCAAGCTGCATTTCCGTATGCCCTTCTGCAGGGGCAGTAGGAATAGCTTTCTTCAATATTGCCTCAAAGATCAATATTATTATGTAAAGGGTTATTAAGTCTATTATCACCCAAATATTTATTGCAAGCAAGTTGTACACCCACAAAATAGCTATACCTGACAGATAATACACAATAGTAGGCGAAGCGACAAGGAAAAATACATTTTCCTTTATCTTATGGGTAAAGGAGACAAATATTATGAAAATTGAATATAAGGCAATAAAAACGACAAAAACCAGCTTATCAAGATTGTGAAGCCCCAGCTGCCCTTCAAATAAAACCTTTAAGCTTATTATCATAATCCAGAACATGTTAAGGCCATTTCCCAAGGCAGTGTTCCAGCCGAGCTTTTCCTTCTTGTGCCTTCCGAAGTAAATCTCAATGACGAGCCAGAACAATATTATAGGAGCAAGAAGCCACCAAATTGAGGGATCTTTCAAAGGCGATGAGAAAATCTCGCTAAAGCCAGAAAGCAGATTATCCCACGCATTTGCCATGCTTTAGCTTTTCATTTATTTAATATAAAAATATTGTTATTTTAATTTAGCGGCTCTGTAGAAAATGAAGGTTAGCAGCCTTAAGGTCGAATTTAATTTAGATGTACATTAAGCTGACAAAGGGGATGCTCCAGTGAGATGCGAGTGAGCTCATTTTTTCTCACTCGCTCACAATTCACTGGAAATATCAGCAATTAAAATAAACATAAAAAATTCGAAGCTGCTAACCCGAGCGTATGCGAGATTTTTACAGAGCCTATTTTAATTTTCTCAGAAACCCCATAACAGAAAAAGCCTCCCTTTTTGTCAGCATGGCTTTTCCAATGACCCGTTTCCAGACTTTTCTCTGGGTTTCTTTCTTTTCTTTTGTCGGGAATTCCATCTTATTCAAAACATGGTTTATGTATTTCATAATAATCTCCTTGTCTTTCTTTGTTGCGAAGCTGATGTGTGAGTTGGATTTTTCATCATTTATTCTTTTGAACAGTTCATAAAGCATTATGGCAGCAGAGTGGCTTATGTTAAGCGTAGGGTATTTTTTTGAAGTTGGTATCGTAACAAGGATATCGCATAAATTAATCTCTTCATTCTTCAATCCAATGGTTTCCCTTCCAATCAAAATGCCAATTTTTAAATTATTAGAGGGTGTATTTTTATTATTATAGCCCTTCTTTTTGTTGAAATTTTTTTTATTATCGGTTTTCTTTTTCCCTATTATTGCTGATAACTTATTGCTTAATTGCTCAATGCTTATCGTATTTCTTGGTATGTTATAATCGGTGCCTAAAATTGCGGTTGTTCCAATCAAATAATCGTAATTTTTCAAATAATCAAATTTTTTTATTTTTGCTTTATCAAGAATATCATTGGCATGCTTTGCCACTTTTCTTGCTTTCTTGCCTATTTTGCATTTAGGAGCAATCAAAACAAGATATTCAAAGTCAAAGTTCTTCATGGCCCTTGCCACTGCTCCAACATTTTCCTGCTTCCTGGGCTCCATTAAAATTATTTCTATCATAAGAACCAGTATTTGATTATAATTTAAAAACTTACTTGATGAAGGCAGCTCCTATATTGGCTACAACAATCAGCAGAAAGACCATGCTCACATAATACCACACCTTGTCGGCTTTCTTCCTCTCAAAAAACCTGTGGAGGACAAGCTGCAGCATACGGCCGCCGTCCAATGGGCCGATAGGGACTAGGTTAAAAAGCCCAATTCCCAAATTGAGTATTATCAGCCAGCTGAACAAGCCAGCAATCCATATTATTGCTGCAGGGATAAAACTGCCATACTTCTCCTTGAAGGACTCTTTCACTCTGGATTCCTGCTGGACATAAACGCCCAAGTAAGCCAGGCTCTCGTCCTCTGGATTTTTTCCGAGCTTTAGGTTATAAGTGTTTTTGTCAGTTTCAAGCCTTATTGTATTACCCGGCTTTTTCTCTTTTAATATTCCTGAGAAATCATCAAGAGTCTCTATTTTTTTCCCGTTGATGCTTTTTACAACCTCGCCTTTTGCGATTCCGGATGATTCAGCAGGATAATTGCCTTCGATAAACCCCGTTATCTCAACTCCAGAATATTCCATCATATTATCTGCAATTGGAGATAAAATGAGGAATGAAAAGCCCAGCACAATAAATGCCAGGATTATATTGGAAAATGGGCCTGCAGCGAACACAGAAAGCTGCTGCTTATGAGGCCTTTTTCTCAAAGTTTTTTCGTCCGGCTCCACAAATGCAGCAGGTATAACTGGTATTAAAATCCCTAAAAAAGCAAAGCCTGAAGATTTTACCTTAAGGTTATGGGCGCGGGCTATAACTCCATGTGCATACTCGTGGACTAAAGCAATGATGAATATGGCAATAATCCAGTAAAAGAATGGCACGAAGAAAGCGCCTTTTACCTTGAAAGGAAGCACCAAGCCCACGCCAGGCTGCGCTTCCGGCGTTGCAATAAGATTGTATAAATTCTGCAGCAAGGAAAATGACAACAGAGCCATGCCCAAGAATCCAACTAAAATCCCTGCATAGCCAAGGAACTTCATGGTTTTGTTAAATTTCCCTGCAAACCTATCCATAAACTTCAAGCCAATCTGCGTCCTGTACATTGAGAAATAAATCAATGGAAAAAGCCCATGAGTATGCAGGTTTTTCCTTTTTGCATAGACAAATAATGAGAGAAGAACCAGAAAAACAATAGCTGCTGTGGTCTGGAATTCCAATGGCATTTTATTTCTTCCTTACTGAGCGAAATTTGTTGCTGTTGCATCTTCTGCACTTTATCCTGCCCTGTATGATTTTCATGTTATTGGCCCTTATTTTAGTGCTGCAGTTCTTGCAGACAAAAATATTCCTAAACTTCCTTGCTTCCGCCTCAGCAAATTTTACCATACTCAAAAATCCTCTGTGTATTTTTGGCACCACCTACGGTGGTTTTTGCAGCTTCTTATTTTTTAATCTTATCCTTGAATGCTTTAACTATTGTTTTAACCTTTTATCTGCTTCATAACTTTGTCGCTAAGCACGACCCAGTACAGGACACTTATTCCTTCCGCAACCTGCCCCTTTAATTCTTCAGGTATTTTTAGGTCAAATGTCTCGTATGTCTCGGAATCCATGACATTTGCGGTATCTCCCTGTATAGACAGGACCTGGGCTGTCTTCTTCTCTATTATCGGCACTTCCACATTATCGTGGCCTGGCATTACAACAACCCTTTTTTTCTCATCCACAATGCCGACTGCTGTCAGCCTTACTTTCGCGTGGCCGTGCTTGCCGGGCCTTGAGACCTGCATGTCAACAACCCTACAGGCAGCGCCTTCAAGCACAATATAGCTGCCTTTTTGCAAGCTTCCAACAGACTGCATCTTTGTTGCCATAAAATCACCTTTTTTGCAGAAAATTAAGACAATAATTTGAGACGCTGGAAAATCCCGATTGTGCAATCGGAATTTTCGGCGTGTTTTTGACATATAACTTATAAATTTTATGACTACCCTTTGGCAGCGAGCTTGATATCCCTTGCCTTTACGGTCTTCCTTCCCGCATGGACAGCAAGCTGTATTGCCTTGACTGCTATCCTATCTGCAATTTCCTCGACAACAGTCTTTAAAGCGACTTTGGCCTTATCCGAAACGCGGTCAGCGCCGCACTGCTTGAGTATCTTTTCCATAGCAGCCAAAGGAAGAATCTTTGAGCTCATTCAATCACCAAATAGTATGTTAGAAAAAAACGGAGTTATATTTAAATGTTTTGAAAAGGAGGAGATGCGAGTAAACTTGTTTCACTCGCTCACAATTCACTCTTTTCAAATACCCCGGAAAATCTAGTTAATTTTCTTATCATTTTTTGATTTTATTAAACCAATCATCCAAAAATTATTATGATAGGTAAACCTATAAAGATGAAATACCAAGGAAATCCAGCAAGAGACGTGAATAAAAATTCAAAAATGTTACATTTGAAGCCCCCACCAAATGTTAGACAAATTATTTTTTTAGAAGTATATGTAGTGTAACCTAAATAAAGAATATTTAATAATAAATAAATGACCAAAGTTGTATATAAACCTCTTTTCCAATACTTTAGTCTTTTCCACCACTCTTTTAAACCCATATCTACCTCCTAAATAAACCAAAAAACCATTTAATAACAACTTGCAAAACATTTTGTCCTTCTTTTATTGTATTTTGAGCAACTAAAACACATTTATTATTGATGCAGACCTCATTACCACCACAATCAGAATTTGATATGCATTCATAAGCTAAAACACAAGAATTACTTATGCACTCGTAACCAATATCACAACCACAATCTATGCAACAGTTTTCATTATTATCACATATTTTATCGCTGCAAATAATTGGTCTTTCACAATCTTGAGGACACTTTTTATAATCTTCATTGCCATTGCAACTGCTATCACCGCACCATTTGCAATCTGCTTTGCAAATACCTTTCTCATTTGATTCGCAAATTCCGTTACCACAGTAAGTTACACATTTATTTAACTCACATCTTGTGTTTTTTGCACAAGCACAATCTTCAGCACAAGTTCCACAGTTCTCGTTTGAATTGCAAGCGTCATCTCCACAATATTCAGGAAATTTACAGATGCCAGAAATACAGTCTTGATTAGTAATACAAACATTGCCGCAAGAACCGCAATAGTATCTATCAGAATTCAAATCAACAGTTCTTCCATAGCAGCAATTATCTTTTTCACAAGTTTCTTCAGGGCCGCATTTATTATCTCCGCAGAATACTACTTGTATACATTGTTCTGATTGGCACGCATATCCTGAAACACAGCCGCAATCTTGTTGGCATGATGAGCATGTTTCTCCTTCACCGCATATACTATTGCCACATCGCTCTATTTGGGTAAGAGCAAATGTTGTGCTGTGAATGCCACCAGCATAGTCTTGGTACAAAATGTTTATTACACCAATTACTATGTCTTCTGATATATTATAAGTATCACCAGCTTTCAATTTTTTAGTTACTCTACCATTAACAATATACTGTGCTTCGTCCGAGTCAATAAAATTCGGTGTAACTTCATAAGTCTTGCCGTCAATCGTATATGTTTTTGTTTGACCTTCTATCAGTGCATCTGTAACAGAATCAATAGCATTCACTATAAAAAAATTTAATATGAAAACTAAGATTAGTGAAATATATATTTTTATTTTCATCTTTTTTTCTCTATCTCTTTCTCATGCCATGCCCCGCAATGATTTTCAGCCTCTCTTCCATCTCATTGCTGTTTTCAAACTTCCTTTCCAGCTCCCTAAATGCTTTTGTATGGTGCCTGCAGCTTCCGTTTTTATTGTCAAACTTGAGCTTTTTGTGCAGCATCTCATGATGCATTACATAATCCAATGCATCCAGGTCATTTTCCAGAACACGGCTTATGGATATCGTGTCAGAGCCGTACTCATAGCTTCCTAAGCGCCTTATAGAGCTGTGCCATATGAGGTTTGGCTTCTCGACTATGCCAATGAAATATTTTTCATTTACCCTGTCAAAGGATTCCTCAAGAAAAGAGTCTATTTTTGTCTTCGGGGCAGCTATATATATTTTCTTCATGAAATTATTGTATAAGTCAATGTTAAAAGTATTTTTTTTTGTTTTGAAAATTTTTAACAATAATTCCTGTAACAGGCCAATTTGTATTTCCCTGCTTACATTTTTCCATTTTTTGCTCAAATTAAAGGCAAAAGAATTCCTTGTGTATTTTACATTGGCATTATACGGCTTGAACTTGCCATTATAATTTATCTTAAAATTGAAGTCCTCGATGTTTTTTTCAGGAAACAAGTCCTCAAAAGCGTCAGTTATAATTGACACATTACCTTACCTCATACCTCAGGATGGCAGCGACTTTTCCCATTTCCATCAGCTGAGCACCTTCCCTTGTCTCTGTTGAGATTATTTTTACATCAGTCCCTACTTTTTCCGCTTCCTTTTCAAATTCCTCTATTTTTTCATCTTCCAGCGTTTCTGAAATCAATAATGTCTCGACAGTCCCCATTTTCAGGTTTTTCATCGTCTCTTCCACGCCATAAGACACCATTCCCGGCTTTGTTGAAAGAAGCTCAAAAAACCTTCCAACAATTTTCTTTTCCTCCATTACGCCTTCTTCTGCAAGCACGTCCCCGCTTTTTTCCAGAAGCTCCTGCAAGCCAAATTCGCCTGTGTAGCTCAGGTCTTTTATTGCAATGATTTTGTTCCTGACGTCTGCGGTTATGTAGCCGGAATCAATAAAGTCGTATTTTGTCGGTCCCGGGCCGCCAACAATTATGCCTTTGAGATTTTTATCCGTTAAGAATTTCTCTTTCATATATTCTGCAACTTTCTTGAAATGGTCCTTTTTTGCGCCTTCCCTTAATCTCTCAAAACGCGCGGCAGATTGCCCGCCGGCTTTCGTCTTTCCCGGAACTTCAGAATGCGTCTTTAATAGGGGAATTATTGTTTTTCCCTTGAGATGGGCTATTATAGCGTCCCTCCTGTCCACTATCACAAGGCCGTAAACTTCCTTGGTTTCCATCATGTCCCTTAGCAGTTCAAGGACAAACTCCTTGTCGCAGCGATAGATTCTGGTTTTCAATGGGATAGGAGGCTCAATGCTCCACACCTTGAAGTCCTGCTGGCCTTCCCTCTCCGCAACATTGCCTGAAAAAACAGCAAGGCCGTTTTCAGGAGTCCTTTTGAACAGGCGCAGGTGCTGAATCATCCTCTCCAGGGCGTCTGTGACATTCTTCCTTGTAGAAGCGGATTTTATGTTGGTAGCGGTGCCTTTCTCCTGGTCAAGGTGGTTTATGATCTTTACAATATCATAATCCTGCGGAATATAGACACTAACCAATTCCGTATGTCTGCCCTTATATTGCTCAAGCTCCTTGATTAATTTTTTCAGCTGGTGTTTTTGCTTTTCCGTTATGCTCATTTTGACCACTAGGTTTTCAGAGTTATAGCTACCTAAATCAAGAATAAGTCATTCAGTCCTGCTATTTGCTGGATATTTTTGCATATAAAGCTTGGAAACAGACTCGTTTATAAATATTTTTATTAAAAACGGAATTTTACCAAGAATTTTAAATAGCAAAAGCTTTAAATATAATACAACAAACACAAAAATGAATAAAATTGGAGATTTTTTAGCATGGCCAAAAAATCAAAGAAATACGAGAAGAAAAACGGCAATGAGAAGCAGCAGAAGCCAGACAAAGACATGGTTATGCAGGAAAAAGCTGCCTTTGACAAATTGCCTAAAGATGTGCAGGAAAAGCTAAAAGCAATAAAGGTAAAGCTGGACAAGTTCCAGAAGCAAGCATTGGAGAAATTTGACAAGTACATAGCAGGAATAACTTTATTGCCTCCTCCAAAGCCGGAAGAGCAGAAAGAGCAGAAGCCGGAAGACAAAGACAAAATAAATGTGCTGGTTCTTGTTGATGATTCTGACAGCAGGAAAATGTCCAAGTTTGAGCTTAAGGATAAGCTTTCTGTGATAATAGGCAATATTGCGCAGGAGATTGACAAAAACCTTGCGCCGCAGACCGTGATTTTATCGGAATTGTGGCAGAACTGCTATGATGCCAAATATGAGCTGCTGCAATTAATAGCGATGTCTGCTCCAATCTTTGACAGGGGCATGCTGGCGGCTATTAAAATTGCGGAAGTCCACAAGACCATGGTCCTTAAGAAGTTTGAGAAATATATCATCAGCTATGTTCTGGCTGGAAGCCTGATACAGGGAAGAGCCACTCCGACATCAGACATTGATGTCTGGGTTGTAATTGACGACACTGATGTAAAGAAGATGACGAGGGCAGAGCTGAAAGACAAGTTAAGGGCCATCATTATAGGGATGGGCATTGAAGCAGGGGATTTAACCGGGATAAAAAACAAGCTTAACATCCAGGTATATATACTGACTGATTTCTGGGACAGCTTAAGGGAAGCCAACCCGATAATATTTACTTTGCTGAGAGACGGCGTTCCATTTTATGATAGGGGCATATTTATGCCGTGGAAATATCTGCTCAAGATGGGCAAAATTAAGCCAAGCGCCGAGGCAATTGACATGTTCATGGGCTCTGGAGAGCAGATGCTCAAAAGAGTGGAATTAAAACTGAAGGATATAGGCATGGAAGACATTTATTATGCCATCTTAACCCCGTCGCAGGCAGCATTGATGCTGCATGGCGTTCCTCCACCGGCACCTAAAGAAACCGCATCCCTGATGAGGCAGATTTTCGTGCAGAAAGAGAAGCTGCTCGAGGATAAATTCATAAAAACCCTGGAAAAAGTCATAGAGACAAGAAAGGCAATAGAGCACGGCGAGAAAAAAGACATGACAGGGAAGGAGATAGACGAGCTGCTAAACGAGAGCGACAAGTACCTCAAGAGGATAAAGAGGCTGTTCACGCAGATAGAAAAGATGAAGGAAGAGCAGGACATGGTGAAGATTTATGAGACCATTGTGACTATAATAAGGGACGTTTTGAGGATGGAGGGAATAGAAAAGGTACAGGATGAGGAGGTTGTAAACCTGTTTGAGAACGAGCTGATAAGCCAGGGGAAAATACCCGCAAAGTTCTTAAGGATTTTAAATGAGATAATACAGGCAAAAAAAGATTATGATGAGAAGAAGCTTACGAAGAACGAGGTTGACAAGGTGCAGAAAGACTCAAACGAGCTTATCAAGTTTTTGGTGGAGTATATGCAGAGGAAAAGAGGGAGGGAGCTGGAAAGGGCAAAGATAAGGGTGAAGCACGGCAGCAGGTACGGAGAGGTAATATTGCTGGACAAGGATGCCTTCATAATCCATGACATTGACCACGAGGAGAAAGAGATAAGCAGGGCAAAGATAAAGGATGACGGCAGCCTGGGAACAGTGCAGAAAAGCTCCATTGAAGAGCTTGAGAAAGCGCTTGCAACAGTGGAAATACCTGCAAAAGTCTTCATAAAAGAGCCAATATTCGAGAACCTTAAGAATATATTCGGAAAGGATGTTGAGATTCTGATTAATTATTAAAAAATATTTCAATTAAATAATTCTTGCTGGGTAATAAGTCTTAAATTAGGAATTATCTTCAATCCGCCTTCGGCAAAAGTTTAAGTTGTTATTGCTATTTTATTTCAATCTGCTCCGCAAATCTAGTCCGAGGCGTCGCTCTCTAAACATATCGCTCCGCCTCGGTATTAATTTTGAAATCAATCGTGAAGCGACGGATTGAATTTTGCCCTAAAATTAAGTCGCTTACTAAATAAAAATTAATTTTTATAATAATAAAATTAAAACTCTAAAATTTATAATATTAATATCAAGTTTGCTTTGCAAAAGCCCTTAAAGCAATAAGTTTATAAATTCCTAATCCAATTATATCCTAAAATGAAATCAGGCATTCAGGTTGCGGATGCGATGACGATAAATGTTATTTCTGTTACGTCGGGCTTTACACTGCCTGAGTGCGCCAGGGTTATGGACTCCAACCATATAGGCGCTGTTGTTGTAAAGGATGATGGGCAATCTTTAGGGATTATAACTGAAAAAGACATCGTTAGGAAAGCGGTTGCGAAGGGCATCAGCCTAAAAAAAGCGAAGGTAAGGGATTTCATGGAAACAGAACTGATAACAATAAATCCTGATGCGGACATTTACGATGCCCTGATAAAGATGAGGGACAACAACATAAGGCATCTTCCGGTTGTGCAGGGCAATGAAATAGTTGGATTGCTCACGATAAAAGACATCCTGAAGATAGAGCCGCAGCTTTTTGAGCTTATAGTTGAGAAATTCGAGTTAAAGGAAGAGAGCAGGAAGCCGATAAACAGGATAATACCTACTGAGGGCATATGCCAGGAGTGCGGTGAGTATTCTGAGAAAGTGAGGGAAGTAAAAGGGACTGTTTTGTGCGAGAGTTGCGCCAAGCAGGAAAAACTGTTTGCTTAGCAGTAGAAACCAGCGGAAAACAAGTTTTCGAGGTTTTTGCAAAAAAAAAACAAAAACCAGCGGAAAACAGAGTTTTCGAGGTATTTGGAATTTTTTTAAAATTCCAAAACCAACGAAAATTTCTCTGAAATTTTCTGGGTTGAGAAAATTTGCGAAATCACAAATTTTCCGCAACATTTATATACATTCTATACGGGAATTTTCTCATGGTGGAACCTTTACCCTGGACGCATAAGGAAGCGCCTACATGGCCAACATACATACAATATAAGGGGGTCTGGGACATGCAGGATTTGTATGAGTTTGTGGCTTCTTTTTTTACTAAGAACAAGTTCAAGTTTTATGAGAAAAGGTATATTGTGAAGCATCCCGGGCCCTTCGGTCCTGAAACATATCATGTGTGGGAGGCAAAGAGGGACGTTGAGGAATATTACCGCTTTGTTATCACGCTGTTCCTGCATACATACGACACACAGGATGTGGAAGTTGCCATGAAAGACGGCACAAAAAAAACCTTTACAAAAGGAAGATTGTGGATACAATTCCTAGGAAAGGTTGAGACTGATTATGACAAAAGATGGGAGGAAAATGCCTTCTATGTCAATTTAAGGAACTTTTACCACAAATATGTCATATGGAAAAAGATAGAGGCCATATGGTGGGACACCATGCATTATAATGTTTTCCTGAAACTGCATTCTTTGGTTAAAGAAAGGCTAAAGATGGAAGCTGAAGGATATGAACACAGGTACTTCGCCAAGGTGAGATAAACACATGAAAATCAAAGATACTAAAAAATCCAAAGGATTTTTGGTATCTACTGGAAATCAAAGATACGAGAAAATCAAAGATTTTCTGTATCTCTTAGAAATTCAAAGAATTTCAAAGAGATTTCCATTAGATTTTCGGTGCACGAACGGAGTTCGGCACAGAGCTTCGCTCTTGTGTGCAAAAATTCACGAGGTGAATTTTTAGCATGTCTGAGTTAAGGCTGACTGTTGACCATCTAAGGCTTAATTATGAAGGGCCTTTTGATGCCAACTCATTGTTCAAGCACATAACCGCTTTTCTAAAGGAGAGAGGGTGGGATTTAAAGACGGAAAAGGAGTTTGAAAATAACACCTCCAAGGGAAAACAAATAGAATGGCAGATAAAATGCTGGAAAAGAATATCAGATTATGCCAGGTATTGGCCTAAAATCAGAATTTTGATTTATGACTACAGCAAAGTTGAAGCCATAATGGAGAATAAAAAAGTCAAGGTTGGGAACGGAAGGGCGGTTATTTATATCGATGCTTACCTTGAGCTTGACGAGTCAAACAGATGGGAGCAATTCCCATTTTTTCAGTTTTTAAGGTCAATCTACAACAATTTTGTCTACAAAATTTACACTGAGAGGTTTGAGCAGCAGCTGACCCATGACATGCATCATTTGCACCACACCATTGAGCAGTTTTTAAACACATACAGGAGCTATAAGGTAATATCGGTAGCAGCGCCTTTCGCATCCGCGCATTAATCAAATGGTAGAAAAAAAACAAGTAGTTTATGATTTAATGCTTAAGTACAATGGACCATTGTCAGTAGAAGATTTTTATAAAGAAGTTGACAAATGGGCTAGGGAAAAAGGCCTTGAGAAAGAGATAAAGAGAAAATCAGAGGAAGTAAAATCAAAAGGCAAAAGGATAGAATATGCAGTTGAACTATGGAAAAGCCCAGCGAGAGAGGTAAAGCACATGATAAAGCTGAGGGCTTTGTTTGATAATGTAAGGGAAGTAAGTCAGAAAAGGAGAGGGAGGTATGTAAAGTTTAACGAGGCTAATATTTTTGTCAACATAGATGGCTGGGTGGAAACAATCCTCAGGTCAAGATGGACTCAGGTGAATCCTTTGTACGTATTTTTCAGGACTCTTTATGACAAATACATATGGGGAATAGGGCAGACTATAACGGAAAGGTATGAGGGACCTGTACAAGCTGATTGCTACGAGTTGCATAAACGCTTGAAGAGCTTTTTTGAGCTGTACAAGATTAAAGTTTCCTAACAGTGTACGCCCTAGTGACATTTGTCACCAATGCAATGCTAGATCCATTTGTCGTCAAAGATATCAAAAAAACCCTTATTACCCCTTTCAGTGGAAGAGCAAACCTGAAAACAACCTTTTGATTTTGTAGTCGATATATTTCAATATCTCCCTAGTGACATATGTCACTTGGGTATACAAAAGTTTCCTAACAGTAACGTTTAAATAGGGTTTTCTTTTCTTTTGGCTTTGATGCGGAGGTAGCGAAGCCTGGCCAAACGCGCAGGAGGGATAGAAATTCACTGCGAAACTTAAGGTCAGCAGTGGCCCATATTGGACACTTCTGTTGTAACGAAGATATCCTGTCCCTTAGTGGGTCCGGGGGTTCAAATATCCCAGAGGGAGACCACAAATCCCTCAGGATTTGGGAGTCCCCTCCTCCGCATTTCTTCTCTTTTTACCCACTGGACATGCCAATACTCCACTGGACATTCGCGCGTAGAGTATTTAAATATCCAAATCTTAATTATTTTGTTTTTTCCTAAACCAATTCCTGAAATATGAAAAATCAAAATATAATTTTGGATTTTGAAAATAATTCAAATAATGGAGAGAATAAAGATTATTCAGAAGAATTAGCAGAATTTCTGGGTTGGCATGTTGGCGATGGCTGTATAAGTATTAATAAACGGCACTACCAATACACTTTAACAGGAGATATTGTTGAGGAATACCCATTCTACAAAAAAGTTGTCGTCCCAACTTTTAATCGTTTATTTACGAGTCAATTAAATAATCCGGCAAAGTTGAGGATTTATAAATCTGTAGGAGTTTGTGGAATTTATGTTTTTCAAAGAGATTTTATTCAATTTCTGCAAAGCAATTTTAATTTGAAAAACGGTAAAAAATATGCAATATCTGTACCCTTTAAAATAAAAACTCTAAGAGAGAAAATATGTTTTATTAGAGGTTTGTTTGATACAGATGGAAGTATCTATTTTTGCAAAAGTTACAACAAGAGAAAGAAAAAATCAATTTATAATGCTTTTCATTATAGGCCAAAAATAAAACTAGCTACAATATCTTATACTCTAATTGAAGAAGTTTATAGTTTATTAATAGGTTTGGGTTTTCATCCAAGAATTCAAAAGCCTATAAAACAAAGAAAAAATGAATATACTATGCACTCAGTGATAGTAGACTCCAAAAGTGATGTCTTAAAATGGATAAAAGACATTGGTTTTAAGAATCTTAAACATGTTACTAAAGTAAACATTTGGGAGAAATCTGGATTTTGCCCTCCTTATACCACTTTGAATGAAAGGCTTAAGGTTTTGAATGGTCGTTTAAATCCTCTTACTTTCTACCCTAATTTTAATGATTTGCCTTTGAGTTACATAAAGACCACCTTATATTCTTAGTATATATAGCAATTTTTAAAAACAAGCCTAGATTTTCACTAATTAACGCCTCCGTAGCATAGTAGCTATTGCGTTAGATACCAAAAGTATCCGCGAAGCCTTGGTACTATGCAGCCTAAAAAGGCAAAGGTCGTGGGTGCAGATCCCACCGGAGGCTTTTTTATCCCTAAGAAATATCCCTATGCGTTTCGTACATGAAAGCTGCATTCTTATCATGCCTTTTTATAGCAGCTGTCACTTTTTTGAAAATCTCTTTTGAGTCTGCATACTTCTTTTTCCTTGCCCATGTTTTAAGCTCTCTGGAAACTTTCTCGCATATTTTCTCTGCTTTTTTATGCTCTATCTGCGCATTCAGGCATGCTGCATAGCAGCTGGCATATACCTTCCTCTCGTCAAATTCCTCTGCATGGCCCTTTCTCTTTACAATGCAGTATTTGCATATCTGCCCTTCTTTTGATATTTTTTTCATTTTTACCCTAAATTAACAGTTCCATTTGCAATTAGCATTAACAGCCATCCCAAGCCTATTAACAATAAGCCTATCAGCAGTCTCGTGTAAGGCCTGGCTCCCTGCTTCCATCTTTTTATCTTATGCAGCTTCATTCCAAGCACTACCATCAGCAATATCACAATCAAAGGCAGGACAAAAATTATGTTGTATATCACCAGCAGGAAAAATGCAGTTGTGTTGAAGTTTTGGGACAGCAATGTTATGATTGCAAGATATGGACCACCAGTGCAGGGCAGCTCGACCCCGGAGACAAATGCACCAAGCAGTATAACTCCTACTATCGTGGTTTTAGTTGCATATTTGTGTATTTTTTTTGATAGTCCGTGAGGTATAGACAATGAAAACCATCTTCCGTACCAGAAATAGTCCTTAATCTCTAAAATTCCTCCAATAATAATCAATGAGGCTACTGCAATAGCAATATACTCTGTCAGGTATAGGGGCAATGTTGAAAAATAATATGTTAAACCCAGACCTGCAAGGAAATAAACTATATACACAGATATAATATAAATGCTTCCCAGGAAAAGGACTTTTTTTATTGACTGCCTTGCCGCAAGCAGAACAGATATCATCAGTATTATTACACCAATAGCGCATGGATTAATTGAATCTATTGTAGCGGTTGTTATTATAGTTATCAATGAGGGCAAGTAAGTTTCAACTGCCAACTAGCTCACCTCTCTGCATTGCAGCTTCGTATGTAGCGCAAATATGCCCTGTTTTTTCACTTTCAGGGCCAAATTCTATTATTATGCAGTCACCGGGTGGCACATTAGAATAAGGCGATAAAATATATTTTGGAAAATTACCTATTTTTTCCTGCTCAAAAATCCAGCTTTTGGCGTTATCGGCATTAATCACTTTGTAAACGAAAGCCTGCAGCTTTGCTTCTTCTCCATTGCATAAATCACCATTTTTTACTTTTACAACTTCGTTTTCTTTTGGGATTTCCAATATATCCGCGTCTAAATCGCCGCCGACAGTCTGAAAGAAACTATGCAAGTCAACATTTCTTGTATCTGCTACAACTCCTTCCACATGGATTCTGCTGTCACCATGATCGTGAAAAAGAGGGCTTCCTATCCTATTAGAGATTCCTTTGGGCTTAACCAGCTCCGCTTTTTCGTCGCAAACCCATACCTCATAATCAGCATGCCAATGCACTGGGCCTTGGGTTTCAGAAACAAGATTTAAGTAGACTGTAGAATAAGCAAGGTAAGCAGTAGACGCTATTACTGGAATTATTATTGCCAAAAACAAGATCCATTTTACCTTTTCGCTTTTTTCCCGGATATACAAAGAAATTATGATGAACAGTAAGGATATAACTGAGGCAATTATCATATATTTAAATGATGATGATACAAGGCTATGCGCATTTATAGTGCTTTCTTCATGAGTCTCTTCTTCAGCTTCGTGTGCATAGGCGATAGAAAATAGAAGTAATAGAAAAATACCAATAATTAACGCAGTTTTATTATCAAGCATTATCTGCCTATACCTCTTTTTTCAGCAAAACTCGCACACATTGGGCTTTTTTGATTTTACCTTTTTTGCCTGTTTCCTTGATTTTGATACCTTTTTCGATTTTTTTGCCATGATATCACTTTATCACTTTTTATTCATACTTCTTATTAATGGTATAAAAATGTTTTTAAATTGCAATGGATTCTGGAGAGGAATGGCAAGAGTATTGATAAACAAATTCGGGAAGAGATTTTTGGTTAAAGACACCAGCAAGGATATGCATACACAGTTCGGCTATTTTAATAAAAAAGACTTAAAGGCAAAAAGCGGAAAAATAAAGACAAACACAGGAAAGGAATTTACAATATTCAACCCTTTTTTCATTGATTTATACAAAAAAATCAAGAGAAACGCCCAGATTATTCCTTTGAAGGATATCGGCTTAATAGTTTCTGAGACCGGAGTTAACAATAAAAGCAAAGTTGTGGATGCCGGTGCTGGCAGCGGCGCATTAGCATGTTTTTTAGCGAATATAGCAAAGGAAGTTACAACATATGAGATAAGGGGAGATTTCATTGAAATAGTAAAAAACAATATTAAATTTCTAAACCTAAAAAATGTCAAAATAAAAAATAAGAACATATATGACGGCATAGATGAAAAGAATGTTGATTTAGTTGTTTTGGATCTTCCCGAGCCGTGGAAAGCCCTGGAAAGCGCTGAAAAATCGCTTAAGGCAGGAGGTTTTCTTGCATCCTACAGCCCGACAATGCCACAGGTAATGGATTTTGTCGACGCAATAAGGAAAAATGACAATTTTGCCTACCTTAAGACATCCGAGATAATAGAAAGGGAATGGGAAGTTGAGGAAAGGAAAGTCAGGCCAAGGTCACAGGCTATAGGGCACTCAGGCTTTTTGAGTTTTGCGAGGAGGATTTGAGCCAATAAATAAGATAAGCAATAATAAAAGTTCCAATAATTAAAAATCCATTTAAAAAATAATCGACAATGAAATAATAATTCAATAAAATTTTAAAGCAATTAAAAATGATTTTTGAGCAAATTGCAGTCGGGCATATGCAGAATTTTGCCTATGTTATCGGAGATAAAAAAACAAAAGAAGCTGCTGTGGTTGATCCTGCGTGGGAGAATGGCAAAATATTAAACATTACAAAAAAATACAACTTAAAAATTAATAAAATATTAATCACTCATACTGATTTTGACCATATTGATGGCGTGAAGGGAATGGCAAAGATTACAAATGCAGCTGTTTATGTGCATAAAAACGGGGAAAAAGACATTAAAAATCTTGGTGTTAATAAAATAAAAACAATAGATGAAGGGGACGAGATAGACATTGGCAAAATAAAACTCACCGTCCTTTACACTCCAGGGCATAAGCCAAGCTGCGTTTGCTTTTTAATTGGCACTAATAAGATGCTTACCGGCGATACATTATTTGTGGAGGGCTGCGGAAGGATAGACATGCTTGGAGGAGATATAAAAAAACAATATGAGAGCCTACAGAGATTAAAACAGATGGATGAGAATATTGAGATTTACCCAGGCCATGATTACGGCTCCATGCCAAGCTCTACAATAAAGCATGAGAAGGAGAACAATCCTTTTTTAAGGTGCAGGAGTTTTGAGGAATTTAGCACTATGCGGTAAAATATTTAGGAAATTTAAAGCGAAAGGTTTATATTTAATAAATTAGAGGTTTGCTAAAATGGCAAAAAAACCAACACTTGACGAAATAATTGAAATGTTAGACCCAACTATAATAAATGAAAAGGTTCAGCAACCACATGCAGAAGCAAGAGCATCTCACGAATCTAAAAAGATAAAGGTTAAGGACTATAAAGAATTTCTGGATGAAGTAACAAAATATGTTCAGCATCATCATAAAAAAGTCTATGGTACTGATATAGACAAAGAAAGAGCTTACCATCTTGCTCATAGAATTCTTAGCTCAATTAGAAAGGAAGAAGGAGGTTTTGGCAGTGTTGGTCAAGCTTATAGTGATTCTTTAAGTGGAAAACTGCAAGATGTTTTTAATGCAATTCATAAGGGGATGGAGGGGGAACAGATAGAAGCCTATAATTTACATGTTTTTAGCCAGGTAGATCCCCTCGACTTTGATCTTGCAACTGGCATGGTGCAGCAGTACATGGACAAATACGCTTCATTACTTCCTCCAGGGGTTGCTAAAAAGCTTAAGAAGAAAAAACCTGAAGAACTGGCAAACCAGTGGCAGGAATTGGCAAAAGCCCATGTTGGAGTTGTATATGGCCATAGAGCAGTAGTCAAGAAATATGGTGCTCCAGAAAAGAAGGAAGCTTAGTTTCTATATACATTCTTTCTCTACCTTTTCTATTGCAAAAAACCGAAAGCTTTATATACTACTTTTACCACTATTAAATAGTCACAATATGATACTATGATATTTTGGGTGGAGAATGACAACAAAGCTTAGCCATAAGGATGCGGATTTTTATGATGGTCCTCTTAGCCAGCACTCTGTAATTTCTGAAGGCGCTCCTCATGCAAATTCAAGCAAAGGCCCATGGGCGCCAACATTCTGGTGGAATAATACTTCATCTGCACAAGACTGGAATTCCCTAATGGTGCATACACTACATTATTACCCCGTTCAGGATGATAGCAAATTAAGGGTAGTCACATGCTATAGGCCTACAGAGGTTGATAAGAAAGACCTAGCAGCTTTTGGGCACATATATTCTTGGGAAGACCAGGCTAAATATTTCCTGCCCTGGACAGCTGAAAAGCCAATTCTTACAACTGGGCATAAGCCGCAAACTGATGGAATTGTAATTAACGGCCCGGAGGAAATACAAAAATACAGCAAATTTTCCCCTACTATGACTAATATTAATGTTCCTATAAGACCAATGAGCATATATGGTGATATTGCGAATAATGACTTTGGCAAAAAAATACATGAAGCGGCAACTGCAGAGCACCTTTTCAGGAAATACCTTATTTCAGAAAGGCCGAATTATGTTTCTGGAATTGGTTATGTACCTTTTACTGATAGGACTATGGAGTGGAGAGATGCCCTTTTGTCAGAAGGCTATAATGAGCAAAGAGAGCTTAAAGGCATAGGCGCAATAGATTCACCAAGAAGGCATATTCATGGAGTAACAATAAATAGGAGGTATATTGCCTTATCCAACAAGCTCGTATCTGAAGCATGGCAGCATGCATATGCCCATGGCTATAAGGGAAAGGCAGCACAAGAATTTGTTGATAAATATATCCAAAATGTAATAGAGCACGAGACAGCGCATCTTTATGAGGAAGAAGGATTGCCTGAAAATGTTTCTGAATTCAATATAAGATCAATGCACGGCAGGGTTAATGCCAAAAGAGCCGCTTCAAGGCATGGCACATTGCAAGGCAGAATATACGATATTTTATCAAGGCACTGGTATGCTACTGCAGAAGAATTCCATAGCGGCAAGGCTATGGTAATGAGCAGGCTGGAAGCCATAGCAGAAGAAGCTGTTAAAGAGGCAGAAGAGATGGGGCTTAAGGGAGAGGAAGCAACAGCTTATGTCAATAATAGGATAAGTGAATATACTAAAAATAATGATAGCGAGAAAAGCGATTCAGAAAAAAGCAAATTGGAAGATACAATAGATAAATCTGCAGCCAATGGAGAAACTAATCCTGATGATGCAGACAGCAATTATGCGACAAATAAGGCTGAAGCATCTGATAATGCCCCCGAGGCCACTAATGATAATGAGCCCGCACAAGAATCACAAGCCGCTTAACTTCTTAACAACAACTGAAAAATAAATTTTAGCCCAGGCAAAAACAAAAATAGACAATAAAACAGCAATCAGCAATAAAAACAGATTCAGCTCTATCAAATAAAAAATCAAAAATAAAGAGGCCATTATCAAAATTAAAATAATCAAATAGGAAATTATTACAGGAATGAAGTTCTTTGTTCCTATTGAAAATAATTTTTTTGCCAGGCTTTTAAACTTGATTTTATCCAGTATTGGAATTGATATATAAATGAAATAAATGGCTATGGCTGCGATTAGCAATAACGGAACAAAATCCGCTGGCTTTGCGGAGAGAAAGCTGCTGAAAGATGTTTTTACAAGCGCATAAGCAAAAAAATACAATGGCACAGATAATATGATGGCTATTATAAAAAATCTTGAGAGATAGCGCAAGATGTTCTTCAATGAAAACAAATTTTTGCCTTTTTCATTTATATTTGAGGAAAAGTACCATATTAAGCCGTTAATAACAACAAATATTAAAAAAATAGAAAACAGCAAATAAAATGAATTTTTTATAATTAAATCATAATTTCTGCTTATTAATAATGGGTCTTCTCCAAGCGGGTTTTTCTTCTGCAGCATGTCGATATTGGCAGTCTGGGGATTTATGTTTAATGCCTCAGCATAGTCTATGGCATCTTTCGCGCTTTGCAATATCTGCGGCATGTGGTAAACATTAACCATAACAATCAATAAAAAAAATAAGACCTGCAGAATAAAAACCAGCAAAAATACCTTTTTGTTTTTTTTAATGAGCAAAAAAGATTCTTTCAATGAGCTGATAACTATATGTTTAGAGCCCATTTTTAACCCTGGAATTTTCTGCAGCATTCAAATCCCTGCTGGCACGTTGTTGTCCCTTCTATCACATTTTCTCTTCCACAGCTTCCGCCTTTCATACATATCCCGTAAGAATTATCTGATGACGGGCCGCACAAAACCTCAATTGCGGCTTCCTTTACATCCTTGTGTGATATTCTATCCTCATCATATGCTGTTACAGTTACCCTGTATGTTCCTGCTTTATCCACATTCAGCTTGCTGCCGTCAATATCTATTGAGCAGACTTTCCTGTCACCGCTTCCCTGCAAAGCGCTTGGAATGCACGAATTTTTGGCTTCATTATTAACTGCATCCCAATTGAATTTTGGCCCTCCGGGCTTTGCCAATTCAAAAACAATATTTCCTACTTTTGTCTCGTCAGTTACATCAACAGTCAATTTTGCTGTTTCCCCTACAAGCTTAATTTCAGAAGGTTGAATATTTAGTGTTACTCTTGGAGCGTCTGCATCCTGTCTTTGGGCTGCAACCCTTATTGTGTATGTTTTTTCCTGCTTTGTCCCCTGGTACTGCACAGTTTCTCCTGCATTATACCTGCTGCAAAGGAAAGTATTGTCATCAGCCTCGAATAAGCTTAGCTTTAATTTCCAGATGTTATCTGAGGCTATATTTTGACTGCCAAGGGTTGTTGTGCTTGCACCACCGAAGATTGATGGGATTATTTGTGTGTAGATCGCTGATTTTACTCCTGATGCGAAAGGCACAGTATTTACCTGCAATTTTATGTCGTATTGTGGCAGGTCAATAACAGGCTTTTTCCTGCTTTCATCATACCAGCCACCTTTTCCCAATATTCTTGAATCAACAGCACTTCCTAATACACTTACTTCCATCTTATCTTGGCTGTTTTCACTTATGTCAATCCTTCCATCTTCCGGTTTTTCATCAATGAATGTGATAGACAAATCAACATCCTGAGTATTTCCTCTCTGCAAAACTCCAATAGTAGGCTTTTGCCTTGATATAATCTCTTGGCATTGAGTTCCTGTGTTGATTACTGTGGTACAGCCGTTAAATTGAGCTGACGGCAAAATTCCCAGATTCTGAACAGGCTGGACATTCTGATCAAGCGTTATCGGAGAATACTGGTATGTGCCATCAACGTTTATGGTTTCTACTTGTGAAGTTAATCCAATTCCCTGCTTCTCAAGCTGCATGACAAGGCATTTATTTGGGGCTCCAGGCGTCTTGAATATAGTCGGAGTCAATATTAATGATTCCCCTTTAAAGACTGTGAATGAATTGTCTTTTGCCTTTTCCCCGTTTATTGTTACATCTACTATATTAGC
Source organism: Candidatus Woesearchaeota archaeon (assembly GCA_016184145.1). Lineage (GTDB taxonomy): Archaea > Nanobdellota > Nanobdellia > Woesearchaeales > GW2011-AR4 > JACPDF01. Next base: position 27,399 of record JACPDF010000021.1, on the reverse strand, counting down.
CAGTCCTTTCTTGCTCCAGAAGTCCAAAGCGCCAGTGCACTGGAAAACCCCTGATATGGGCTCTAGCTTGCATGCTGCTATGTCCCTTGCGGTTTTGTCTGTTAATGGGAAATAAAATACCCCGTCTTCATGCCCCGGCGGGAAGCAAGTTTTTGCCAAATCTCCTTTTAGCTTCCTGTCAGGCCGTAAAGTGAATTTGAGGTGATCGTACCTGTACAGGGAGGAGACAACCTCATCCTGGGCCTGCTGCACAAGCTTGTTCTGCAGCAATTTGCCTTTCGATGTAAAGAAGCTCTTTGTTTGCTCCTTGTCAAGGTTTAGGCAATCGCAGTTATTTCCGTCCGGGCTTCCCACTGCATCGCATCTTATGCCTCTGGAAGGCACTCCAATGGATGATAACGGGTCGATAAACTCTCCTTCCTTGCTCAGCTCGTATCTGCTTACACAAGCAAGCTCGACTTTATAGCTATCGATATCGCACCCGGGATTTATTATCCATGAGGCCCTGTAGTCATATCTTGCCTGGCCGTTGGTAGGATCTATTGTCAAATATTCCCTGGTGCCTGTTGTTTTTTGCACAAGAGTTTCAAATGATTGGGAGTAAGCGGCATTAATAATATTCTGCAGGCTCAGGTCCCAGTCATAGCCGAATGCTGCCAAGCAGACTTTCCTTGCAACCTCTCCTGCCCCAGTACCTAGCAAATTATTAAGCTGCACATTTCCATATTCGCCTGCAAGCTCTGATTGGGCATCAGTGATGCTCTGGGTTGCGCTCCTAAAGCCCGCGCTTACAGCCGCAGCATAATCATCCTCATCCTGTATCGAGACTCCTAAGGGTGATGATGTGCACGAATCTGAAAACAAATTTTGGGCAAAATTTATTGTCTGCCATATACTAGAGCAGACATATCTTGTAAAGAATTCCTTGCACGCTGCAGCATCCGAAGTTCCGGTTTCTCTTACATCTATTAAGCAGCTGGCTAAAGCACTTTGCATGTTGTTCAGCATGACAAGCCTGTTCTGTATGCCTGCTATGTTCGCGCAGAAAAACGCGCTTTCAAACTGTTGCCTGGAATCTATTGTAACCAATTTTCCAACTTCGCCTTCGCCCGGACTGATAAATCCCTCGTAGAGGTAATTATTCTGCCCAAAGCACGCTGGGTAATCACGACCTTCAATGTACCTGTTTGGATTATACTGGTTATGCTGGATATTCCTGCCTGATTGCGTGGTTTCCTTGGACAAGGCAATATACCCTTCTTTCCAGTACCTGTAGCTCCATTCTACATCTGCAAGATTTTCCGGAGTATCCAAATTTTTCTTTGACTGAAACGCGCTTTGCTTTGTGTTTTTATCATCCTCATACCTGTTCAGATCATCATAAAGATAATATAGTGTCGGTGCTTCAGCCTTTTTGCTGTTTAAGCAGCAGCATTCATACCTTTGCTGGGGATTGTCGCTTATTGAGGAAAGGTCTGTTGCTGGCGGGAAGCAGTCGCTTGTATAGCCCTGCCTTTTTGCAGAATCTATTTTTATCACATTATCCCCAAATGTAGCCTCTGGCTTTTGCTCAGCCCACTGGTTGCATTGCGCAGCACTTACGCAGGCAGGAATTGCTTTTTTAAGTGGATCCGTAGGCTCCTTCAGATTCTTTTTTGGAGTTTGATAAGCAGGATAAGATATGCCGCCAATTACCACTGTGTCCTTCTGCAAACCTTGAATAACACCACCAGCGCATAATTGCTCGCATCTCTCAGGCCTATTTGTAAGATACTGCCTTTCTGATTGTTTTATTACATACTTTGTCTCCGCGTAAGAGCCCCTTTCCCTTACCCTTGTTATCTCATAAACATTTGTTCCTCCTTCAACAGGCTTGCCCAGCTGGAAAAGTTGATTGCCTCTCTCTCTGCTGCCTGATGTGCTAATAGGAAGAACAAAACAAACACTACCAACATCAAAGAAATTTTCCTCTATTAAAAATTGCCTTGAGACTTCCCTGCAGTTAACTGCCTGTATAGGCCTGCCAAACACGCTTTGGTCATTGGGGCATTGGTTGCCTTCCAGGACTCTCTGGTATATCTTCTCATCATCAAGGTTTTCCGTCCATGCTGATGGTGTCTGATGGCCGAAAATCCTGTCGCAAGTGTACCTATAGGCTTTGTACAATGATGCTTCTGTGTCCCATATATCCGCAACCTCAGGGAAGCATCTTTTTAGATCCTTATCGCTAAAATACTTTAACTTTAATCCGAATAAGGAGTTTTTATCCGTGCCAAGCTTATAGTCTTTTTTGATGTTGTTCGCAACAGCATTGCAATATACCTGATCCTCATCGTTTTTGACATTAAACTTAATTTGCCCATCAGAAAATTTGCTGGTTATGTCCTTAAGCAGGAATATTTTTTCCTCGCTGAAAGTAATAAGGCGCCTGTAGAATTGCACCGGTATCCTTAAAAAGAAGGTTGAAACGCAGCCAATAGTCACAAACTCTACAACTTTGGTGAGCTGCTGGTTGACATCATTTATTGTTTCAATTGAATTTTGCAGGAAATCAACGAAATCATACAAAAGCCAGTCAGGCAATATATCCCTCGGATCTATTATGCTGTTATCCAATACATAGGTAATCTCCTGGCATGTTGTTTGCGTTTCTATGACTTCTTTGCCTTCTACATTATGCTTGTATCTTATTGTGAACTTCAGTGGAAATGTCAATTCATTGCTTACAGAATTGAAGAAATCTTTCCAGTCATTCTGCAAAAACCTGTCCATTCTTTCTACTCTGTTTAGATTAATCTGCGTGTATGTTGCAGTCCCTTCCGGATTTACTGCAGTTGAGAAGCCTCCGGAAGGCAATATTTTACAGCTTGTGTTAAACCTCTTATCGCCTAAAACTTCTGTGCCTGAGCAGGCTTTTTGCAGGGAAACACTGTCTATCTTTGCGTCTTTTCCCCTGCCAATATAGGAGTAATTAAAGAAGAAATAAATGCTTTCCTTGTTCTCGGCAAGCCTTTGCGGGCTAAGGAATGTCGGGCTCTGGAACTCTGTCAGAGGAATTAAATCCCAGCTTTGGTTTCCCGACCAGCATGTGCCTATCCTTATAGTATGCTCTTTTGCATTTCTTAAGCCAGCGAGGTCGGTTGCTATGAAAACAAGCCTTGAGGTTTTCGTTGTTTCCGGTCTGAGTTCTTGTACGAGCTGAGCTCCTGGGACCTGCTCTATGTTTGCGCCTCCCCCTATGCTTAAGAACCCTCCGCTCCTGCTTGTCAAATCAACATTGTCAAATTCAAAATTCCCGCTGCTGTCGGCTGTAGCTGAGAAATCGGCTGATTCAGGGCAGAAATTTTTGCTCCCAATGCCGGCGCTGCATTTTGCGTCTAATTTTGCCTCGGGTATGCTTTCTATGCCCCCTAATATTGCAGTTACATCAAAAGACTTGTTTAAGCCCCCAAATGGAGTCCTTTCTATGTATAAATGAATATTGGCATTCGGCTCTGTGGTGCCCTTGACATCAACCTCACCCGCATAGTTCTCAAAGATCATTGTGCCGGATGGTGGGTTTGTGATCTTTATGTCAGGCTTTTTTGTGTCCAAAGTTATTGTGCGCTCAATAACAACCCTATTGTTGGCCCTGTCAAGCACCTCTATTGTTAAAGTGTATTCACCGTCTTTTTCAATCTTTAATGACTCGGAGAATGTATTATTCACGCTTATGCTTAATTCAGGCTTTTCTATTATCAGGATTTCAATAGGTTTTGGCTTCGGTATATCATTTCTTCCATCAATTACTTTTACCATGACGACATCTGACTTGTCGCTTTCCTTGCCGAATTTGTCTACTGCAGTGACCCAATAAGTGTATTCCTGGCCTTTGTTGACCAATAAGTCAGTGTAGGAATTGTAGGATTTAGAGTCTGTGATTGCAATAGGTCCTATGTCTTTCCTATAAATTATGTAATGACTAAATTCTTCATTTTTTGTCTCATCCCATTCAAGCTTTATCGAGTTGTTTTTTGCAGCTCCACTAAGCCCCGTTATCTTTTCCGGCTTTTCTTTTGAGCCGAACCTTAGATAGAAATTCATGGAGACAGGCTCATCTACTGTTCCTACAATTGTCAAATTCTTTTTTGATGTTATTCCCGGAACTTGATCGATAATCACCACAGGGCTTTCTGTGTCAACGCTTACCCTAAAAGTGCTTTCATTCTTGTTGCCTGCTTTGTCCGCAACAAGAATCTTTATGACATTCTCTTTCTGCAGCTGCACATTCTGGAATTCAAATGCTCCTGTTGGTGTTTCCTTGCTGTCTAATGCTCTCACTGGGAAGTTTAAGTCATTCACAAACAGCTTTACCGAGGAAAAAGGCTCTGTTGATCCTATTATGTCAATCTCTTTTTTATTCACAAACATCGGTATTGTTGCATTGAGACTTGGGGCTTTTGCACCTAGTCCAGCTTCAAATCTCGATATTGAAGAGTTTGCGCAGTTATTGTCCTCGTCGCAGGAACTTACAACAAAGCTGTAAGAAATACCTTTTTCCAGGCTGCCTATGGTTACCGAGTGGTTTTTTACTTGTTCTTTAATTTCCTCTTTTCTATCCAGATTTTGGCCGGTTCCGAAGAAAACAATCGAGGTGCTGTTTTTGTTTGTCAGCCATATGATTATTGCCGTTGTGTCCCTGATTTCCGCTATATCCACTTCGCTTATTACCGGGCTGGAGAGGTCCAATGCTTCAGTGGATCCAATTACAGTGTCTGACTGGGCACCCTCATTTCCAGATAAGTCTATTGCAGACACTTTATAGGAAAAGGCTGATCCCGGGCTGAGGTTTGTGTCTGTAAAAATTGTGTCTGTCGCATTTGCAACCCTTACATTGTTCCTGAATATGTTGTAATGGCTTAAATCCTGGGCATTTGATGCCTGCCATGCTATCGCTATGGAATTTTTAGTCCTGCCTGTTACAGTAAGCCCTTCTACTTTTGCGGGAGGCGTGATGTCTTTTGTGGTAAAAGAATAGAACTGACCGCTGTTGTTGTCTACTGCAATGTCTCCGTTGATGTTTGATGACTCTATATCGAGGAAATAAGTTTTTTCCGAGTCAAGGCCCTGCAGCAGCTGGTTGTGCTCAAAAATAAAAGTGGTATGCCTAGAGGTAAATCCTAAGTCTTTTGTAGGCCCGTATTTTACCTTGCCGTCTGCAACCTCATCTGTAAACCATTTCACCCTTGCCGAGTTTGAGCTTACATCCGTTATTTGCACATTTGAAATGCTCAGGGCGTATACAAACTCCACTGGATACAGTATTATCAGCTCTAGCAAGAGCAATGCAATAAACCGGATTAATGTTCTTTTTGCTTTCATCCTATCAACTCTGGCTGCGGAACTTTTTGCGAGTATGAATCAAGCCCTGAAACAAAGAGAGCTGTCTCGTCATCATTCCCCTGCTTTTCCAGGACATGAAATATTATTTTTTTTGAATTTGACACTGTTGATGCGGCAATTTTCCATGTCCCCTTGTAGCCGCCAATGATGCTGTCTTCGTCTGAAAGGTAAATTGCGACTTCATATTCCTGGTCGTCATTGAGCAGCTTTATCTGGAAATCCTTTTCAACAGGATAGACTCCAAAAGTTTCAAAATCACTTTGCGTGGATTTTATTGTTATAGACGCTTTCTCATTTTCCTTCAATTTGCTTTCAATAGAAGGATTGTCAAAGTCATGTTTCACAATCTCATAATCCTGAAATTGTTTTACTGGCTTAAGGTAAAGCGTATATGTGCCTGGGGCCTCTGTCCGCATGAATCTTTGGCTATCTTCAAACCCTTCCTTGCTTCCCCTCAAGATGCCGTTTACGCAGTAGGGGAAGGCCTTTGTCAGGCCGGCAGCAGCACCATAGCTAAGCCAGTCTGTCTCTCCCATGTTGCATGTAAACATCCCGCATGTGAATGTGAGGTTGACATGGGCTATGTCTTTCTGGTCTGTCGTGTTTTCCATTGTATAAATGGTAATATCATTCACAACATCATTGCAATACTCTTCCTGATTACCAAGAACGGCCTGCTCGAATAATGTTGATGCGAAGTTTTCCCTTCTCGGCTGGTTGTGGTCCACGCTTACCTCAAATGCAAAGTTAAACTGGTACGGCTCGGATTTGGGGGCATTGTCAGTTATGGTGATCCTTACAGGGTACACAACATCATATGTAAAATGCCATATGTGCAGGCAGAAAAAATCCAAAAAACTCTGGCTTTTCTTGGCGTTTGACTTCATTATGCCATTGTTGCTTGGCCTTGCGTAAAACTGCATTGGCCAGTTTTCCTCATAGGCAAATGAAACTTTTAAATTAGCATAATTTTTGTCTGTTATTTGCCAGCTGTAATGCTTGCCATAGTAGGAGTCCTTATAGGTATTTTCTCCGAATGGATTGGGCACATAGACCTTCTCATCAAATTCGGAGCTGACTATGCTGATATAGGGCAAGTTTACATTGAGAAGCCTCTTCAGCTTTTGCTGCACCTGGTCAACGCGCCATACTTTTTCCCCGCAGGTTGTCTCTATCCCTGTTGTCGGTATATTTTTGTCCATTGCTATAAGGTCCATTGTCTTAAATTCAAGGAAAAAATTCTTTTTTTCAGACTCGTAGATGTCCTTTGCCATCTCATAGGCTTTCTTAAGCCTGATGGGCAGCGTTTCCTTGAACTTTTCAAGCATTATTGTGGTTCTATTCAGCTTATTTGTAAGCTCCAAAGGATAATTCACATCTACAGCAACATCATTTTCATTAAGGGTTACTTTTACGCCAAGAGATCCTCTTTGCCTTACATCAAACTGGCTAAAGGCGCTAAAGTCGCTTATGCATGTGTCGAGATTTGAGGTAATGTAATCTTCTATCTGCCTTGCAATGAAGCTTTCTGACGGAACGCTTTCAATGCCGTCATACCACCAGTAAGGGTTTTTTATGCTGCTTATAGGCCCAAGCTGCAGATAACTCCTGGGATTGTTTTTTATCTCATCCGGGAAGCTTATATAGCCCCCATTAAACCCAAGTATTGTTATGCCCTGCCTTGCGACATCGCTTATGCACGCGTCTATGAAATTTTTCACAGGCGCTATTTCTGGGCTTATCAGCTCTGCTTTTTCCAGAGAAGCCCTTTGGGTATAGAAGAAAAGAGCCCCTAGGAGCAATATGATTACTGCCATTACCATGAATATAGATGCCTGACCTCTTTTTTTTGACATTTTTTTAATAACTATCTTTTATCCAATGTTCACAATCATTTGTTCAGTCATTGTTTAATTTCACTTTTAATATTATTCGGCAACGAAAAAATTTTCAATTTTTTCTGGGTTTACTCCATAAACCATGGAAAAATAATTAATAATTGCCTGCATTTTTGCTTTATTGTCATTGTGCATGCAAAAATGCCGAATCCAATGAAGTTGGTGCCGAACTTTGTTCGAGCAAATTTTTTATGTTCCTATTGTTTTTTTCATTGGCATTTGTTTTTGTATTTCTAAACATTATGCACAAAAAGGCTAAAGCCTTTTTGGCATACTTGGAAATTCTTTGAATTTCCTGTACACCGGAAAACTTTGTTTTCCTTGTGTCCTGAAAATCTCTGATTTTCATGATTTTGATTTCTTGTTTAATTCTTTAAGGTCTATTTTTGTCAAATCAATCTCAACATAATCCTTATCTGTCAGACTAAGAAGCCTGACAATATCTGCAGGAACCCTTACAACTAGGCCTCCGGATGTTTTTATGACTTTTTTTGTGAATTTCATTATTATTTTATATATGTTTTATATCTATTTAATAGATGTTTTATATATTTAACAATAGTATTTAATATATAATTTATATATGAATATTTAAGGCTTTTGGTGAAATTGTGAAGAAAATTACTTTACAGAGCAATTTATAGCGGAATTTATAGAAATTTATCATGCTCACCCCTTTTTGCATAACCCTCTTGCATTATAATATAAATAGTTTTCTGTAGAAAACAATCATTTGTGCAGGCTGTAAACAATCTCAACAAAATAATACCTCAGCCACGCGATAAAAACCAGAAGAATGCCAAAGAAAACATTTGGATTCAAATTAACCCTTATAGCAATAAGATTATAGGCATTTAATATCATAAAAAACAGAATAATAATTATTGCGTAAGGAACAATAAACTGGTGGATTTTTTTAATTCCAAGCTTAAAGGCTTCTTTTATTATTCTTAATTTATTCTCCTTTAGAAATAATGGGTAAAGTATATTGGTGAAGTAGAATGCTACAGCTAAAGTGACTATCATGAATATTGGAGATGTTTCCGGGTTTATTATAACCGCAAACAGGAATATGAGCAAAAACCAGGATGGCAGCCAAATCAAGTTCAGCAATAAAAATTTCTTAAAAAATCCGAAATTAAATTTTTTATCTGCGGTTGTTGTCCAGATAAGGCCCTTGAAGACGCTCCAGTTAATCACCATCAATAATAAAAATAAAATTGCGGAAAAGATAAGGAAAAAGAAAAATCCCCTTACAGAGGTCAATAAGGAACTGGCAGCCTGCTGGTTCAATCCAAGAAGGTTTTGCGCAAGGTCGACATTTGCTGCCTTTTTTTCTATTATTTTCAAGAAAAAATTCCCTATCTGCATAAAAATAAAGTAAAAAAGAATGTCAAAAGCCAATATTAAAAAGAACTTTAAACTTATTCTTTTAAAGGAATTTATCAATAACAGATAATTTTGTGCTATAATGTTGTTTTTCATGTTAAGATATTTTTAATTTATGCCCTATATGTCAAGAATATCTCCTCCTGCGCTTTCCTGGGCAGTTTGCTGCTGGCCTATAGATGTAGGCCCTGAAGGTCCTAAAATTGTGTTGCATAATTCATTATTGTCTAAAGTCCATGATGACGGAGCATTTTCAAATTCTATGCATGCCGTACTATAGAAAAAGTCGCTATACTGCACTATTGCATTTCTTCCAAGATGCCCAAACTGATTTCCTTTTTTCACCTCAATATTATTCCTGAAGAGCTTTGCCGTCCTTTCCCCCCTTAATACAATATTAAACCTCATCTTTTCCAGGGCTTTTGGATCCGTATCATAGTCACCATTCTTTACGTTGAATGTTATCTTGTACAAAAACTCCCTGGTAGGCCTTACTGTACCTGTTCTGTTATCTTCTGTTCCAGGCCCTATTATCTGCTCGCTTCGTGTAGCTTCTATATGCGCAGCTACTGCCGCTAAGCCTGTTTTGGTGTCAATATAAGCAACTCCCTGGCTGCTCCTGTCTAGGTCTGTGGCAGCGGCGCATATGCCAGAAGTCCAATACTCTGTACCTAAATATAAAGTAGCGAATATCTTGTCAACATTCTCCCTCCAGATATCAAGGTCTTCCCTGCTGAAGAATAATGTTGCGTAATAGCCTAAACCGCTAAAGTCTGTAAGGGATGATTCAAGCTGGGCGAAGAACTGCCTGGATTTAAACTGGGTTTTGAGGAGATCAAGGTCCTCATTTTCTTTACCCTTCCTTGGATGACCGATTGAATAAAATACTGTTATTGGCTCTCCTGTTATTGCATCTGTGATTAGTGTCCTACTCTTTGACTCATCTATAATTCCATTTTCATCTTTTTCATAAGTTGTTTCTATAATGTTTAAAGGTTTGTCTTTATTATTGCCTTTATCGTATTCATAGGTTGTTACTGTCTTTTTTTTGTCAACGACATTACCATCTTTGTTAACTGTGATATAATCTACTACTAAACTATTTAATCCATCTTTATTATAAGTTGAAATAGTGGTAGTGGTAGCTTCTCTATAGCTGTCCTCCCCTTCCTTTCCTTCTGTTTTTTTTGCTGTTTTTGTGTGGACTAAATTCCCTTCGCTTACCTTAAGCGTGTCTTCTTTGCCAACTTTGCTCTTTAATTGGCTCAGAACATTGGAATTTAAGTTGAAATCTGTTTCATCTATTTTAATTTTGGTGGGTTCAGGTTTTTTGCCTTCAAATGAGTAAGTAACATCATAAGGAATTCCTCCAATTTTTTCTTTTTTTATGGCTTCGCCCTTATATTCCTCGCCGGTTTGGAGTATGTATTTATTACCTTCAGAATAGACTGTGTTTCCATCAGCTGTAAAATCGGTTTTTTTTGCTGTCGGATGCTCTTTTTTAAAATTTTTGGCAGCAGTTAATTCAGGAGGTTCGCTATCACTGTCACTATCATACTCTTTCCCTTCAAATATAAACTTAAATTTCCCATTTGGAAGCGATATTTTTTGCACTGAGATGGCTACTTGTTTAGATGCTGATGCAGCCCCTATTCCTAGGGCATCATTAACCAGGTCGGCATTAATGCCTGGAGGCAGATTCTCCTTAAACCACTTTTTGCTTTTGTCATCATCTTTTAGCTTATTATCTTGAAGGAATTTTTTGTATTCATTCTGGATTACAATTTTTTGGTTTAATTCAAGCGCATATTGCTCAGGAGTCTTCCCTGTTGGCACGAAATACATTTCACCTTTGCTGTTTTTCACAATATTTGCACCTCCCAAAGTGTCAGGTCTAAAATCCGCTGCTACTGCTGGCTGTTGTGCTATTTGCGGAGATACAACATTCGATATTATAAAACCGGTTTTTGTCAATTCGGCTGTTGCCTTATTAAGCGTTGCAGCTTCGATGCTTAAGGTTCTTGTTTCCCCACCCTTGCTTGCTGTAATAGTGTAGGTATTTAATATTTCTTCCCACTTGTCAGTCCCAGCTTTTTTCGGATTATACCATTTAAGAGTTCCATCACTTTCTTTGAAGTACCAATACCCATCATTTGCTGGTACTGGTCTTGCTGTTGGAGGGCCTTTTTTTATAGATTCGGGACTTGCTAGCGGTGCTGGTGGCGCAGTTGGTTTGGGCGGGGTAGCTGTTGCAGTTGTTCCAGGTGCAGGCGGCGCAGTTGCTGTGGGTGCAGGCGGAGGTGGCGGTGTGGCAGGTCCAGAAATTTTCCCACTTACCACCATACCAGTAACACTTTCCATCCCTGTAGCAGACTCTGTAATTTCCAGTTCAATATTTTTATTATTACCAGAAACAGGATTATTTTCAGTATAAAACCCAAATGAAATTATGGAAATAACAGAAACTATAACTATCAATATTGTGCTTAGTTGGTGCGCTTTTTTTGTCAGTTTTTTATGTTTCATTCTTTAATTATATCCCAAATAGGCCTCCGCTTTTTTCCTCTGAGCTGCCTTTGTCCAGCCTGCCGCAAAAGTCTTCCTGCACCTTCCATGTATTTGAGTCAAATATTGATGTCACTTCCTGTATTGTGACTCCAAGGAGAGATGCTATTTTTACCGCTGCGCAAATTTCATAGCTAAATGGCTCTGCCACAATTGCCGGGTTGCATGCAGCTGCCATTCCAGCTCCCAATATCTTGAACGGGTTTGCCAAAGTGGATTTTATTAAATTTGCATAATAATCAAATGCAGCTGTTATGGGTATGACTTTGAAAGCCTCTCCTACAACATACTTGCATGTGGCATAGCCTTTTTGGTCCTCACATGCAAATACAGGCAGGCCCTGCTCGCCAACGCCCGTCTGCAAGCAGTCAGCATACATGCATTGTATCTGCCTGTACTTGTCCAAGCCGTAAATTATTCCAGGAATGCACGCTGTCAAAGATGCGACTACAATGCTGTCTTTGGGGTTCATGAACCTAGCAGGGTTGCTCTCTTTGCCTCCTCCCCCTACATATTTGCTTACAACACCCTCAACATCCAAGGTTTTAATAATTCCGTTTCCTGCCTGCCTCCATTTTCCCAAAAGGGAATCCGGGTCTTCAAACTTAAATGTGATAGCCGTTTCATCAACCCTTAATGCACCAGAACCTGTATCTATAACGGTCTTGCAATTGACAAAGTTGCATGCTTTTGTGAAAAATGGCCATCCCTTTAAAGTTTCCTGCCTTGCTTCTTCAGTTATAATATCCCAGGATATTCTTTGCGCTTTAGCTGGTGGATTTGCTGGTGTTCCTGTAGTTGCAGCATCCCAATTAGCCCATACTTTACCAGCAACTTTGTATAAAACTATAACATTGACAATTGTATTCCCAATTTCGCAAGTCCTCTGACCATAAAAGAAAATCTTTTTGAAGAAAGTCGCAACTTTCAGTATATTATTTGAATCTTCAACTGCATCATCAATCTTTTTCTGGACGCTCTCGCTAACTTCTCCGAGAGGCTGGTTGTAGAGCTGGAAAGTTATATCTACATTTTCTTTTTCTGGCACTGTGAAAATATTGTTGCCTTTCCTCGATATTATGTCAATAGGGCATAGAAAATCAAGCTTATCTATGTTAGCATCCTGCTTCCTGAAGTTGATCCTTATCAAAGGCTCTTTGCTGAATTCATTATTTTCCAATTTAATATCGTCAACAAAGCTTAAATCTCCATTGCATTCCCCTAAGCTTGCGCTTACGGGCTCCACATCCTCGAATGTGCCTAGATCATCCACCAATGATTTTGGCCTTAAAGAAACCAAACAAAAAGCCCTCTGGTTTATCAGCGGCATTGTTTCCCTATCCAATAAAGATGGGGAGCACTGGACAGCGCTTTGCCAGAAATCAGGAGTCTCGCCTCCTGTCACCCCAAAAACCTTCAAAGGCTCCTTGGCTTCCAGGGTATTGCCTGCAATATCAGTAAATTCAAACCTTATAAAATCATCAATAAAGCCTTCTATGTCTATGCTGGAAGTAGTCCATGAGCATACAACTGTTTTCTCTCCAGTCTTTGTGCACGCATCTGCATCAACCTCTTGGGCATTAAATATAAATCTGGAAAAATCTGCAACAGCTTTCTGCAGGCTATCATCTTCTATAACTGCCTCGACCTGCAGCTTGTCCCCTGCGATAATAAAGTCTTCAATTGTTTCCTGCTTTCCGCCAATGCCTTTTACAACCAGCTGAATCAATTTTGGATTTGCAGAGTCAACAACGACCTCTCTCTCAAATTTCTCCGAAACAGCATTACCTACCCTGTCCTTTGAATCAGTATCGATGAAGACCTTTACTTTTCCCGGATTGAGGAGATTGATATTGCTCCAGGTGCACTGCCATATGTCCACTACTTGAGCGCATGAGTCTGCATCCTTAACAAGAGCGTCTGCATGCAGCTTAATGTCTGTTGGTTTTACTCCTGCCTCATCCCTGAAAGTGGCAATAAAAGTATTATTATTTGATTTAGCAAAGCTCTGGCCGTCTATAACCTGGGAAGTAGCCAAAGAAAGGACAACAGGGCCCTCGTTGTCCAGCCCAAAGCTCTTTGTTATCTCTGTCTTTGCATTATTTCCAGAGCTGTCGGAAGCGAGTATAGTGACTTTCTTTAGCCCAGAGCCGTCAGGAGCAAGGCTTATCTGCCATGAGCATGTTGTTATATCATTTTCAGTCGCACCGCAAGCAGCCTGCGCATTTCCAAGACCGGCGTTTTTATTAAGCTCGCTTAAATTAGCAAACACATTGTCCTTATTCAAATCAGTGTCTTTTATGTCAATCTTTACTGTCACAGGCACAGGGTTAATTCCAAAAGAGCTTAGGTCTATATCCAGGCTATCAACAACCTTGAAGGTGTTTAAGTCAATGAAAGGGGCGCTTTTGTCAAGCTGAAAGGCTGCTGATGCTGTTGATAACTGATCAAACCTATCAAATGCTTTTGCCAATATTACATGAGCACCTTCTGAGAACTCCAACGAGGATGTTTCAAATACCTTAGTAATAGTGCATGAGTCAGTGTTTAAAGTGATGGTATCCTTGTAATTGCTGTTACTGTCAGAAAGCTCAACCCTGCTGATGCCTGAGCACTTTCCAGAACATGAAGAGGCTGCACAGGCATGATCTACAACATCAAAACTAAATCTTACAACGCCAGAGCTTACAAGAGCCTGGTCAACACTAAAAGAAGTAATTTCCGGAGGCAGATTGTCAACAAAAATGCTGTCGGTTTTTGCCTCTACGACATTTCCTGCATCATTCTTTAATGTTACTGTGTAAGGAATGGCCCTTGCGTCAAATACTGTTGTCCCGTTCCCAGGGAACCTTAAGGTGCAGTCAAAGCCGTCTATGCCTGCCTTGCAGCTGTCAAACTGCAGATCAGAGCCCAAAAGCACCTGGTTTGGAGTTATTGCGCTGTCTCCAGATATGGAAGCGGTTGCCTTGAATGTGATGAAATCCTCTTCTCTCATATAATTATTCACATTGTCCTTACCGCGGGCCTCTATTTTGGATAAATTAGCAAATACAATGGAAGAATATATCGGCAGCATTACAACTAATATGCTTAGCATTACTGCAATTTTTTGTCTGTATTTTTTATTCATTTTTTAATTATTATTTCTTATTTTATTGTTGATTATTTTTTAATGGATTTTTATTATTGAATTTTTCATTGTTTTTTTTATTGAAAATCATTTTATTGGAATACCGGCTTTAGCAATGGTGCGAATACCCTTGAGTATTCTTCAATCTTAGCTGCCTGGTTCAGATCGTCAATTGACCTTTGCTGCTCGGGAACATTTTCCAGGGCAGGGCTTACTGCAAAAAATGTTATGGTGCCTTTCTTCAGGTCATCTTCTGTTATGGTAACATTCATCCTTAAGCCGCCAGAAGGATAAGGGTTCTGGCTGTTAAAATCAATTCCTGGAATAGTGAATTCCTCTTCCGAGAACAAACCAGTTTTTTTCTTCACTTTCTTTTCCGGTATCCTTATGTCTTCCCTCAGGAAAGTGTTTATATTGACTTCATATCTGCCTGGGGCCAGCCTGATCTGCTCTTCATTTGTCCCTTTTATGCTTGCAACCGCATCAAAGTCTTCCTCTGTTGCCGGACTTAGCCTTGTTAAAGTTACAAAAGCTTCCTCCTCCGGCTTTAAGTCAGAAATCTTATTTGTAAACTCCCAGCCTCTGTTTGTTTTCTCGAGCAGCTTTTTCTTGACAGCAATCTTTTTGTCTTTGACAGGATCAAGCTTTGCTTCGACAGAAAGCTTCCTGTCAGGGCTTGCGTCAAACAATTGCGATTTTGAAATATAATCAGGCTTTAATAAACCTACAACTGCGCCGGCTGTCCCGGTTGGAAATTTTGCAACCAGGGTGCCATCCTCATTTGTGCTCCCAATGTAGCAGCTTTCTCCTGCAACACTCAAGGTAACGCTTACATCCTCCAATGGCTTTGCTTCAACAGCATCAATCGCTTTGATAGTCACATCAGCACTGTTCCTGTTTTCTATATTGCAAAGGAAAGATGCTGTTGGCACATTAGCTGCCTGTAAAGGCACAAACTCCGATTCTAACTCTTGGTTGTTCCTTACGTTCGCTTCCAGAAAGAAATTGAACTTATAGCCCCGGCCATTTAATGCGTTCTCATCAAAAACCTCAACTAAAGCAGGAAATGAAATGTCATATGCAAAATCATACCTTTGCAGCCCAATAAAGGCCAATAAGTTCGAGGAAGCTGACTCTGGCTGGCAAATATCTCCATTGCAGTTAATGTTAAAATATGCAGGCCAGAAATCAAGATAATTAAATGTGACATCAAGGTTATTGTATTCTTGGTCTGCAACGGGAATAATCATGCTGTCATATAATCTCTGCTTTAGCCCTGAAGAGTAGAAGCCGCGGTTGAAGTTCTTTGCGCCATCAACCTGGAAAAATGGGATGTAGCTTGCCAATACCTGTGTAACGCTGTTTTTTACATCAGACTTCCTCCAGCTTGTTGTGCTTCCAAATTCAAACCTCATGTCTGTAATTGGAGGCAGTTTGTCCTTATCAACTGATGAAAAAGATGAGATTAGGTTCATTGTCTGCCTCTCGAGGAAACGATATTTCTGCTGCATGTTTGCAATGTCTGTAGACAGACTGTAGATTTTCTGCAGGTCTACAGGAACCCTTACAAAGAACTGGTCTATAGTTGAAGCTGTATCTGATTTCTTTGCCTCCAAACTATAGTCCAAGACTACAACCACGTCATTTTCCGCAACTTTAGTATTAGCTTTTATTGCGCTTGATTGAGTAATCTCAAATCCCTGTTCCTTTAAGCTTTCAAAATTGTTTATGCATTCCGGCAGGTTTTTTTCTATGTACCTATCAAGCTGCTTTTCTATTGAGTTATCCTCATCTCTCAATGGAGGCCTTTTGCTTGCAAACTTGCATGTTTCCTGGCAGTTATTGCTGCTTTCGAGGTACCACCAGTATGGAATCTTCAAATCACTTTGGGGAGCAAAAGCCACGGCATCACTTTCTGTAGGATCATTGCTCATTTTGAAATTCTGTTTTGTAAGCTCTGGGCTGTTAATATCTACATAGCCGCCATGTTCGCCTATAAGCTTTAGGCCTCGAACAGCCGCATCATCAAGACATTGTGTAACAAAATTGCTTACAGGGTCAAGCTGCGTTGGTATTTCTTTTGTGGAAATGAAAACTCCGGGCTCGATTTCCTCTTCTTCCGCTGTTGTGTTTATGTAAAAAACTACTGCAGCTGCTGCTAAAATCACTATTCCAAGGATGATGAAAATTGAAACTTGCGCTTTCTTTATCATCTTAAATTTCCTTTAGCTCCTTTTGTATTAAGTTTAAATCATACAATTTTTGCTCCATAAGCTCCCTAGCTAACATTGATTTCTTTTTGCCCAGCTTTTTCGCTGCCTTTTCTAATAAGTCATTAATTTCCTTAGAAACTGTAATTCTTATCTGGATGGAGTTGTTTACCATATTTTTACTCTATTTAGACTGATTTTAGCCTAAATTCTGTCATAATTATGATATAATTTGTATACTAGTATATAAATATTTTTATTACTTTTTTATGCTTTTTGTCAAATTTATACAAAAAATAGTATAAATAAAGTATATTTTAAGTATTTTTAAAGTATTATTTATACAAAATTAAGTATATTTTAAGTATGTATCAAGTATATTAATACGGCATTGAGTTTTAGCAAAATTAAAATAACATTTAAATATACAACAAGAAAAAGAAAGCCTAATGGCAAATAAAAAGCTCGTTAATTATATTCAGGAGCAGACAAGGAGGGGTTTTGATGCACAGACAATAAAGAATTATCTGTTAAGATACGGCTATTCTCCGGCAGATGTTGATGAAGCTATAAAGTACACATCTAGTCCAGAGGTAAGGCATATAATCCATTTCTCTCCTACTACTTTAATAGGAATTGCAGCAATCTTTGTAGTTATGATTGCTGCTGTTGTGGTTACGGTTAAGTTTTTGCCATCTAAAACACCTTCAACATTGCTCGACCTGAATCTGGAAAGCGTAAAGACAACTGCTGATGCCGGAGCTGAAATCACTTTTATTTCAGAGCTTGACAATCTTGGCTCTCTAAACAGGTATGATGTCAATTTAAGGTATGAGTTAATCAATACCAAGACAAATAATGTTCTTACGTTTAAAGAGGAAACCAGGGCAATAGAGACAAAAGGCTCAAAGCAGGTAGCTATGGAAATTCCTCCTGGCGCTGAAGCAGGCGATTATGTTTTAAGGGCAATAGCAACATACAACGGGCAGAGGGCTGTTGCAACTTTGCCAGTAAAAATAAGCGGAGGGAAAACTGCAGAAACTGAAGAAGAAATTATTGAAGAGCAAAATACGACAGTTACAGAAGAAGAGCAAGAAGAGATTATACAAGAAAAACCAGGGGAAAAAGAAGGTACCCGGGAAGAAACAGCGGGAACTTCCGCAATCAACACATTTGAGACTTTGGAAAAAGTCGAGCAGATAGCAAAGCAAAACAGTCGGGAAGCAGAAAAATTATGCAATCAGCTGCAGTTGCAGACTTCCAGGGACTTATGCTTCAACAAGATAGCAGAGGTTTTAGGCGACAGGACTTATTGCATAAAAGTGGCGGATGAGAGGACAAAAGATGTCTGCCTAAGCAATGTTGCCAAGATAGCCGGAAAGAGCGAGATATGCGGGGAGATAAGCAAGGACAACCGCAAGGATACATGCTACATGAATTTTGTGATCGATAAGAAGGATTATACTGTATGCGATAAGGTTACAAACCAATACTTGAGGCAGAGCTGCGAGAGCTTAAAGCAGCTGAGCAAATTAAACATAACTGATGTTGCTTTCTACGAAGTTTTGGTTAACCAAAGCCTGATACAGCTAACCTAAACCACACTAAAGCAAGCATAGCCATTATTCCCTATAGAAGTGTCAGATGCCTGAATGCAGATAAACTGGTAATTTTTTGTGTAACTAAACCGCTTTGATTCTGATTGCGTTGTTCCTTTGTTTGCTATCCCTATTGCTATTCCAATTCTGTCGTCAACGCTGTTTCCAAGATAAATTGTGTATTGCACATTCTCCTTGCATGGCGTTATTGTCCATGAAGTTTGGTAGGTAAAGCCTGCTACAATGATCGATTTCTGGGACTGGGCTGTTGCTGTTGTCTCATTTCCTATGCAGTTGTTAGTTGATTGAAAATTAGCCTGGCCTGTTAATAATTGCTGGTTATTTATGCTGTATGATGTTGTTCCATAATCAGAGCCGTCATACTGGGCTTTGCAGTAATCGCTTACACCAACATCAGCAAATTTCCCCAGAGTTAGCTTCAGCAGGATAGAAGCGGCTTGGTAAGTCTCAGTATTAGTTATTTTTTTGGTTGTTGGTTGTCGTGTTTGTGTTGAGGTTTCTGTGGCGGGAGGAGTTGTTGTTGCCAGTGGCGACTGCTCGGTTTGTTCATCTTTTTCTGTAGAATCAACAGCATATCCAGTAATTTTTTCCCCATGTTCTCCGACATAAACCCCGAAACCCAGGAAGGAAGCAGCCAGCAAAACAATAACAACTCCTGTTATTAACTTGGCATTTTTTGGGTGAATCTCTCTTTTGATTTCCTGCGCATGCCTTATTATAAACAAAGAGAATGCCAAAGAAAATAAAAATCCAGACAAAACCAAAACAAGGAAAAATAAATTTATATTGCCTGCAAAATTATTTATTATTTCAAAGACAAAATTTCCTGTGATTTTATCCCCTTTGACTGTAAAGCTTAGCCCAAAGATTAGGGCAAAAACTATAAAAAAATAAAGGTAAACTACAATTCTTTGCCTGTTTAGGTTAACCATTTACGCGCACCTTGGCTCTAATCTATCAATTATTCCATCACCGTTAATATCTACTTGAATAAGATTGCACTTTATTTTTGATGCTTGTTCTGCCTGATCCCTAATCTTATCAAAGTTTAAATCATCGCAATTAGGCTCTGAAAACGTCTGGGACATCCACTGGAATGCTTCCTGCAATTTTTGGATATGGTTATAAGCACTATACAGGGCTTTTATTGCTGCTATATATCTCCCTATACCTGCCTCTGCAATAAGTTCCTGCACTTTCTCTTCCAATGCTTCAGCAAAAAATGTGGATATAAAATGAATTAATATGCCTACTAAACTTTGGGCAATGGAGCCTTCCCAGTACATGCACGTTGCCTCGCTCAACTGCCTGTCGCAGCTTTCAGTGTTCAGGCCGTTAATGCAAGCCTGCTCGATGCAGCAACTATGCGTCTGGTAAATGGCTTTCAGCTTTCTCAAATTAAACAATATGCCAACAGGGCATAAATAGGCTATTGAAGTGTATATATTGTCAAACGGGCCAATGCCTACTCCTCCAATTTCGGTCTGCAGTTCGCTTATAGGGTCCAAGCCCAAAGTATTTGCAATGAAGTTTTCTTTGCATTCCACTTTGCTGCAAAGAGGATCCATAATCTTCTTAAAAGGCACATCTGCTGTTATTCTTGCGCTATTTGCCACACATTGTGCATATTGAGGGGTTCCCGGGGTTCCAACGTTACATTGATCAAATGTGCCAATGACAGTATTGTAAGTATTTTTACCAATCTCGAGTGTTGCCCAGGCAGTGCAGGTAAAATGCAAAGTTGATGCGATGCCTTCCAAAGTTTTTATCGGGCCGCTATCCAGAGTTCCTACCACATCGTCGCTGTCCTGCTTTTTTGCAAGGCAGCTTTGTGCAGGGTCTTGAACATAGCTCTGCGCGAAAACACTTGCAGCATAGAAAGGCATAGCTGCAATTAGCACAATCAAAAACACCGCAATATTTTTTCTTAATATTTTATTCATTTTCAATAATTATTGTTTTATTCTCATTACTTTTAGCTAAAATTACTTTTAGCTAAATATTGGCCTAACTAAATCCTGATATTGCTCTTTTGCTATTGTAACGTTAAACGCCTCTTTACATGTTTCCGAATCATTTCTAAAATCCTGTATATTCGTGCCGTCTATGTCAGCAAGACTGCAATTGCCAAAATTGCAGCTATTATCAGCATTTTTCTGACATGAATAAAGCAGCTCAGCTTCCAAATTCCCATCTGCCCTTAAGATTGAATCAACGCTGTCATCTTCAAAAACATAAAATGCTACCTTGCTTTTTTTCAGATTCTCATTGGAGACAAATGAATCAATGCTTAGGAATCCAAGCAAACTTGCATTTTCTGCTGTCAATTGCAAATCAAACCCATGGTTTCCAGTGCCTATCTGCAATGGCCTGTCGGCAGGATCAGGGTAGATATAAAACAAGCCTGTATCCGAAACAATTGTAACTTTTTCCCCATTTGCTAAATCTACAACAGAATTTTCAATTGATAATGCTTTATTTTCAAAATAATTTTCAACTAATGAACGAATATCTATTTTCCTGGCTTCCACCTTAAGGTTGTTTTTTGGCTCCAAAAAGTATGCAAATTCCGATTCTGGAAGCTCATAGGTACTTAAATTCTGGCTTAAAACAGAATAGCTGTCTTTTGTAAAGTATATCTGGCCGTTGATGCATAAGGGAAATCTGGTTTTTAAAATTCCGTTGCTGTCTGTCCTTCCAATAAAGCAGTCATTCTGGTAGCTCCCGCAGTAATAATTAACATCAACATTTGCCAGTGCATTTGTATTTAGAGAATCAAAAGTCCTGATTGTCATTTCATTGCTTATCCTCTGCTCTTGGTTGCAAAACAACGTCTCAGGCAATAAAGTTATGTTGGCTACGGCAAAAGAAGTCACATCAACTACTGGCAAATTGCCTGTGTTGCACTGCCTGTTTTGATTCCCGCAAAGGTAAGCGACCATCGGGAACTGGAAAGTAAATCCCTTGCTTTCATAATATGCATTTGCTGCAGGATCTATTTTTGCTGAATCTAAATCTGTAATTTCAACTAAAACAGGATATTGCATTGTATACTTAAAAGGGTACTTGAATACGCAAATCTGCGGCAACATAGGGATATTTGTCCCGACAACCTTGTCTGGAGTTAATAAGTTTCCATTATTGGGAATAATATCATAATCAAGAAATTCCCAATCATTTTTATAAATAAAATCAACCTTTAAATTTGGGAATTCTTCATTAAATAAATCATAAACAAAACTATCATAAACTGCCTTAAACTGCTGGTTGCTTTGAGGCTGTGTAAATCTTGTTCCCTCGACCTTTAGATTCGGCATATTTAGCTGGAGAATATTCTTTAACCTGCTTTTGACATCCTGCTTATCCCATGAGACAAAGCTGCAATCAAAATTGGTTGTGGACTGGGAAAACGGCGGCAGCCTGTTCTGCTCAACCCCGGAATACAATGAGATCAGGTTTTTGGCGTGCTCTTCAAGATAAGCATGGAAATCCTCCAATGCAGCTAAATCAGAGGCAGTTTTTTGTATAAGCTGCATATCTATGGGAACAGTGTAAACAAAATTTTTCTCTTCAAATTTAATGCCTTCTTTTTCCAGGATAATTGGAAGCTCAACATTAACGACAACAGCTTTTTCCATATCGGCATTTGTTTTTATATTGCTGTAGTTTACTTTAAAACCTTGATTTCTAAAATCTTTGAAATCGTTAGTGCATAATTTAAGCTCTTTTGCAACATAATTTTCCAGCTCTTTTTCCATGAAATCGAGGGAAGGTATTGCAACTTTGTCTGGAGTAAGCCAGTACGGCATCTTACTTCCTTCTGCTTCCAAGATGCTTGAGTCAGGCGGAATATCGATATAGCCTGACTGCTGCCTCATTATTTCCAAGCCTTGCAAAACAGCGCTTTGCAAACAGATGTCAACATAATTCTTTAGTTCTGCCTGGCCAGCAAATTGAGGCTGCTTCTCTGCCTGTTTTTCCACGGGTTTTTGCACTGCAGCTTTCTGTGCAAAGAATATCGTAAATGCGGTAATGAGTATTACTAATCCTATTATTACAAAGATTGTAGCTTGGCCTCTTTTGCTTTTTAAATTCACTTTGCCCAGACCTCTTTTATCCTAACACCTATATTATTTTTACTAAAAAGCTTTTGAAATTCAGCAAAATTGTTTATTGGAACCAGAATCACGTTAGAACCGAGCTTTTCCGCTTTGAACTTATGTATTAAGCCGCTGTGAAAATACTCTTTTCCATATTTCCTTTCAGAATATCCTTGCAGCTCTCTGAGGAATTTCACTTTGTCTTTTTGGGGAATATACCTCAAGCTATAGAAAATAAGCATATAATGCCTAAAGCCCTCTTTTTCCATCTATCTTAGCTTTGTAGTTTATTGTTTATATATTTTTCTGTTATATATTACAGCATTTTAACTAATTTTTGACTTATTCTAAAGAATTTTTAATATAATTTCTGTTATTAATAATAGATAAATTTAGTCTGTTATTTATAACAGAATTCTATCTTACTTTAGCACCATCTTTTACCTTCTCTGCTTTAATGCTTTCAGAACCAGCCTTGATTTCTTTGTTGTTAAAATAAGGCTTATTATTTTTTACAACAATATTTAATTTTTGGAACTGCTCAAAGCTAATTTGCTCAGATGAGCTTTCCAGCCCATCAATTCCAGCTTGTGCTCCAGGCTTGGCTTTTTCAACGGTTAAAATGCCAACTTCTCTTCCATCATCTCCCGCAAGAAGCATTCCCTGGCTTTCAACACCCCTCAATTTAGCGTATTTTAGGTTTGCAACAACAATTATTTTTTTGTTTTTTAATTGCTCTTTGGAGTAATGGCCTTTTAACCCAGCCACTAACTGCCTTTTTTCCTTGCCCAGATCAATCTGCAAAACATAAAGCTTGCCTGCATCAGGATGATCCTTTACATCTATGATTTTTGCAACTTTCAGGTTTAACGGAAATGCCTCTTTTTGTTTTTCTCCGATTTTCTCAACCAAAATCTTTTCCCTGCCAATCTTATGGTTTTTTAAGTTAAAATTGATATCATCCCATTTTAGATCCTTGAGGTTTAGCTGCTTTTGCAATTCCTCGGAAAATCTCGGCAATACGGGCTGTATCAGTATGCCAAGATTTTTTGCAATATTGATGCATAAGCCGCATATTTCCTGCACTTTTTCCTTGTCTTCCTTAATTAATTTCCATGGCTGGTTTTCCTGGAAATACTTGTTTCCGATATCGGAAATCAATAAAGTCTCATTGACTGCAAAATTAAAATTGTAGTTTTCATAATGACTCTTTATTTTCTCAATTTTTTTGCTTATTTCGCCAATTACTTGTTCATTATAGTCAATATCACTTATTTTGCCATTAAAGTTTTTATTTACGAAACTTATTATCCTATAACAAAAATTTCCTAGATTTCCAACCAACTCATTGTTTATCCTTTCCCGGAATTCATCAAAGTTAAGGTCGATGTCTGCAAGCTTTTTTGACAATACGTTTCCGTAATAATACCTCAAATGCTCTGCATCATATTTTTCCAAAAATTCCTCTGCAGTAAAGAATGTGCCTCTGCTTTTAGACATCTTTTCCCCGTTTACAGTCAGGAATCCGTGCACCACTATGTCTTTTGGAAGCTTGAAGCCGGAGCCGTGCAGCACAGCAGGCCAGAACAGCAAATGAAAGTAAGTAATATCCTTTCCAATAAAATGGATTATCTCAGAATCATTCCATTGCTCTTCTGCTTTTTTTATATCACCAGCATAATTGGCAAAGCTTGCAATATAGCCAATAGGAGCATCCAGCCAGACATAATAGTATTTGTCTTTCTCTCCTGGAATATTAAAGCCAAAATATGGGCCGTCTCTTGATATGTCCCAGTCTTCCAAGCCGTCCTTGATCCAGTTAAGCACAAAATTTTTTATTTCCGGCTGCAAATTTTTGTTTTCCTTAATCCATTTTTCCAGGAATTTTGAAAAAGAGCTTAATTTAAAGAAATAATGCTTTGAGCTTTTCTTTACTGGCTTTTTTTTGCATATTATGCAGTAAGGATCAACCAAGTCCGTTGTCTTGTATGCGGCATTGCAGCTTTCGCAGACATCCCCATACTGGTCAGGAGCATTGCACTTTGGGCATTTTCCCTTGACATACCTGTCAGGCAAAGTCCTTTTATCATGCTCGCAGTAAGTTACTTCTATCTCTTTTGTGTAAATATGGCCCTTTTCCTTTAATCTATTAAAAATCAAGTCAGAGAAATGCTTGTTTTCCTTCGAGTTGGTTGAATAGTAATTGTCAAACTTTATCAGGAAATTCTTGAAATCTCTTGTATGTTCCTTAAAAATGCGGGCAATAAGCTGCTCCGGCTTAATTCTCAGCTCATTGGCTTTCAGCTCTATCGGAGTGCCGTGAGTGTCATCAGCGCAGCAATAGACAACATCCCTGCCTATTAATCTCAAAAACCTTACAAATATATCTGTCTGGATGTACTCTACTAGATGCCCCAGATGGATCGGTCCATTTGCGTATGGAAGGGCGCTTGTTACAATTACTTTTTCCTTGAATTAAACCACCTATACCTAGATTAAGGTTTTTGTTTAAAAATGTTATTATAACTTGAGCTGTAAAGTAAACGTCAGGTTTATGTATTTTTTAAAATCTCCTTCTGTTTTTCATCAGAATCGCTTAATTTTGTTACATCTATAATATTCAAAGAAGATTCTTTTAGTTTCTCTAAAGACCACACATCTACAAAATCTAGTACATTATTCCTCACAAATGGTTTTAGTCCTACTTGCATATGCTCTTTACCTATTTGGTCTCTCCCTATTAAGTGAGCTATGCCTATTATCGGGGTTAATCATTGTTCCTTAGATTTAAAGAAATGTTCTCTTTCATGTTTCCAAGAGCTTTTAGCCATTTCCATAGAACCTTTAAATTTTAAAAATTCATCAATAAACTGTCGTTTTGTATCAAAAAATTTGGAGACTTTATCTATAATTTGAGAATTTCTAGTCATTATTTCTTTGTAGTCTTGGGTGGATATTCCTTTTTTATAAAGTTTTTCAGCTAACATTAATCTTTCTTTTTCTATGTTTTCAAAAATGTCTCTAAACAAAAATAATTCTCCTTTAATTTCAATGTAGTATTCTGATTGTTCTTCCATTTTTATAGATAAAAGAAAAGTCAAAAAGGAATTATTTCTTTGTTTTTTTCAGCTTTTTCGTTATGCCTATCTTTTTGCCGCATTTCCCGCATTCAAAAACATAAGCAGGAACGCCTTCAAAGTTATTTCTTTTGTATTCTGTTGTTGCCCTTCCCCCAAAGCTGCAATATGGACATTGGTATTCCACTTCCACTTTCAATTCCGATTCAACTTTATCATTAGGCTCCTGGTATTTGCACTTAGGGCATTCATAAACAACTGCTTTTTTATCAGCTTTTCCGTCTTTTTTTATTGGTTTTCCTAAACGGCCTTTTTTGCACTTAGGGCATTCTTTTCTATATACCCATGCCACTGCATAGCCTTCATTATCCAAAGAACGATTGGTAAAATACAAACACTCGTCCATGCTGCTTGGCTTTTTGAGCTCCATATTAAACACCCGTCATGTTAGCCTGCTCTTTGCAGAGGCTTCTTATAATTCTTGCGTCTTTTTCAGCCTTTTCCATTTCCTGGAAGTAAACTGCCTTTAAAGATAGCACATCTCTTTGAGTCAAATCAAGGCTTGTTGCCTCCTCAGGATAGCTGTCAATAAATTTCTGCAGCAGCTCAACAGCCTCAAACCCCTTGTTTGCGGAGGCATTCCTTAAGCCTGCTGATTCTGTAATCCTGGCATAGCCCTTATTGCAGCCGAAGCCGAACTCTGTTGTGGAGGCCTTTCCCCATTGCCATCCTTCCGCACTCAATTTTTCCGCTTCCAGGAATTTTATCCTGAAATCCACTAAATATCTGAGAGATTCTGGAAAATTTTCATTTGCAGCCTTAAATTCATTTAGCTCTGCAGCTAGTCCAGCAATTTTGTCTGTAGAATTTGGAGGGGACTTTAAGCTTGAACCGTACTTTTCGTCCAACCCATTTATTTTTTTAACTCCCTGCCCAAAAGTCATTTGGGAAGCAGCGCATCCGTATACAATTGCCAAGCTTAAGAGCAAAGCAAAAATTGCTGTTTTATTCAAGCCTCTTCACCTCTATGCTTATTGCATTTTCATTGACTCTTATGAGCTTCGGGCAAACAACAAACTCATATTTATTCTTTTCGCAATAGCTTATTATTTTATTTTTTTCATTATCATCTGAAAATTTCACTACAACATTAATCCCATTTTTGCCCTTATGCAGGATATTAAAATTTTTTAATTCATCCTTGATTTTTTTATTTGTTTTTTCAAAAAACCTATATCGTTTTTCCAGATTTCCAAGCTTTTGGCGTAAAGCAGCATAATAGCTTTCATCAAATTCCAAATTTTCCAGTATTTTTTTGTTTTTTTTAAAAATGCCATTATTTGATGCCGAGATAAAGCCCCCATAGCCCAGGTTTATTGGCTTCCATCTGCCAAAGCTGCATACAATCATATCGGCATAGTTCCCCTTGTAGAAGCCAGAGCCTATGCAGCCAGAGACGTCCAAAATTACCAATACCTTGTTTTTCCTGCATAATTCATAAATCTCCTTTACCGGCTGCTCGGCATAATAGCCAGCGGGATTTGAGTAGATTATTGCAGAAGCATCCTTCATGTTTTCTTTTAATCTAGCCGGATTAATGACGCCATAATTTGTTTCAAGTGTTTTTATATTGAACCTTAATTCTTTTGCATATTGAAGATGGGTAATCCAGCCTCCTTGCTCAGGAATCAATATAGTATTTTTCAGGCTTGTTTCCTTAACGAGCTTTAATGCCGCGAAAATCGCCTTATTGCCTCTTTGAGCGAGAAAAATATTGTTATGCTTGGTAAATTTTTTCAAATGCTCGATGATATTATTTTTCATTAATTCCCGTTCCATAGGATTGGAGAAAAATTTTACACTATTTAAATCATTATCAATTGTAAAGTATGCTTATTGAGTATACACTTATAGCATTGGCAAAATCACGCTTCGCGGTTGCTGCCGAGTTCGCACATGGCGTATATGCTTGTAATTACCGACACTCGAACGGAGTTCGGTGTCCACTGCGTGGACATTCATCCCCGTA
>JACPDF010000033.1 GCA_016184145.1 Candidatus Woesearchaeota archaeon | reverse complement strand
GCATAGCCTTCTGCCTCCAATTCCTCGTCAACTTCCTTATTCAAATAGACAAATCCGGATTTAAAGGAACTTTCAACATAAGGCTCAGGGACTTTTCTTGTTACAATCAAATGCTCCTTTACAATATTCACTTTTTCCTTTCCAACTTTTAAGGGGAATTTGCCTTCTTTATCTATATGCTCTAAAACAGTCTCGGGGCTTTCTGCCATCAGCTTTGCAATTATCTCAGGAGCCTTCTTGCCGAAGTCAGGCCCTAATTGCGAGTAATCAGCCTTAATGGAAACTTTGATGCCTGGCAATGACTGCTGAACATCAAGCTCTTTGATGTTTGTCTGCTTTTTTATTATATTTTTTAATTTCTCAACTGCCTTTACAGTCTTTTCATCCTTTGCAACAACAACAGCTTCCTGCAACGGCCATCTTTGGCCCATATTTATCTTTTCCCTTAATGACAAGATTGCCTGTGTAACATCGCTTATTGCATCCATCTCATCTTCCAAATCATGAGCAATTAATTTTTCATTATATTTTGGCCAGCTATAAAGGTGTATGCTGTCTTCTTCCAAAGAAAATTCTTTCTTAATGTTTTGGTACATGGATTCTGTTATGAAAGGGGCAGCAGGGGCGAATAATTTCAGCGTTTCCATAAGAACATTAAACACTGCATACAAAACAACATTCTTTTGCTCACTTGCCGACTTCTCCCTTGTAAGCTGGATATAGACCCTGCTTAAAGCCAAAAACAAGCCCTCAACAACCAATGGTGCCTCATTTAATTTGTATTCATCATATAGCTTTGTTACTTTCCTTATTGCGGAATTAAGCTTTGAGAAGATGTATTTTTCCTCTACAGAAAGCTCATTAGCCTTTAGCCTAATATCTTTTGGGTTGAGATTAGCGTTCCTTGCCATGTCAATCAGGTAGTTATGTATGTTCCACAAGACAGTAAGGTTCCTGTACTTTACCTTCATGTCATCAAAATTATAGTTTAAGTCCAAGCCAGGATTTGCTCCCGTGATCATGTAATACCTTAAAGTGTCAGCTCCGTATTTTTCTATGACTTCCTCCGGCAAAATATAATTTCCAAGGCTTTTGCTCATCTTCCTGCCCAAGGCGTCATTGATGAAGCCATGCATATAGGCAGCATCAAAGCTTTTCCTGCCGAAAGCTATCATTGAGGCAACATGCAGCAGGTTGAACCAGCCTCTTATCTGGTCTTTTCCCTCAAGAATGAAATCTGCAGGATAATATTTCTTGAAATGCTCCTTATTCTGCGGAAAATCTAATGAGTTCCAGGAAGCTGTCCCTGCATCCACCCATACATCAAGGATGTCAGGAACTCTTCTGTACTTTTTGCCGTCTTTTTCTATCACAATCTTATCAATCCACGGTATATGGGGCTCATCCACTTTTTTTCCTGACAGCTCTTCAAGCTCTTTGATAGAGCTGATGACCATGCAATCATCCTCATCCCCGACATTTCTCCAGACGGGAATAGGAGTCCCCCAATACCTTTGCTTAGAAATGGAATTATCCCTTAAATTTTCCAGCCAGGAATTAAACGCATTATAGCCTGCCTGAGGGACCCATTTTATCTCGTTGTTCTCTTTTATCATCTTCTGCTTGATATCTTCTACCTTGAAGAACCACTGCTTTGTTGTCCTGAAGATTACAGGGTGATGGCTTCTCTGGCCATGCGGGTAGGAATGCTCAACTTCTGTTTCTCCAACAACCGCATTTTTTTCCTTCAAATCCTCAACAAAGCTGTGATTGTCCTTTATTGCATGCCTTCCTGCAAACTTTCCCATCTCTCTTCCATAAACACCGTCTTCCTCAACCAAATTCCATGGCGGAATATTGTTTCTGTGGCCTACTTCATAATCCTCGGGGCCGCAGCCAGGCGCCATATGGACCAAGCCTGTGCCTGAGCTGGTGTCAACATATTCCTCAGATAAAACAACTGTGTGCGTTTTTGGATGCTTTGACTTTATTTTCTCATAGTGCTCCTTCAGTTCATTGTAAAATGGGTGTATATATTCCATGCCTTCCAGCTCTTTGCCCTTGAATTCCTCAACGACCTCAAATTTCTTTCCTGCAACAGAACCTATGAAAACAGAAGCCAGCGCTTTTGCAACGATCCAATGCTCCCGGTTAACTTTGCATTTTACATACTCAAAATCAGGATGGACCATAATTCCCAGGTTAAAGGCGATTGTCCATGGTGTAGTTGTCCATATTATCAGGAATTCATCGCTTTTTCCCTTTACCTGCATCTTTACAAAAATCGACTTGTCTTTTACATCTTTGTACTCTAATTCGTGCTTTGCCAATGCTGTCTGATTTTTCCAGTCCCATGCCATGCTTCTCAGGCCTTCGTATAATCTTCCAGCATCATGCGCTTTCTTTACAAGCCACCACTCGCCGTCAATGTATTCCTTTGTTACGGATTGGTATGCATTCTCGAAGTCCATCCATACGCCCAAGCGCATAAAATCCTTGTTCATTATCTTAAGGTTCCTTATGCTCAGTTCCTTGCAGGCTTTGGTAAACTTGTCAACGCCAAATTTAGCTATGTCTTCCTTGGTCTTCAGCTTTAGCTCCTTTTCTGCGGCATTTTCTGTCGGCAAGCCATGCATGTCATATCCGGCCCTGTCTAGCACATTAAAGCCCTGCATTCTCTTATAGCGCATAATAGAATCTTTCAATGATTTGTTCCAGGCAGTGCCTAAATGAACCTTGCCTGAGGTGTATGGAGGCCCATCGCAGAAATAGAACTTTTTGCCTTTCGCATTTTTTTGGCTAGCCTTTTCATGCAGCTTATTGTCTTTCCAGAACTTCAATATTTCCTTTTCCTGCTTCAAGGGATCGTATTTTTCCATTGGATGAGGAGAAAATTTGGCCTTTTTTAAATGTTTATCTCCTGCTGAATGCTGATTTTTTTGCAAGCTTAATGAATATGCTGCTCAAATTCACCAATACAGCTTTTTGCTTTGCGTAAATCTCATCCAGCTTTTTGCGCTTTCTCCCATAATTCTGCTCCAATAAAATTTTGATGTCTAAGGGCAGTCTGCTGCTTAATAAGCTGCTATTCAAATTTTCAAGCTCCTCTAAATTATTTTTTAACAGGCTTAAGTCCCCAATTACAGAGTTCATGCAGTTTAGGTTATTTTCAATTATTCTTGTTACAAAATGCCGATGCTTTTGCCCGCTTTTTGCCGATATTATGCCACTTAATAAGCCAACATTATGTTCTAGGCTCTTAAGCCTGCTTACTATGCTTTTTTTCCCCTTTATTTCAGAAATAATCATCCCGAATCTAGCATAATCATGATTATAAGCCAAGCTTTCTTCAAATAAGCCTTTGTCTAACTCCTCAAAAACAATATTATGCTGATGCAATTCTTCCAAGCTGCCTTTTATCTCCTCAACATTAATCCTTACCACCCTTTTTTATTTTCTCTATAGAAACCCTTACCATATCATTTTCCTTTAATTTCAAAAGCTTGATGATCTCTGTAGGTATGTTTATCCCCAAGCTTGTTCCTGTCTTCCTTATTATCCTGAGAAACTTCTCTTCCATCTTATAAAATATTATATAGAATTATAAAATAAGATTAAGGGTATTTAAAGGTTGCGATTAAAATCCAAGAAACTTATAGGATTCAGAACTCATATTCCCCATGAATGTTAGTAATATAATCACCAGGATTAAACTTTTCTGTTATGTCTGTAATTTCCATGTAGGGGTCCTTCTTCTCTAATTGACGTCTGCCTTGTCTCAGCATGGCACTTTCTAATTCTCCGCAATCCTGCTTAGCTTTTCTAAACGGCTTTAATTCAGGCCAGCCCGGCAGTATTCTTACCAACTTGCCATTTTCCACCTTATAAACTTGAATTGGGGGGCAGGGCACGTTGTATTTAATTATAAGTGCAACGACATTTCCATCTTTTGTGTGTCTTGTTACAAAAGTAGTTTTCACAGCTTTAAATAATCTGTATGAGCTTTATAAACTTTTCTATTATTAATCACTTAAAAGTAACTATTTCAGAAAAACCCCTCAAGCTTTGTCTGCTCTTTTGCCTCTAATAGCTCGTCTTTCCTGTAGCCTAATACATTAAATACCCTCTCAACTGCCGGTATGACTTGGTTGTTTATGTAATAATCAGAATCATAATCTTTTTCCTTGACTTCTTCCGGCAACTTTGCCCTGTTCCTTATTATGTCGCTGCCTTGGGTTACAACAAATCTTATTGCAGAGCCAGGGCCGACATTTATGCCCCTGTTTTTCAGCCTTTGGGCAACTGCCACATGGGGGCCTTTGGAATCATAATCTGAAATGTCCCTCTGCAATTGCGTATTGATTATAACCTTGTCAAGCGGGACTTTTTTGCATCTTAAGTCATCAACAACCTGCTTTACATACTTCAAAGCCCTGTCATTGTCGTGCTCCTTAAGTATTATTTCAAAGACCTTCTCCTGGGTCTCTTTTGCAATAAGGGAAGTATTCCTTCTTACGCTTTCAAAGCCTTTTATTTTTACCGCTCCTTCCCTTGATATCAGGGCATACCTTTTCTTTGCTCCAAAATCTCCCATCTTTGCAGACACAAAAATCCCAGAAGGGTAGAAACCCTCAAACTCAAGCTCCATCAATCCTGGCAGCTCCTGGTTTACTTTTTCAACAAACCTTAAGGCATCCTGCTCTTTCTTCCCGTCAAGAGTCAAAAATACTGAGTCAGTGTCAGAATAAATAACCTTGAAATCATCCTTCTGCGCTTTTTCAATTACCTGTCTTATGTAATATCTTCCGTAAGCGGTTGTTGCCTGCGCGCATTCCAATGAATACCATCTTGCGGCATAAAAGCCAAGATAGCCGTAGAAAGAGTTTGCAAGAAGCTTGAGGCTATTTTGCCTCGCATCCAAAACCGCAAACTTTTCCTCGCTTTGGTCCTTTATTATCTCCTTTATCCTCATCCTTCTTGTTATCAGGTCTTCTATCATCGTCGGGATGAATCCTTTCCTTTTCTCGCAGAACCACATATTTTCATCTTCCAGAGGGACTTTTTTCGCCTCTTCCCCACAGCAGCTGCAGTTCATTGTCCCTATACCAATGTTATGGGAGCTTATTATTGTAGGGTACAAGCTGCGGTAGTCAAAAACAACTATATTATCATACAGGCCTGGTTTTGGCTCAAAGACAAAAGCGCCTTTAAGGCTTCTCAGCCTTCTTCTCATCAGCTCGTCATTGCTTGGCTTGTTAGGGGCTATCTGGTTAAACTGGGAAGCCTGCCTCAACAAATACCATTCCACAAGCTGGGAAAAGCCCATCCTGTTCACATCATATATTGTTAAGCCTGTTATCTTAACAATCTCGCTGATGGTGGGCATGAGCTTGTCAGCAAGCTTATAAGAAAGCTTTGCGTCGTTGAGATTGTATTCGCAGAAAGCATCCATGTTCTCCGCATTGTTGTCCCATGCCTTTGAAAGCTCGTCTAAGTTAATATCATTCTTTTTCTCGTCAAGCATTTCAGAAGCAACAGCATTCAGGTTGTACTTGTCCGTATCCAAGGTACCGGCCATTATTTTTCTTATGAACTTGAATATGTCAAGATGGATTATGCCCGTAATCTGCGCTGTCACAGCCATGTTTTTTTTAACCCTTAACTCCGAGAAATCAAGGCCAAGGTCCAGCTTTACTTTATATTTATCGGCCCTTGTTTTTATGTACGGAAAATCAAAACCGTCAGAGAAATATCCTGTAATTATATCAGGCTTATACGCCTCAATGACATCCTTAAATTTTTTTATAAGCTCGGCTTCGCTGTCAACATGCTCGACATAATCAAGAGCTGTCTTAAAGCGCTTCCATACAAATACCTTGCTGAAGTTTTCCCCATAAAAACCAATCATTATGATGGGGTTTTTTTCCGGCTCTATCTCCTTATAGCTTGGAGTGTAAGTTTCAATGTCAACAGCAAGCATTCTCGGCTTTACAAAATTCTCGCCTTCAACAGCCTCTATTTTTTCTGCTTTGAATGCAGGGACTTTCAGCTGCATGCCTGTGAAATCGCCTTCAGCCCCGTATAACGTCAGGGGAATTATGCCGTTGTCTATCATGAATCTTCTCACAAAAAGGATGTCATTCTCATTTACTGATTCGATGTCATTCCAGTTCTTTATCTCTCCGCTTATTATGGGAACATGGCCGGGAAGCTTTGCAAATACCTTTATTGCATTGACATTCTTGCCAAGATAGCTTTTTTTTACTGGCTCTACTCTTGTTATAGCTATAGCTTCGTCGCCTATTGTGACCCTAAAATTCTTCAGCTCATTGGTTATGTCGGCATTTTGCTTTGGTATTGCGTAGAAATAGGGCTCAAAGCTGTCATAAAGCACGCAAATCTGCCTATTATCCAGGGTTCTGCCAAATAGATGTATTACAGGCTTTTCATTCATTACCTTGTAGGTTACATCCAAGGGGTAAAACCTTATCTTTTCCATAATTGCAGGAATGTTTTGCCGCTTTATAAAATTTGGGTGTTTTTAAGCATTAGTCAGAGATATAAATTAGGGATATTAGTAATTGGACAATGAATTTTGATTATATCTTATTTTTCAATCTGCTCCGCAACTATAGTGCGAGGCGTCGCTCTCTTGCCATACGCTCCGCCTCGCTATTTATTGTCAATGAATCCGAGGCGAAAATCTATTGTCAGGAAAGATTTTCGCCGAGACTATCTTTTGTCGCGTAGCGACGGATTGAAGTTTCGTCCTAAAATTAATATCGCCTATTATTTATCAGATAGATTTAAATACAATTATCGAAACTTTAGGGCTATGAGCCCTGATGATGGGGACTGGAAAAAGCAGCTTGATAAGGTTAAAGTTGTGCAGAAATGCCCAGGGTGTGGGCAGCTAAGCTTAAAGTATGAACATGGAAAAATAATATGCTCTGAATGCGGTTTTGAACAAAATGTAGGTGAGATATAAATGATGAGGGTAAACAAGGAGCAAAGAGTGGGGGTTTTTGTAGATGTGCAGAACCTGTATTATTCTGCAAAGAATTTGTATAACGCAAAAGTGAATTTTGCCCAGGTGCTCAGGACAGCCGTAAGGGGAAGAAAGCTTGTGAGGGCAATAACATATGCAATAAAAGCGGATATAAAGGAAGAGAAGAACTTCCACGACGCACTTGAAGCAATAGGCTATGAGGTCAAGACAAAAGACCTGCAGACATTTCCAGGCGGAGCGAAAAAAGGAGACTGGGATATTGGCATAGCGATGGATACAATAGAGCTGGCAAATAAGCTGGATACAATAATCCTGGTGTCAGGAGACGGCGACTTTGTGCCTTTGGTCGAGCACCTTAGAAGGGCAATGGGGTGCAGGGTAGAGGTAATAGCATTTGGGCCTTCATGCTCAGGAAAGCTGAAGGAAACAGCAGACGAATTTATAGACATGGACCTTGGCAAGGGCAAGTACCTTATCCGATATTAATCTTGTTACTTTTAAGTAGTTAAAAATAGAAAGATTTATAAATGCAAAAATGCCTAAGATTGCCGTTAAACTCTTTAGAATAGCGATTAAAAATGTACAAAAGGCATAATATATGGGACGAGGATAAGTGGGATATACATGGCAGCGGCAGCTATGCGGGGCACGGAGATGGAAAAAGCAAAGAACCCGAGCATTACCATAAAAGCGCAATGTACGGCTCTTCCAAAAACGATGCCGATAAGTTAAAAGATGATTATAGGCCTGCCAATAATGCAGAAGAAGATAAAGACAAGGAAAAAGAAAAAGATAGTATAGCGGACAGGATAGCTGAAGAGGAAAAAAAGGAAGAAAAGCAGCAACAGGAAGAGGAAGAAGGATTTTTCAAAAGCATAAAAAGCGAATTCAGACCGGAACATATGCAGCAGGAAGAAAACAAGAAGAAAAATAAAAAGCATCATAGCTCAATAGAGGAAGCGATAAACAAGGCAATAAAGGAGGAAAAGAAAACAATTTTCATAGATTAAAATGTATAAGAATCCCTTTACCCCCGGATACGAGGTTTTAAGCAAGTCTGGCTACAGCTTCGAGCATAACAGCTTAAGCAGCGCTGCATCCTATTTGATAACAAATGATTTTCCTGACTATGCTGCGATGTTCTACAGCCCAAGCGAGCATGAGTTTGTAACATCAATAAAATACGGCAACTTTGAAGCCGGCTATCACAACCTTAATGATATAAGGGAAAGCTTAAACGGACCTCCTATGGATTTTTACGTACCTAGCTCATTTGTTGCTTCTGATGGATCTGGAAGGAATGATGAGAGAACTATTGTTCCTGAAAAAGTCACAAAAGCATTTGCTGGCAGGGCAACCAAAGAGGCATTGGAGGAAATAAAGAATGCGCAAATGGAAGTCTCAAGGAAGAAGATGCTCGGACAAAGTCCGGCACCAACTGCGTTGGTTAGGAAGATAGAGTTTGAGGATGTCCTGCTGCTAAGGAAGATAAGAAGAACAATTTTCTTTGAAGAGCAGGAAGAAGATATTTAAACTTCCATGAATAATTCCTCTTTTATGGATTATAAAAATCTAGCTTTGCTTGTTATTTCTGTTGCTATGGCATTATTAGTTCCTATAATGATTTATGGGCATAGCTTTAATTCTGTTGCATTTGAGAGGGAGTTTTACAAAAAAGAATTTCTGGAATACGGCGTTTACAATACTTTTCAAGATTATGATGTTGACAATATAAATAATGAGGTTTTAAATTATTTGAAGGGAGAAAAAAATAATGCACTGATAGAAAACAATTTTTTTAACGAGAGGGAAAAAGCGCATCTGCTGGATGTGAAAAACCTTGTTCATAAGGAGCTTAATATTTATTACGTTTCCATAATTTTATTCCTGATATTGTCCGCATCACTGGTATTTTTGCTGGGCTTTGATCCAAAAGTTATCCTGCAAAGATTTCTTTTAATCCTGCTTTTTGGAAGCATTTTAGCTTTGGTTATTGCTTTTTTGCTTTTTGTCATCTCAAAAACTGATTTTGGTTTTGCTTTTTACCTGCTGCACAAAACTTTTTTCCCTGTCGGCACTTACACCTTCAATCCCGAATTTGAGAGGATTGTTGTTCTTTATCCGGAAAGTTTATTTTCTGACGCTTTTGCAAAGATAATCTCAAAAACAATTTTATCGTCTGCAATTGTTTTTTTGGTAAGCTTTGCGGTTTTGTTTCGTTTTTTTAAAGGAAAATTTTTGCAAATTTTCAGCGCAAAATTCCGACGACAAACCTAGCAAATAGAAAGGTTTAAATACTTCTTTTGAAATAAAATTTTTGACAAAAAAGGTGAATTTGTTAAAAAATAAAAATGAGGGAATTTGGCCAGCATCTGACAATTGATGCTTCTCAGTGTGATAGGAAAAAGTTAACGGACCACAGTCTCGTTTATGATATTCTGGATCAGCTGCCGAAAAAGCTTGGCATGACTAAGATGATTCTGCCGCATGTGGTTAAGTGGCTGGATCCTGGGGCAACCATTCCCGGCGTTTCCGGCTTTGTCATGATAGCGGAAAGCCACATAAGCATACACACTTTCCCGGAAAAAGACTACGCCTTTATTGATATATTCTCCTGCAAGAATTTTGATGTCGAGCACGCAGCGGAATTGCTCACCAATGTTTTTGAATCAAAAAAATTCACCAAGAAAGTAATAAAGCGCGGCATGGATTTCCCAAGAAGCCATCCTGACTATATCTACATTAAGTCTTAAGCCCCTCATTCTATTTTTTGGGAATTTAAGAATATTTTAATACTATTTCCTATTCTGGCATAAGAATGCAGCTGATTTTTGACATTAAAGGAAAGAAGAAGCTTATTGAGGATTCTATAAAAAAATACGGACATGGTGTTGAGCATAATTACTGGAACCTGAAGTATCTTGATGGCAAAGGGACAAAAAGCGTCTTTTTTGAGGACAAAGGCATGGGCATAATGTGCATCAATTATTCAGGAATATGGGAAATGCTGCCAGGAATCCTGGCTCCTGAGGAAAAAAGGCTTTGGGTTCTGGAGAAATTTTTGGATTGCCTTTTTGCCGAGGAAAATCCAAAGAAAGTGTTTGTTCAGGACTCTGTGGAATACAGGAAGAAGATAAAAACCATGAAAAAATACAAAATTCCCGAGTATTCCAGGAAATTTTACCTGCCGGTTTACAATCTGAGGGATTGGGACAGGGCAATGCCTGGAAAGAAGTGGAAAAAGCTCAGGAACCTCAGGAATAAGCTTTATTCTGAGCATAAAGCTGAATTTGTTCCATGCAGGAATATTGGTAAGCAGAAATTAAGGGAAATTTTGCACTCCTGGAAAAAAAGGAGAAATGCAGCAGACAGCTTGTGGCAGGAGCAGTTTTATGACA
The DNA here is from genome assembly GCA_016184145.1 of Candidatus Woesearchaeota archaeon. Lineage (GTDB taxonomy): Archaea > Nanobdellota > Nanobdellia > Woesearchaeales > GW2011-AR4 > JACPDF01. The sequence continues at coordinate 30,133 of JACPDF010000033.1, read as the reverse complement.
ATGTGCTGGAAAACAATTTCGAGGGCATAGAGAATGCAAGGTCCCTTGTGGTTGACGGCATTCCATGTACAATAAGCGGAGGCTGGAAAATACCCAAAAGCAGCAGCTATTATTCTGCATTAGGCCTGCTTAACTACAAGTTTGAGGGCATTGGGGAAGTCGGCGTAATAGAGGAATTCAATCTGCTTAAGGGCAAGGGCTATGAGCATGTGAATCTTGGCCAGTCAGACAAATCTTTGCTGGATTTTAAGAAGAAATTCTACCCTGAGGAAATTAAGGAAGAAGTTCTGTTCTCGATATCAAAAAATAAATAAATAGGCATAAGTTTCTTTTTCAAAATGGAATATGTAAGCTATCCTGACAATTTCTTTGGGCTTGTCGATCCGCTGTCAAATTATGAAAGCTCCAAAGCCGTGATTTTGCAGGTGCCATACGAAAAAACAACAACTTTCATGCGCGGCACAAAGAACGGTCCTAAGGCCATCCTGAAATCTTCGGTGGAAGTGCAGCCTTATGACGAGGAAATGGAGAAGAACATCTGCGAAGCCGGAATATGCACATTAAAGCCGCTAAAGGCAGGGGAAGAGCCAGAAGAAATGATGGAAAACATCTGCAATAAAATAAAAAAATTAGCCCATGACAGCAAATTTCCAGTCATTGTTGGAGGGGAGCACTCAATAACCCCAGCGTGCATAAAGGCTTTTTCCGATAAATATGATAATTTGTCTGTTTTGCAGATTGATGCCCATACTGACTTAGCAGATGAGTGGGACGGGACTAAATACAGCCATGCATGCGCATTAAGGAGGTGCTTTGAGATAACAAGGAAAATCATTCCTGTGGGGATAAGGAGCACAACTATGGAGGAAGTGGAGTTTGCAGCTCAAAATGGCATAAAGATATTCTGGGCAAAGGATGTATATGATAATGATGAATGGCATGATGATGCGATAGCGAGGCTTTCGGATGATGTTTACATAACCATAGATTTGGACGGCTTTGACCCTTCCATCATGCCTTCGGTAGGCACTCCTGAGCCTGGCGGCATGCAATATTACCCAACCCTTAGGTTTCTGAAAAAAGTGTTTAATAAGAGGAATGTAATTGGTTTTGATGTTGTCGAGCTGTGCCCAAATGAAAAAGAGGCAAGCTCGGATTTTACCGCAGCAAAGCTTATTTACAAGCTCATAGGTTATAAGTTTTTCAAGGGGTTATAGTAATTTTTCTGTTTGATATGCTGGAAAATTCCGATTGCGCACACTCATCGCTTTAGCATGGAGTAAGCAATCGGAATTTTCGGCACACTTAAAAATCTGCAATGCAGATTTTTGATACAAGTCGGAAAATTTAAATAAGGCAGCTTAAACTTTTTTTTCATGAGCGAGAGGATTAGGCAGGCAGTAAAAGCAGAGAGGACAAGCAAAGAGTATGCGCTGAATTATTACAAGGAGGAAGCTGATTTAAGCCCGCTTTTCAGGCTTGATACGGATTTTCTTGACGGCATCTTTAAGCGGAAGGGGAAGCTGTTTGACGCTACAATGGGCAGGGGCAGGCATGTCATCCATTTTGCAAAAAAGGGTTTTGAAGTTTACGGCAACGACTATAATAAGAGCATGGTGGATTCTGTAAGGAATGATTTGAAGAAACTAAATCTGAAAGCTACATTATACCATTATGACATACAGGGCCTGTCAAAGATAAAAAATAATTCATTTGATTATGTGATTTTAATGTATCACAGCATGGGCTCCATTCCTAAAAGGAAAAATCGCGGGATAGCGATGAAAGAGCTGGCAAGGGTGCTTAAGCCAGATGGCATCTTGGTAATGCATGCGCACAGTATTTTCCATGATAACCTGAAAGATACGCTGCTTGTTCTTAAGACTTATGCCTGGCACGGGCCTGACATGGAACCCGGAGACGAAATATATTTCCACGGCAAAGGGCTTGGCAACACATTTATACACTATTTTACCAAAAGAGAGCTTGCTCAAATGTTCCACTCGGCAAATTTGAAAATCATAAAAAAAGCCTACCTTAATCTAGCTCAGGATGACTACCGTAAGGGCTTGTTTAAGCTGCTGAGCGGGGGGTTTATCTTTGTAGGCAAAAAATAAAATCTTTGGCATAAATCTAAAAACATAATAATTAAATCATAGCTAAATTTTGATAAAAATAGGAGGTGTATGGATTCTACAAGAAGTAAAAACAGCGTAATTAAAAAGAAAATTGCATAGCTTCTACTTCAACCTCAATAAACTCAGCATATCATCAATTGCCGCATTTACATTCCACTTGTTTTTTATCAGGAAAACCAGCAATACGACTGCTAAAACAAAAATTACAAAATAAACTATTCTTGCCAGCGATGCCCTTTTTCCCCTTGCCATAGGTGAATTGATTATTCTGCCAGTTTATAAATTTTTTTGGATTTAATCAAGCTATGCATGAATTTCTGCTAAATCTTAACTATTGTTAAATCTAAATTATATAATTTATATAAAAGCGATAGATTTAAATAAGGAATTTGCTTACATACGGCCTTACAAGAGTCGGAACCATGAAACAAGTAAAAAATAAGAAATATTTAATGCAGTGTTTGGATTACTTCTTGGCATTAACAGTCATTTATTTTTAATAAGGTCTTTGTTTTTTTTAAAAAGGTGGTGAATGAATACCAGTATGTAAGACTAATGGAATAAAACTTAAAATAAAGAGAAAAATGATAGAACAAGCAGGACAAATGTTAGCTAACGGGAACGGTGCCAATGGTGTAAATGGTAGAAACGGTACCAACACTTCTCATTTAGAGCCTAAACTAAATAATGGACATAGTCCGAGAAAAAGAAATAAAGTCGGCATTATCAGTCCTGATTCTGCCTTAATAGAAACTCTTGGTGGTGAGTTGATCAAGAGGGATTTTGATGTTAGAAATTTAACTATAGATGATGTGGCAAGTGATTACAATCCTCAAAATTTTTACTTTGTTGATACTCAAGGTTTGGGAAACTATTCTGCTGTTAGGGGAAAGATAAAGGCTCTTAGGGAGAAATTCCCTGACAGCGAACTAGTTTTGTTACTCAGTCAATCTGCGATGTCTAGCCCTCAGATGCTGCCATTACAATCCTCTATTAATAAGCATTTGGTTCCTAAATATAACAGGCCAGAAGAAGGTTCTGACAGAGGTACAGAATATAAAAAGTTAGTTGCGAGATTGGCTAAACATATAGAATCATATTTGAGCCAACCTTCCCTTATAAAAATAGGCGGGAGTATTTTTGATCTTTATAAAAAAAATCCTGACGTTTTAATGAATTTAGTTAGCAAAGTAAATTCTCTCCACAATGCAGGCTATCCTATAATGTTAACATCAGGAGGCGGCCCCTCACATGATATAGAGAAAGATCTTAGCGCTACATACGGAACATCCCCAGCATCAGGAGAAATTTTACAGACGCAGGCAAGGCGCATAGTAGAAATTCTTGGAAATGTAGCAGAATATGTCCCACCAGAAAAGATGAAAAATATGAGCTTTAGTAGAGAATATCTGACAGACAAAATCCCCGTTATATCTTTAAGTGGTTTGCCATATTTACTGGAGCATGAGTCAGATACACATACCCTTGCGACAGGAGAAAAACAAAAATTATACAAAGTAATTTTTGCAAAACATACAGATGGAATTTATGAAAGGGATCCATGGACAGAGCCTCGCAGAATAAGGGTTATCTTATGGTCTTTAGAATTAACACGGGTAGCGCCTAATCGTTTTTTTCCTTTTATATACGCATCAGATATACTAAATGGCGTTATAAATAGGCAAGATTCTGAAGGTCAAGGAGAGCATTTGATTGAAACCGGTGCGCTAACCTTTTTAAAATATACTACTAGGTCTTTAAGGGCAGTGCAAGTGATTAATGGAACAAAACCAAATATGTTGAAACATGCTTTAGATGGAGAACGTTACCTACCAGATGGCAACTATGTTGGTTCTTTCATTTTAAAGGGTTAAATGAACTTAACCTGAACTCAACCACCCAAACCCTTTAATGTATCCAGTCTCATTGTAGGATAATGGTATACTATTCTTGCTATTGTGTCCAGAGAATTCAATGCTGCGGCTTCATTTATATCTCTAGTTGAAAGCATCTTATTGATTTCTTTTCTTACTTCATTATAAAGCGTGATGCTCCTGACAGCTTTTTCCTTTTCCGGTTTGTAAAAGAACTCATAGGCTAATTTTGTCAATTCATTTACCTTGGCAATTACGCTGCTGAAACTTTTCCTTCTTTTAGTATCCACATTCGCTAAATACTTAGCTAATGCCTTATACTCATCACCAACATCCTCCAGGTTCTCAATCAAATAATAAAGAATATATGTCCCGAACTTGCCGTGGAATTCCTTATTTATGAACCTCAGGCAGAAATAACAAAATTTGTTCAAATCAAAATCCTTATGGTAGAGATTTTCCAGAGTTTTCTTGTCGCCTTTGGAAAATGCTTCTAGGCACGTATTTGCCATGTCCAATGTTATTAAAAAAGATTTCCTCAGGCTGGAGTCGAAATCGATGTTAAGCTTTTGGGATATGCTGTTGATTATTATAGTATCTTTAGTTTGTTCCATTACCTCAAATCCAAGAAGCTCTTTGACTTTATTCTGTATAGCGATTGCTAATTCAGGATTATCATACCTTACTATGATTGTGTCATAACCTTTCTGATAAGACCTTGCTATAAACCTGTCTGCTAATCTAGGAGTTAAACCACTCACATCCACATCTATCTCTTTTATCCTCCTCCACTTCCAGCTCATCGCCTTTCTTGATGTTGAACTGCTGAGACCATTTTCTGGGCAAAGAAATCAATTGCGTGCTGTTGGCTATCTGTATAACTCTTCTTTTGATTTAAACCACCCATTAAAATTTAAGTATATTATAAGCATATTATAAATAAGGCAATTAAAATATAAAAAATAACGAATTATAAGCTTATATAAATACACCCCTTAGTCTTTGTATTGCATTAAGGTAGATTATAATACATATATAAACTTTTCTTTTTTATATAAACATTAAAGGTTTTATAAACTTTAAGGGAAAGCTATATAAAAATAATAATCTTACTGCAGCGTAAAAGAGGGAGTTCTATAACATAGGAGCTATACGGAGGTGGTAGCATGTACAGCAAAGACTGGCATAGCTTCAGGGACATACGCGAGATATGGGATGCTATAGAAGAGGAATACAATGCATTCCCTGAAAAATACAGGCAGGAAAAGGGAAAAAGGGGAATAAGCACAGAATGAAAGTGCATGCAAATATGATGCGCGCTTGAGTTTTTCTATTTAGGGTTATGGCCTTATTGGGATTTTCCTTCTATAATATTACCGTAGCCTATAAGCCTGAACCTATTGCCTATCCTCCTTGATATAGTCACTTTTGAGTTTATTTCCGCGCATACAGGTATCTTTAGCCTGCATGCTACATTTTTTTTCTTGGTGCCTATTACTATGCCAACTGTAGTCGCTGAGTTCACATTAAGCATGAGAGTCTCGTTCATCTTTATGGGATCAACATTAAGCTCTTCTTCTGTGCCTACTACGCGCTCCAGCAGATGAGGTTCTAATGCGATTTCAAAGAGCACTTGCGGAAGCTTCCCAGGCAACCCAACAATTGAGCCCAGGAGCTGGTCTGATTTTACGATCGAAGGGTCCAAAGAGGTCAATATTCCTGCTGTTCCTCCTGGAGATATTTCATCTACAGATGCGCCTCCGTATTTCAAGTCAGCAATTTTTGTCCTTATGGGCCTCCAGACTTCTTTGTTCTTTTCCATTAAGCTCCTGCCTGGCCTTATCTCTATCTCTTGGCCTTTTTTTAATATGCCCTGCTTCATTGTTCCTCCCAAGACGCCGCCTGCCAGGTCTTTTGGCAATGCTCCAGGCCTGTTTATGTCAAAGCTTCTTGCAACAAGAAACATAGGATCTTTGCCAGTATCTCTTTTAGGCGTAGTTATTGTCTCTTCAACAGCCTTTATCAAAGAGCTTAAGCCAACATTATGCTGGGCAGAAACAGGTATTATGGGGGAATTTTCATAGCTTGTTCCTTTTACAAAACTCTTTATCTGCTCATAATTTTTTAGAGCGCCTTTCTCATCAACCAAATCAATCTTATTCTGCACAATAACAATATTCTTTATGCCTATAATCCCAAGGGCCATTAAATGCTCTCTTGTCTGGGGCTGAGGGCATGTTTCGTTTGCAGCTATAAGCAGCAAGGCGCCGTCCATTATAGTGGCTCCTGAAAGCATTGTTGCCATCAGGCTTTCATGCCCCGGCGCATCAACAAAGCTGACCTTCCTTAAAAACTCCGCTTTTGACTCGTCTTTTGGCTTTGTTGTATAAATGCCGTCTTCCTTGTAGAAAACAGTATCCGCATAACCCAGCCTTATTGTTATGCCTCTCTTTATTTCCTCAGAATGCGTGTCAGCCCATACTCCAGATAAGCGCTCCAGCAAAGTTGTTTTTCCATGGTCAACATGACCTACCATGCCTATGTTAAGCTCAGGCTGTATAATTTTTTCATCTGCTGCTGGTTTTTTGGCACGGGGCATATTTTTACTTTTTCTCCTCTTTCTTTTCCTCTGCTTGAGGCTTTGCTTCCTTCTTGTCTTCATGCTTTGCCGTCTTGCTTTCTTTCTTCTCCTGTTTTACCTCAGCTTTCTCTTCATTCTTTGCTTCTTTTTCTCCTGATTTTTCTTTGCCAAACATGTCAGCGAGCTTTTTTGTGCCTTCCTTCAGCACCTTAAGGTTTATAGCAGAAATCTTCTCGTTTACCTTATGGCCGCATACAGTCTTTCTTCTCTTGATCCCTTTCAAAGCTCCCCTAAATCCTACGCTTTTGTAGATGGAAATCTTCTTTCTTTGCCCTAAAATGCCGCTTCTCATCGGAAAGCCGCAATAATCCATGCCGCCAGTCAGCTGAAACTCATAGCCTTCAAGGCCCAGCTTATTGCCTTCTATTTTTTCCCCGATATTCAAGCCCATTAACGGGGCTGCATGCTGGTCCTTTACCTCTGTCTTGTAGCATTTTCCTTCCTTAGTTGCTATATTAAGCTTAAAGCTTGCCATAATAATTACCTCCCGAACTAATTTTTTAAAATAAAATTAGAACTATAACGGGGATAAAAGCCTTATTTAAAAAGTTTATTGATTATTCCTTGATAGAGTCAGGTTAAGAATATAAGCCTCCTTTTGAATAGCTAGAGGCTATAACAAAAGGAGGTGTTACATTTGATATACACACAAATAGCAAATATATGTGCTGCCTTAAATATTTTTGTGAGAGAACGCAAGATAGCAGTAGAGGATAAGATACTCTATTGCTTGCAGATGTTTGCATGAGCAACGCAAGGCAGCATTGTAAAGTTGCTCCACACAAGAGGAATACAGATTGCAAAGCAGTCTGTCAATGAGTGGATTGCTAAGTGGCAAGAGGTTATGGGGTACATACAAACCACTCCAAAGAAGGCTAGAAAGGTAATAGCCATAGATGAAACCAAGATTAAGATAAACGGCAAGTGGGCTTTTTTATGGTGTGCTGCCGACGTTAATACAAGAGAGTTAATAGCCATAGAAGTAAGCTGGCTAAGAAATGGAGCTGTAGCCATTTGGTTCATCAAGGATGTTCTTACAAAGTGCAAGAACAAGAAGAAAGTTTGTATAATAACGGATGGCGCAGGATGGTATCCATGGGCTTGCAGGCTATTGCACATTAAGCATAAGGAAGTGCATGGCGGCAAGAGGAATTATGTTGAACGCTTTAATAGAACCTTTAAGGATAAGGTCAAAGACAAGATTAATGCATGGTCTGTTTGGTACAACAATATCAGATACCACAATGGTATCAGAGGTGTACCATGCTTAACCTGACCTTATCTACTAATATACCAAAAAACTTATAAACTAAAACCTCTCCCTTTATATATTAGGCCTTGCCTAGTGCTAAACTATTTTCTGACATCAAGCCTTCGCATTACCAAATCCGTATACTGGCAATCACAAGATTTATAAATGCCTCTTAGTCATTCAGATTTTTAATATGAACTTGAAAAATCAGGATATAATATCTATAAACGATCTTTCTAAGGAAGATTTATTGCATATTCTTAAAGTCGCTAAATCAATGGAAAAGCCAAAACCAAATCTGTTAAAAAACAAAATAATGGCAACTTTATTCTTCGAGCCCTCCACCAGGACAAGATTAAGCTTCATCTATGCGATGGAAAGCCTTGGCGGAGAGGTCCTGGGATTTGACAATGCCAGTTCTTCCTCGGCAAAAAAGGGGGAAAGCTTGTGGGACACGGCAAAAATTGTTGAAAAGTATTGCGATGTCATGGTCATAAGGCATCCTATTGAAGGCGCTGCAAGATTAGCTGCAGAAGCATCCAGCAAACCTGCAATAAATGCAGGAGACGGCGCAAACCAGCACCCCACTCAAACTTTATTAGACTTGTACACAATACAAAAAGTAAAGGGAAAGCTAAACAATTTAAGCATAGGCATGGTTGGTGACTTAAAGTATGGAAGGACTGTCCACAGCCTTACAGCTGCAATGTCCCATTTTAACCCGACATTCTACTTTATAGCCCCGCAGGCATTGCAGATGCCGCAGACTTACCTGGATGAATTAAAGGAAAAAGGCATAAAGTTCGTGACAGAATCGAATTTGCAGAAAGTAAGCAATAAGCTGGACATACTTTATGTTACAAGAATACAAAAAGAGCGCTTTCTGGATCCTGTAGAATATGAAAAATACAGAGGCTACTATAAGCTTGACACTAAGCTCTTGGAGAATGTGAAAAAAGACCTGAAAATCATGCATCCTTTGCCAAGAGTTGACGAGATGGACCGCTCTTTAGATGAGACAGAGCATGCAGTCTACTTTGAGCAGGCAGCAAACGGAATACCTGTAAGGAGGGCACTGCTTGCCTTGGTATTGGGTAAAGCAACATGAAAAAAGAACTGACAATATCGGCAATAAAAGACGGGACAGTGATAGACCACATCCCAAGCAATGCCACATTTAAGGTAGCCGACATTCTTGACCTTAAAGGGATAAAGAGCATGGTATCTGTGGCTACAAACCTTCCAAGCAAGCAGATTGGAAAGAAAGGCATAGTAAAGATTGAAGGAAAATACCTTACGCAGGAAGAAGTGAATAAAATTGCTATAGCAGCCCCTCAGGCAACTGTGAACATAATAGAAAACTACGACGTAAAGAAAAAGCTGAAGGTTTCCATACCGAATCAGATAAGCAGGGTAATAAAGTGCTCCAATCCAAACTGCATAACAAATGTTGAAAAAATAGAAACAAGATTCTCTGTTCTTGACAAAAATCCCCTCAAGATAAGGTGCCATTACTGCGAGAGGGACATGAATAAAGAGGATATCGAGATTGTATAAAATGTTGTCTGTAAGCCTGTGCGGGATAAAGCTGCGCAACCCTACCATACTAGCTTCTGGAATTCTCGGAGTAACAAAGGCTTCTGTGGAAAAAGTCGGCAAGTCAGGCGCAGGAGCAGTTACACTAAAATCATTATGCCATGAAGAGAGGGCTGGAAATGCAAATCCTGTAATGTTTGGCTATGATTCTGTTTTCTTCAACGCTGTTGGCTTGCCTGGACAAGGCATAGACAATGCATTAAAAGATTTCAAAAGATTGGATGATTTAAGCGTGCCAGTAATAGGCAGCATTTACGGCTACAAAATAGAGCAGTTTGGCCAAGTTGCTAAAAAAATCGCATCTTTAAAGCCTGCAATGATTGAAGTAGATATATCCTGCCCGCACATGGATTATGGCAAGCCTTATTATGCAGATCCCGAGCTTGCTGCAAAAGTCACAAAAGAGGTAAAGAAAAACTCTGCAAAAATACCCGTAAGCATAAAGTTAAGCCCGAATGTCTATGATATAAAGGAAATAGCGCATGCAGCAGAGAAAGCAGGAGCAGATGCAATAACTGCCATTAACACCGCTACAGGCATGGCTATAGATATAGATGCAAAAAAACCAATCCTTGCAAATAAAATAGGAGGAATTTCAGGGCCTGCTTTAAAGCCTATTGCAGTAAGGTGCGTCTATGAAATCCATGAAACAGTAAAAATCCCCATAATAGGCACCGGAGGAGTTACTTACGGGAAGGACGCAATAGAGATGATAATGGCAGGGGCTACCGCTGTCGGGATAGGAACTGCAATATACTACAGGGGAATTGACGTCTTCAAAAAAGTCTGCGATGAAATGGAGCAATGGATGAAAAAGAACAAAATAAAGAGTTTGGAAGAAATAAGGGGGATTGCTCATAAGTAAGTAACAATAAGGTTCACAACTAAGTTTATAATTATTTGATTAAAATCAGCCTGGATTTACAATTTAATAAAAAAGGCAATAAAAATAAAAAATAATAACCGGCGTTTTTGCAATAAAAGAGCAAGAAGGCAAAAACGCAGGTAATAAATAATTATTTTTTCGATGCCCGAAAAATATAGCATGTGAAATAAACTGATGAAATAACAAATAGTTGATAGCATAGGATAAAAGCTAAAAACCAATGAAAATGCAAAATAACGAGCCAATAAGAAATGAAATCCCTCAAATAATGGAAATAAGCAGAGTAGTCAGTGAAGGCAAAGGCCAAAAATCCTTTTTCTTTAAAGAAAATATTCATTCGAAGCCAGGCCAGTTTATCATGCTCTGGATTCCGGATGTAGATGAAAAGCCAATGGCCATTTCTTACTATAATAAAAATGAGTTTGCAATAACATCCCAGGTTGTCGGAAAATTTACTAAAGCTCTTGACTTAATGAAAAAAGGTGGTAAGGTAGGCATAAGAGGCCCTTATGGAAACGGCTTCTCCATTGGGCAAAATGCATGCGTTGTTGGCGGGGGAGTTGGAATGGCCTCTGTGTCTACTTTGATTGACACATTAAAAAACCCGATAATAATCAACGGTGCAAGAAGCAAAGAGCATTTAATCTATCTTAAAAGATACAAAAAAATGCTGATAGCTACTGATGATGGCAGCTTTGGAAAGAAAGGCTATACAACTGATGTGCTGAATGAATTATTAATTAACAATAAAAAAAATAAGATTAGAATTGTTTATGCTTGCGGCCCGGAAATAATGATGAAAAAAATCCTGGAGATTTGCAATAAATACAAAGTTGATTGCGAAGCATCATTGGAAAGAATGATGAAATGCGGATTCGGAATATGCGGAGCATGTATGTGCAATGACAAAATAGTATGCATGGATGGGCCTGTCTTCAATTTAAAGCAGCTAAATAATATGCCGGAATTTGGGAATTTTGCAAGAGCAAAAACAGGAAAAAGAGTAAGTTTGCATGAGTACCATGCAATGCATATTTGACAGAAACTCATCGAAAACTTTATATACTTTAATTATTAATGATTAATTAAGCATTAGGTGATTAAAATGATAGTTAAAATAAGCAAAGGGCAGCAAATAACAATACCTTCAGAATTTAGGAAGGATTTAAAGCTGAAAGCGGGCAGTAAAGTAGATATAATTAAAAAACAAAATAAGATAATAATTCAGCCCATTGAAGAGGATTTAGATAGGCTATTTGATAATGCAAGGAAAATTTTGCCCAAGCATAAGCTGACAGCAAAACAAATGGACGAACTGGCAGAACATGAAATTCTTGGATAGCAATATACTTGCTTTTGCATTTTATAATAATGACCGCACTCTAAAATGCCAAAAAACAATAAGAGAAGGTGGCTTAATTGATACTTTTAACTTAATTGAAGCTTTTTTTATAATCGAAAAAGAAACCAGCAGGGAAATTGCTCAGAAATCCATAAAAGGCATTTTAAAATCCAATATTCAAATTGCTGATGTTGATGTAAATTTGGTTTTTGAAGCCTTAAAAAGGGCAAATAGCAGCAATCTTTCCATTTTTGATTTAATTCATTATTCCTGCGCTCTGATTAATAATTGCAATGCTTTTGTCAGTTATGATAAAGATTTCGATGATTTGGATATACTGAGGGAAGAGCCTTAAGACATTGACAAATTTTATATATTTGATAAAATCTCAAATTTAAAATGTCCTTACTAATAAAAAACGGAAAAATCTACCAGAACGGAGCTTTGGCTAGAAAAAATATTTTCATCAAAAACCATAAAATAGATAAAATAACTTCCCAGGATTTAAAGGCCGAAAAAACAATTGATGCGAAAAACAAAATAGTGATTCCGGGGCTTATAGACTCTCATGTGCATTTCCGCGAGCCAGGAGCAACCCATAAGGAAGACTTTCTTACTGGAAGCATGGCAGCAGCCGCAGGCGGAATAACAACTGTGCTGGACATGCCAAACACCAATCCAGCAACAACCAACCTGCAAAGATTAGAGGAAAAAAGGAGATTGGCAAAAAAAAGCATTGTAAACTATGGCTTCCACTTTGGCTCGACCAATGACAACATGCCAGAGATAGAGAAAGCAAAGAATGTGGCTTCAGTAAAGGTCTATATGGACTTCACTACTGGAGATTTAAAGCTTGATAAGCTTGATGTCCTGAAAAAAATATTCACCAGCAACAAAACAATATCTGTGCATGGGGAGAATGAAAACATACTGGAGGCAATAGAGCTCATACAGCATGCTCACAACCATCTTTATCTTTGCCATGTAAGCTCAAAGGAAGAGCTGCATTATGCCAAAAGGCATAAGATAAAAAATGCTCGGACGAAGTCCGGCACCAACTCCGTAGGCAGGGTTTTTGTTGAAACATGCCCTCATTATCTGTTCTTGACAGCCAAAGACATAAATAAGCTTGGCAGCTTTGCAGAAATGAAGCCGGGATTAAAAACAAAACAAGATCAAAAAGCATTGTGGCAAGGCTTATATAATGGCAGAATAGATACAATAGCAACAGACCATGCCCCGCATACAAAAGAGGAGAAGATGCAGGAAAATTACCCTTATGGTGTCCCTGGATGCGAAACAATGCTTCCATTATTATTAAATGCAATGAACGAAAAAAAGATAACATTAAAAAAAATAGTGCAATTATGCTGCGAAAACCCCGCTGAAATTTTCAGGATAAAAAACAAAGGCCGTATAAAAGAAGGCTATGACGCTGACTTGGCAATAATTGATTTGAATTTAGAAAAAGAAGTAAAAAATGATGAGTTGCTTACAAAGTGCAAATGGAGCCCGTTTGACGGCTGGAAGCTTAAAGGCTGGCCTGCAATGACCATAGTAAACGGCAATATTGTTTTTGATAATGGAAAAGTTAATAATATAAAAGCCAAAGAGGTTGCTTACGATGAATGAAAAGGTTGCAAAAGCGCTTGCAGATGCAAATGTTATAAGGTTTGGGGAATTTACATTAGCTTCTGGAATGAAAAGCCCTATCTATGTTAACTTAAGGGTTCTGCCTTCCTATCCCGAATCGATGGAAGCTGTTTCGGATGAGCTCTCAAAGCTTGTAAAAAAACTAAAGCCGGATATAGTTGCAGGGGCAGAGACAGCAGGGATTCCATTATCCACCGCCATCTCCTTAAAAACAGGGATACCCATGATTTATGTAAGGAAAAAGCCAAAGAATTATGGGACGATGGACATGGTGGAGGGTGTTTTGGAAAAAGGCAAGAAAGTTGTATTAGTGGATGATATGGCAACAAATGCTTATTCCAAATTAAACTTTGTTGAGGGGATAAAGCACGCAGGAGGCATTATTAAGGATGTTGTCATTGTTTTGGACCGCGAGCAAGGCGGCACAGAGGCTTTGGCAAAGGAAGGCATCAAACTGCATTCGCTGATAACATTAAAAGAATTATTGAATTATATGAAAAATAAGGATATGATTGATGATGATAAGCTAAATGAAATTTTACTGTATTTAAAGCAAAACAAATAAAATGGATATAATAAATTCAAACAAAAGTATAATACCAAGCTGCGATGTTTCTGATTTGAAAAGCTTGAAAAAACTCATAAGTGGAACTTGTTCTGTTGATGGTATTGGAGCCTATAAGATAGGTTTGGAATTATGCCTAAAGTACGGAATCCCGGCAGTTGTAAAGGAAATAAGAAAGCATACTAAGCTGCCTATAATCTATGACCACCAGAAAGCTGCAACCGACATTCCGGAATTGGGGGAAAAATTTGCGGAGGCAGTTAAAGGCGTTGATGCAGTCATTTTATTCCCGCTGGCAGGCCCGGAAACAGAGAAAGAGTGGATAAAAGCCTGCAAAAAAGCTAGGCTAGGGGTAATTGTAGGCGGTGAAATGACGCATAAAGCCTTTTCAGAGGATGAAGGCGGGTTTATTAGCGGCAAGGAATCCCTAAAAATTTATGAAATTGCTGCTGAAAACGGCATTAGGGATTTTGTGGTTCCAGGAAACAAGCCGGAAAAGATAAGGCTCTACAAGGCTTTTTTGGAGGCAAGAGGCATAAAGCCTGTTTTCTATTCTCCAGGATTGATAGCGCAAGGGGGCGATATAACTGAAAGCGCGAAAGCCGCTGGCAGCAAATGGCATGCCATCGTTGGAAGGGCTTTATACAATGCAAAGGATATTAATAAAGCGGCAAAGGATATGGTAAAGGCTTTGAGGCAATAATAAAAGTTTAAATAATGATTGATAACTCTTTTTTCTATGAAAATAGCAGTTTGCGGTGCCAGTGAAAGTGCAAATGATGAGATAACAAAAAAGAAAGCTTTTGAAATTGGCAAAGCCCTGGCAGAGAACAATGTTTTAGTACTGACTGGAGCAACTTATGGCTACCCTCAAGCAGCTGCAAAAGGGGCTTTTTCCAATAATGGGAAAGTAATGGGGATAAGCCCTGCCAAGGATGAAAAAGAGCATATTAACAAATATAAATTCCCGACTGACAGCCATACCCAAATAGAATTTACGGGTCTTGGCATACCTGGAAGAAATTACCCACTAGTCAAGGAAGGGGACGCTATCATCATTATTTCCGGCCAGATTGGGACTTTGAATGAATTTACATTTGCATTTCACGCAAACAAAATAATAGGAATCCTCAAGGGTTCCGGAGGCATAACAGAGATAATAGAGAAAATTGCTGATATCTGTAACAAAACCGATGAAAAGGAAAATATTGTTTATTCTGAAGACCCTAAAGAACTAGTAAAGTTGGTAATTGACAAACTAAAGCAATAAAATTAAAAACAGAATAAAATAACTGTTTCTTGTTGGGCCCGTGGTCTAATCCGGCATGACACTTCCTTCGCACGCGCTAGAATCAAAGATTCGCTGGCGTTCGCCGCAAAGCGCCGAACGGGGAAGTAACTCCGAGTTCAAATGCCCTTGTCCCAGACATGGCTTGAAAGTCTCGGCGGGTCCATTATAATGCCAAATTGCCCCATATATGAACCAAGAGAAGACTCCACTTTGTTAGAGAAATATGTTAGGCAGCATGCTAAAGGCCTTGTTCTGGACATGGGAATCGGCTTCGGAATACAGGCAATAACTGCTTCCCATAATAATAAGGTAAAGTCTGTGATTGCATTAGATGTGCAGGAAGAAGTAATTGAGCATTGCAAAAAAAATATTGTTAATAAGAAAATTAAATTTTTAGTTTCAGATTTATTTAAAATCTTTGAAGAAAATAAAAGCTTAAAAAACAGGAAATTTGACACTATAACATTCAATCCCCCTTACCTGCCGGAAGACATAAGGCTGAAAGACCTTACTGTAGAAGGCGGAAAAAAAGGATATGAAACCATTGAAAAATTTTTGAATCAAGCTAATAATTATCTGAAAGCAGACGGAATAATTTTGATTGTTTTCTCCTCATTGACAAAAAAAGACAAAGTTGACGAATTCATAAGGAAAAATTTATTGGATTTTGAATTGTTGGAAACGCAAAAGATTTTCTTTGAGGAATTATATGCGTATTTAATTAAAAAATCTCCAATATTGAAAAAATTAGAAAGCAAGAAAATACAAAACATAAGATATTTTGCAAAAGGAAAAAGGGGCTTTATTTTCATTGGCAGGTATAAAAGCAAAAAAATTGCTATAAAAACAAAGAATCCAAGAAGCGAGGCCATTTTAAGGATAGAAAACGAAGCCAATTTTTTGAAGGTCCTAAATAAAAAAAATATCGGCCCTAGATTACTGTTCCATGGACAAGATTTCCTCGTATATGAGTTTGTTGATGGCATCGCATTTACGGAATTTTTGGAAAGCAAAAAAGCCGATAAAAAAGGAGTGTTAAAGGCAATAAAAAATATTTTTGAGCAATTATTTGAAATGGATAAATTAAATATTAATAAGGAAGAGATGTCCCATCCCGTAAAGCATGTGATAATAAGCAATAAAAACAGGCCCGTATTGCTGGATTTTGAAAGATCCCACTATATCAAAAACCCCGGAAATGTCACACAGTTTTGCGATTTCCTCATTTCAAAAAGAATTTTGCAATTATTAAAAAACAATAGGATAAAAATCAGTAATAAAAAAATGATAGCCAATGCGAAAAATTACAAAAAAAGAATCAATAAAAATAATTTAAATAAAATAATTAGCGAGATAAAATAAAAAATGCCGACAAAATTCCAAGACAGAGTATACGAATTATGCAGCAAAGTCCCGAAAGGCAGAGTTGTAACTTACAAAGCAATAGCAGAAGCAATGAGGACTAAAGCTTACAGGGCAGTAGGCCAGGCATTAAACAAGAATCCCTATGCGCCTAAAGTGCCGTGCCATAGGGTTGTTAATTCTCAGGGACACTTGCATGGTTTTGCCCATGGATTAAAAGCCAAAGCCAGAATGCTGAGGAAAGAGGGCATTAAAATCAAAAACAATAGGATTGAAGATAAAAAAAGAATAATTACGAAAATAAGATAGAATAAAATAAAAAGAAATTATTTCCTTCTCTTTCCTTTCTTCTTTTTCTTGATTTCTTTGTCAAGGCTTAGCTCGTCAAGAAGCTCTTTATAGCGGTTTCTTATTGTAACTTCTGTTACACCGGCAACATCAGCAACTTCCCTTTGAGTTCTTTTTTCGCCATGCAGCAAGGCAGATACGTACAAAGCGGCAGCCGCTATTCCTGTTGGCCCTCTTCCCGAAGTCAGTTCAGCTTTCTGCGCTTTCTCTAATATCTCAATGGCATTGCTCTGGCTTTCTGCGCTTAACTTTAAAGATGAGGCAAATCTTGCAATATAGTCTGCTGGATTAGACGGCAAAATTGTAATGCCCAATTCACGGGTTACGAACCTGTAAGTCCTTCCTATTTCTTTCTTTTCAATGCCAGAAGCCTCTGAAAGCTCATCTAAAGTCCTGGGAACATCATGCCTCCTGCAAGCTGCATATAAAGCTCCTGCAACTACGCTTTCCATGCTCCTTCCCCTAACCAAGCCTCTTTGGACAGCTAAAGTATAGATTCTGGCTGATTCCTCTTCAACAGATTTTGGCAATTTCAAATAAGAGCTTACTCTCTTTAGCTCAGCTAAAGCCAATTTCAGGTTTCTTTCAATAGCAGTTGAAATCCTATACTGCCATTTCCTTAACCTGAAGAATTTGTTCCTCTCCTTGCCTCCTAATTTAAACAAATCAGCTTTCTGGCCTACCTCTGTGCCTAAGCCATGATCATACTGTGTATATGTCATAGGAGCGCCTGCTCTGCGCCTTGCTTCTCCGCCTTCAGAATCAAACTCGCGCCATTCCTGCGTAAAGTCAACCATCTTTTCTTCTATGACTAGACCGCAATCTTTGCAGATTATTTCTCCCCTTTCCTTATTCCAGTTAAGGTTTATTCCGCCGCATTCAGGGCATTTTTTGACTAATTCGGGCATTTTGATACCTCCTTACGATTATGTTTATCAAAAATTTAATATACATCCACCCCTTCAATAAAAATAATATTGGATATAACAATCAAAGTATAACAATATTTATAAAGAGGAAACACCACTATTATATAAATATTTCGATTAGTATATAAAATTTGCTGAAAATTAAGAGCTTTACCACGATGAAGGACCCGATTCCAAAGGATTTGTTCGATATTTTGGCCTGTCCGCTCTGCAGAGCTGACTTAAGGTACACTAAAGACAAAAAAGGCCTTGTATGCGTTAAATGCAGCCAAAAATACCCAATAAGGGAAGGAATACCTGTTTTACTGCCTCCTAAGCAAACAAAAGGGAAGAAATAGGGCTTTAATTCTAGAATATTCATAAACTATAATTTATGTCCGCTACTAAATATACGAAAACTATTTAATATTAAATCGAATTTTATTATTTTCTCTTATGCCGACGTCGCATAACCTGGCATTGCGCTAGCCTTGAGTTTAAATTCGCTTTGCGAATTTACGGCAACTAGCAAGCTGGTTCCCGCAAGGGTATCTCGGTTCAAAACGATTTTTTCCAAAAATCGGTGAAAGTCCGGGCGTCGGCGTTTATTTTTTCCTAAAGACTCTTCCAAGAAATCCTTTTTTCTTTGGTTCCTCTTCTTTTTCAAAGGTTTCTCCAATTTCTCTCGTCTGCTTTGCCAAGTTTTCGTATTCCGTCTCCTCTTTTGCTGCCATGTTTTTTGCGAAGCTGCCTTGGAAAGATTCTCCACTTTTTGGATGTTCTTGGCTTATATAGATATAAGCAGTGGTAAACTTGTACTCTATACCAAACATCTTCTCCTCAACAAGAAAATCAACCAATGCATGCACAGTATTTATCGGCATCCTGAGCAGCTTGGCAGCTTCCTCGACAGAAATTTTTTCCCTTGATTTAACAAGCTCGTAGAGGTCGTCAGCGCTCGTTTTCAAAATATCATTGACCATTTCGGGTCTTACCTTAGTCTCTTTTTTTGCAGCAGTACTTGATAAAAATTCTTTTATCTCCTGTTCTAGCCGCTCTCTTTTTTTACCCATAGATTCTGGCCCTCCTATTTTTACCAAACCCTTTTTCTTCTTCAGGCTAATAAGAAAAACCAGAAATAGTACCAAGCCTAAAATAAAGGCGATGGCAAAAAATGCCACAAAAGGCGTTTTTTTCTCGTCCTGTATTGTTACCGCAGGCATTCCTTCGCTTTTTCCTTCTTTTTTCTCTTCTTCTTTCTCTTCCTTTATTTCCTCAATTTTTTCAGAAGTCAAGGAGACATTTTCCTCTTTTTTCTCTTCTATTTGCTCTTCATTTTGCTGCTGGTCCTCTTCTTCTGTCTCGACTTCTGCAATGTTTACTCCAATTTGTATGCTTTTCTTTTTGATAAAAACCTCGTTTGCTGACGACTCATAAACTGAAGTCACGTTAAAGTAATATGCCTCTCCTAAACCAGGAGCAATTACAGAAGAATCAAACACCCTTATCCTTTCTCCTGCCCTAATGCTGCTATAAGTAGTTGATTTTGGCTCTATTCCAGGAACATCTGTAACATAACTCAGCCTAACATTCTTGAAACCATTGGGTCCTGGATTAACGAGGTCTGCTATAAGCACTGCTCTCTGTCCTGCAACAACAATATTCTGCGAGAAATCATGCTCAATGTAAGGGCATTGGCAGTCAACCTTAACGTCAAAACTTTCCTCTGTTTCCAGCAAAAACTTGCTTATCTTATAGCTCGCATCAGCAATAATTGAAAAGTCCCCAGTTGTCGATGACTGCAGCTCCATTGTGAAATTCCTGCTTTCCTTTGCCTTCAAAGGTCCGCTCCAGCTCAGCAGCTTATTTGTTCCGGTCATTTCCTTGGGCTCTTTGACCAGTAGCAGCCTTTCAGGTATCTTTACGCTTAATGCAGTAACAGTAAGATCATGCTCGTCATTAGTGTTTTCTGCCGCTATAGTTAGATTGAATTTTTCGTAGATGTTGAACATGCTGCTCTTTGCATTATATTTTATTTTAAGGGAATAATTATAGACCTTCCCTGTTATGGCTCCGGGAATTATGCTTTCTGTTTCCACTCCATTAAAATAGGTTACATTCGCCCCAAGCTCATAATCACCGCCAGAAACGCCTTTGACCTTGTAGGTGCATGTCTTTATTTGTCTTGGAGTGACATCATTCTTAAACAAAATAATTCCTTCAGTCTGCTTGCAGCCTTCTATTTCTGTAATTATCAGATTTGAAGGTATTGGCATAGTTGCCGTGACATCTTTTGCAGATATATCAGCCGTATTATCAAAAGACAGCACTCCGGTAGCCTCTTCGTCTATCAACAGGTTCTCCTTGCTTATTGTATGCGTTACATCCAGACTTGATTTTATCTGGTAAATCTCTACTTCAGCCTTGTAGACATCATACCAAGGATCATAATTGCGGTATGAGAAAGAAACATTCTGCACGCATATGTGAAGGTTGTCTTTTATCTGGCAGTGTCCGCTTTCCACTATTAATCCGGAAACGTCAATCTCTATGAACACCTTGCTGCTCTGGTAGTCTATCCTAAACTCAAATTCCTTTCCCGATATATTTACTGCATCACCATCTTCAACAGTATCTGAAAACAGAAGCTCTTCGTAGATGGAAAGCGCATTTGGTGCTAAAATAAGCAGAATAAGCATGCAGAATAAAAAAAATATCCCTCTTTTTTCCATTTCCATGAAAATTGCGCTTTTATTATAAAAAAGTTACTTTATTGCAATAGTGCCTGGAAGTTTTTTTATAGCTTCTTTCACAAACCTGAGCTTGTGTTTGCTTTCTGAATAGATTGTAAAAAGCTTTTCTCCTTTTTTTATTTTATCATTTACATGCTTGTACAGATATATTCCCGCGCCTTTATCTGCCGGTGCTCCAGCAACCCTTGCTAATCTTGCAATTGTCCTGTTGTCAATTCCCTTTACAACACCGCTTTTTCCTGCCTTGATATCCAGCTCAAATTTCCCTATTCTTATGCGGTCAGGATCAAAAATCTTTCCATTCTGGGCTTTTATTATCTCTTTCATTTTTTTATAAGCCTTGCCTGATTCTAAAATCTCCATAGCCTTGCTTTTGCTGTCTTTGATTCCTGTCATCTTGAGAATCTCAGCAGCCATCGCTATGCATTTTCTCTCAAGATCCAAGGGCCTCCTTTTGTCCCTCCTCAAAACCCACAGAACATCTCTTGCTTCCAATGCCGGGCCTATGCCGTTGCCTATAGGCTGCTTCCCGTCTGTAATCATGACCCTCACATGCTTCCTAAGCCTTTTTCCAACTTCCTCAAAAGCCTGTTTAAGCTTTAATGCCTCTTCTTTGTTTTTTACTTTGCCTCCATTACCAATAGGGATATCTATCAAAATATGAGTGCTTGATGCGGAGTATTTCTTCGCCATTATTGAAGCAAGCAGCTGGCTCTCGGCGTCAATCTCCAGGGTTCTTTCGACAGTAATTATCTTGTCATCAGCAGGGGCCAGATTCAGGGAGCCGCCCCATACAATGCACCCGTTTGTTTTCATAATTATCTCTTTCATCTTATTGATGGGAAATGAGACTTTTGCAAGAACCTCCATTGCGTCAGCAGTTCCTGCGGGGCTTGTTATCGACCTGCTTGACGTCTTGGGCATTGTAAGGCCGGCTGCTGCAATAATAGGCACTAAAACCATTGTGGTCCTGTTTCCTGGAATTCCGCCAATAGAATGCTTGTCAATTACAGGGTATTTGCCAAGCTTTAATGTAGCTCCGTGCTTTGCTATAGCCTTTGTAAGCATAATTGTCTCGTCTATTGACATGAGGTTTGTATAGCAGGCTGCAACAAAGAAGGTAAGCTCTGACTCGCTGAGCTTGTTATGGACAATATCCCACACGATCTGGTCTATCTCATTCTTGTTTAATGTCTTGCCATCAAGTTTTTTTCTTATAAATTCTATGGAAAGGGGCTTTCTGGCAAGCATTATGCTTACCTTGTCATTATTCTTCAGCTTTAAAGAATCCACGACTTCTTCATACACACCTATTCTTCCTTCCGGCATCGCTTTGCTGCTTTCCGCTATACCCACAACCACTGTCTCTACTTTCTTTCCTTTTTTTATCTTTATCCTGTCAAGATGATGTATGTCAAACTTCATAGCGTCTTTATTATTCATAACAGCAACTAATGGCCCTCCGGTTGCAATGTCCATGTCTTTGATTTTCAATTTCATTTGCTTATCACCTTGAAAATCAAAGGCTTGAAAATTCCATTTTCATTGTCTTTGATTTTGAGTTTCATTTTTGTTATAGATTACAAAATCAAAGGCTTAAAAAAATTTTGATTTTTTTATTGTCTTTGATTTTGAGTCTCATTTTCCAAGTAGAAACCTATCCTTTTTCCTCTTCATATATATTTACAAAGGCCACAAGCAGAGCCAGTAATATAGGCCCTATTATAACACCTATAAATCCAAGCAGCTGCAAGCCGCCAACAACCCCAAGCAGTACAAGTACAGGATGCAAGCCGCCTTTTTCCCCTATAATCTTTGGCTTAAGTATATTGTCTATAGTCCCGACTACAAAAATGCCGTAAACAATAAGAAGAATTCCTCTTATAATGAAAGTGGGGTCAGCATCTATATAGCCGTTAAGTATAAGCAGCAAAGCTGCAGGTAGCCATACTATTGATGAGCCTACATAAGGTATGAGGGAAGCAAACATCATAACTAAGCCCCACAGCAAAGGTGTTGGCAAGCCAAGTATAAAAAATCCTATGCCGCCTAAAGTTCCCTGTATGATTGCTATTGCTATGCTTCCATAGATTACTGCAGAGGTCATATCATTCAATTTCTTAAGAACCCTGTCCCTATGCTTCTCTTTTAAAGGCAAAAGCCTTCCAATCTTGTTTATTAAAAGATTGCCGTCCTTAAAAAGAAAGAACATGACAAATAAAGTAATAAACATATGCAGCATAAAAATAGGTATCGATCTCAATATATCGGATATTTTGCCTGTTATTCTGGTTGCAGCGCCTTTTATTGTTGTATCAAGGTAATACTTTATCTGCGGGTCATTTGCCTTCTCCGCAATATAATTCATTATCTTGCATGCTGACTTGTCTGCAGGCTGGCATTCTGATGAAAGAAGCTGCGCATTTGATGCTTTCTGCCTTGAAAGTATGTATGTGGCATATGCCTCTTTTGATATTGTGTTTAAAACGAAAAACAAGGGCATTGTTATCACTAAAATTACAAGTATTGAAGCAATAAAAGCAGAGGCATTTTTATTTGGGATTCTTTTGAGTATTCTTTTGTACACTGGATAGAATATGTATGAGAAGACTATTCCTGTAAGCAAAGCAGTAAGAAATGGCTTTATTATAAGGAAAGACACAGCAATCAAAGTCAAAAAAATAATGGCAAAAAATGCTTTTTGGTAAAGTTTCTGGTCCATTTTATTGTTGTTGAACGGAGTTATAACTGCAAATAATTTTTTTTCTTGTTATATAAACATTATGGTTTTTCAGATTGAAAAGAAAAAATAGCCAATTAGGAAAAAATTAAATGGGCCCGAAGGGACTCCCAAATCCTGAGGGATTTGTGGTCTCCCTCTGGGATAGTTGAACCCTTGACCCTGGCGCCAATAATCAGCTTATCGGTTCCGCCGATCCAAGCAGTAAACCAAAAGGGTTACAGTTTGTCGAGGCGACGTCATAGCCACTAGACCACGGGCCCTGTAAGCAGCAGAAAGTAAAACTGCCCATATAAAAATATTGCTATTGACGCTTAAGCCAGAGAACTCCTTAATGACTGCCCAAGAGGGCTGAAGAATAAGAGGAAAAAGGCTGTTACCAGGCCAAATACCGCCAAAATCACTTCCTGCATTATCTGATGGAACCTCGTAAAGTCTCTGGTTGCATCCACAATGTCTGTTTCCGTTATTATCCCAACAAGCTTGTTGTTTTGGATAACAGGGAACAATCTTATTTTTTCTTCCTTCAGTTTTTTGATTATGAATGTATAAGCAGTCTCGGGACTTATCGTAAGAAAGTTCTTGCTCATTACATCCTTCACTTTGGCTGCTTTTTTGCTGGCAAAGCTCTTGGCTATGTCATTTTCGGTTAAAATGGCTATTGGCTTGTTGTCCTTTGTCACCATCAATGTGCTTACATGCTTGTTGAGCATTAAATTTGCCGCTTCTTTTAGGCTTGCTGTTTCATTTACTGTTACAACGTTTTCTGTCATGATTGTTTTTGCCCTTATCATTTTTCTATCTCAAAAACGGGAAGTAATTAATCATATAACGGTATAAAATGAAAACAAAAAACTCAAATACGACAAATAATATAAGCACTGTATTCTGCAGGCTCCTGTGGAACCTCATATCGTCGCTTATAGCCTGAACAACATCATTCTCGCTTAGTAATCCCACCAGATAGCCTTCTTTGTCCACAACAGGATATCTCCTAAATCCCTTTGTATCGATTATCTTGTTTGCATTTTCCAGCTTCGAGTTATACATTATTGAAGTCACCAGAGAGCTCATTATCTGGCCAACTTTGGTTTCGGGATTTATTTTTTTGTAGGCCAGGTTTCTTACCAGGTCTGAGTCTGTGATTATGCCAATAGGCTTTTTGTTCTCTGTCACTATGACGCAGCCGTGCGGCTTGTTTGCCATAAGCTTTGCCGCTTCAGAAATCGTTGCCTCTTTTTTTACTGTAAGCGGATTTACATTCATTATTTTGCTGATCCTAGCCATGCCTAAAACTATTGGAAGGATTGTTTAAAAAGTTTTCTATAAGGCGTATGCAATTGTTGAAGACGCTCTTCTTCCTATGCTGGGCCCGTCTTTAACATTAAAGCCTGTATTCATCATATTATCTCTCACAATCCTTGCGCAGGAGTAAGTCACCAATACAGAATTGATTCTCATTAATTTCCTGATATCCTCAAAAAATTCCTTTGTCCACAGCTCAGGGCATTTCTTAGGGGAAAAAGGATCAAGAAACACAGCATCAAACTTGCCATCAAGTTTTTTAATAGTTTCTCTAGCATCTCCAATAATTATCCTTAATTTTATTTTATCGTCTTCATAATTCAGCTTTTCTGCAGCAATTCTTATCTTTTCATAATTATTGTTTAGTATATCTAATATAGGGTAATTTTTATTATAATTATTGGTATTTTTTATTGCATTATTGCTAATGTTATAGTTTATTGGCATTTTTATATTTTTTATTTGCTTTAATATTATTGGGTCGTTTTCCAATGCGACAATTTCCACATTGGCCAGGCTAATAGCCGCTAAACTATTATAACCCAACCCAAAACAAATATCCAAAACCTTCATTCCATTTTTTAGCTTGCAAGGCCTGGCAAACTTCTCAAATGCCTCCTCCAAAGCCCCGGAAACAGAATGATAGGTTTCATTATACTGCAAATTACGGAAAGTTACAGAGCCGTCATTAGTGATTATTTTTTCCATTGCCGGGATAAAATTGCTTTGACAATAAAAGATTATTGGAATATTGCAATGTGTAGAATTTTTTAGTGGCTATAGCAAATAATATACGGGCCAGCGAGGATTTGAACCCCGGACCTATAGCTTGCTTACTCCCAGATCAACCAGTCGTTAGAAGGCTATCGCTCTATCCAAGCTGAGCTACTGGCCCAACAAATTATTTAGAAGAGTTATTAATCATTTATAAACCTTTCAGAATTATAAAGGCTGCTGCATAGCAGCTTCTTCCCAGTCAGATGTCCACATAGTGCAGTGCTTCTTGCCTTCCCAGTAATAATAGCAGTTTTTCCCGAACCGCTCCCATCTGACGCAGCCGTTGCAGACAGGAGGCGCATCTGATTTTTTCCCGCTAGGTTTGGTTTCTTCCATTTTAATCCAAAAACTCCTTTTTCTTTATTTTCTCCGGCAAATATTTGTCGGATATAAATGTTATGCCTTTTGAAGACAAGGACTGGATTTCAAGCTTTGCGCCGAAGTCTTTCATCATCTTAAATTGCCTTTGCCATTCCTTGTTCTTCTTAAACCAGTCATAACCTGAAATTTGCTTGAGCCTTGTCATATCAACATCCTTGAATTTAATAAAGTGCTTTTTCAGGTCATAATTGGCAACATCATCCGCGGTGATTCCAAGGAACCTTGCATCCTGCAATGTCATCGTTCCTGACATATGCGCCAGATTAATAGAACCGAACTTAAGAACAGAGTAGATATAAAACCCCCAGGGATCAAAATCAGCAAGGACATAAATCGGCAGCTTGTTTTCCTCATTAAGCCTCTGTAGCAATCTTCTAATGCCTCTTGTTGTCTGGCCTTGCGATGTGACAATAAGGCAGTTTTGCTTTTCCCAGAACTTGTCCTCATGCAGCCTTTCCCATACAGCCTGCTTTTCCATGTAGATTATATATTCTGCTTTAACGCTCTTGAATTCTATGTTCTCCACATTGGATGGGATGCTCCAGCCTCCGCTTCCCAATTTAGCCCAGTTTATTGCGTCTCCGGCATCCTCAATTGTCACATTTCCCGCAACACTTCCCATCTTGTTTGCGTTTATGTTTAATTGCTCTCTTGAAAGCTCGGTTATCAGCTCCAAGTCCTCCAGGGCTTTGTCGCTTTCTGACTGCTCATCAACTACGTTTATATTGGACTGGGGTATGGTTCTTTTTGCCATGTAGAAAACATCCCTTAAGCTTGCATGCTTTTGCACATCAAGGAGGTTCTTGCTTATTTTAGCCACTTCAAGCGTCTGCAGAAATTTTTTTGCATGGCCTACATTGAAGAAAGTTCTCTTTTGCTGTTTTTCTCCTAACCCCAAAGTCCTGGTTTCCTTGTCGAACACGACATTAGACAAGCTTCTCAAAGAAAATTCTATGCTTGGGTTCCTCCCTTTCTCTATGTCAACCACAAGCTTTTTTCCAAATTCTTCCAATTCCTTAACTGGCTTCTTCTCTTGCTTTGGCATTTGAGAGATAGGGTTCTGTATACTGATTTATATAATTAATTGTTTTGCTTTTTAATGAATTTAGCAGTATTGACAATTTGTACTCTTAGGCAGGCGTATGCAAGCGTGTAGCCCAAGCTTCTACTTCTGCTATTTGCCTTTGTCTTTCTCTTTCTGCATTTACTGCATCTATAATATGGGCTTCCAAATTTTGCGTTGGTGCGCCCTTTTTAACAAAACTTATCCGGCCAGAGTCAGTCGAGCTAGACAGATTGTTGTTATCAGCGCTGAGATAGTGTCTATCGCGAAAGAACCTCTTTAAGCCCTCTTTTGCTGCGAATAATGTTCTGCCGCCTTTGCCCAACTCACTTGGGAATCCGCTTATGAGAAGTTGCGGGTCATTAGCGTCAAAGTCTCCAATGTTTTCTTTTTGTAAGAGTATTTGTAAGAGTATTGGAACATGATAAGCCACTGCGATATCGTCTAAATCAAACGTTAATCCATCTGGAAATTCGCTGTCTTTTACAGTTTTAAGATGATAGAAAACCATAGGTAATTCTATACTTATTCCTCTTTCTTTTGCTTGGCTTACCAAACGCTGCGCTAATCTGTCATTCGAGTGATTCAAGCTATAAACTACCAGTCCCAAATCTTCATATGTGCTTGCAACATCTGCCAATCTGTCAATGTTTAAGGCATATTCAGAAACTGCAGGCTTTAAAAGCTCAACATCATAACCATAATAATCCGTGCAGAGCTTTCTTAGTCTAGGCCCAACAGCCCACCTCATATACGGATTAGAGCCTTTGACTGGCGTGTTCTCAGGCACATCAACATTAAATAAAACTCGATTATCACGTCCAAAATCCTCTTTTATTAATCTATAAACATCCTTTCCTAACCCATTATTTTTCAATTGGAGCAATCCCGGGAAAAGTGTCTCTATCTCCCGAGGCATTAAAGAACTTCCTTGATCTTTATATTGTCCTGCTGTTGCTGATTGCATTTTATTATAGTTTTATAGGGGGTAGGAGCAATTAAGAATATTTAAATCTTTTTTTTTAAACTACTCTAAGATAGTTATAAATTTTGACCTAATCTGCTTCTTTTTCTGCTTCATAGCCTTGAGATGATTTTTTAAACTCCATCCTGTATAACTTATCGTCAGAATTCTCATTAAGGATTTCCTGCTTAATTTCAGGCTTGGCAAGCATTTTTTGCAGTTTCTCCAGAATCTTGTCTTTTTTTACCCCCGCTAAAACAGACAGCGAATCTGCAACCTCTGGGATATATTTCTCAAACATATTTGCCCTTTCCATCTGGTCTGTTATTCTTGTTTTTTTCCTTACATAAGACCCCAATAATCTTCCGCATTCCTGCAGCGCTAACTTTATTTCTTTGATAATCTCGTTATAATGTGCGATTGCTTCCTTGCTTTCGCTTGTAAACGGGACCCATACAGAGGACATATGCACAACAATAACAACAGGCCCGATTGGCACAGAATCTCCGGATTGCTGCAGCCCATAAGGCCTCCAGTTAGTCTCCATAATGGACTTTGCCATTGCGCATGCCCCTTCCTGGTACAATAAAGGAACCCTGTTAGCAAACCTCAAAATGTTGGCTTTTTCCTCTTTTGGAATTTCGCCGCCATAGGCAACACCTGCCTCTATTATAAACGGATTTCCCCTGTAAACAGATGGCGCTCTTGAAGTTGCGCAGTAAAATTCAGCTTTGATTTCTTTCCTCAAGCCTTTCTCAAGCAATTCCTTGCCGATTGGGCTCAGGCAGTCTGTTGGCGGAGAGATTATTTTTGTTTTTTGGATTCCCTGCAGCAATTTTTCGGCAATATCCCTGGTTATATGGCTTGGCTTGGCGTTCGGAAGGATAGCAGCATGCTCGCAGATTTCTTTTGCTGTTCCTGGGCCCACTCTCGAGAATTCTGAAGTTAAAAAGCTCTGCAGGGTCCTTGACTCTGTCCATTTTAATTTGTCCATCAGCATCCCAAGCTCTATTCCGTAAGGATGCGGCTTGATTTCTTGAGCTTGCGCTGGTAATTTGTCAGTAGCTCTGGCATAGATTACCTGCTCTGATTTTGGATTTGTGTAAATTATTGTAACATGCGGATTTATTACAGCTGTCTGCTTCAGGTACTCATCTACAGACTGGCTGCCTTTAAGGTACTCTGCCTCAAGGTCAATCTCAACTTTCGTGCCATGCTCTTTTGCCCATTCGGCTATTTCTTCCTTGACAATTGAAGGCTTGTTGCTTTGGGTGTCTATATGAAGCTCATAGTAATGCGCAGGCTCTTTTTTGGATATTCTTGAAGTGATTTTTACAGGCCTGCCCGTTGTCAGCTGGCCATAAAGAACTGCCGCTGAAATGCCGATGCCTTGCTGGCCTCTTGCCTGCTTCAGGGTGTGGAACTTGCTTCCGTACAAAAGTTTTGCAAAAATGTTTGGAATCTGCTTTTTGACTATTCCCGGACCGTTGTCTTCAATAATTACCTTGTATCTATACTCGCTCATTTGGATAATTTCAACGCTTATTTCCGGCAGGACTCTTGCCTCCTCACACGCATCCAAAGAGTTGTCAACAGCCTCCTTGACTGCCATAAGCAACGCTTTTCTTTTATTGTCAAATCCGAGAAGGTGCCTGTTTTTTGTAAAGAATTCTGCTACTGAGATTTCTTTCTGCTTTTTGGCTAATTCAACTGCAATTGGCGTTTCTTCCTTCTGCACTCATATCATCTCCGTAATCTTCCTTCTTTTCAGCTCCCGCCTTCTTTTTTCAAGCCATTTATAAACGTTTGCGTGCGTGCTTCCTCTTAATAAAGATTCAACAGCAGTCTTTGCCATTGAAGCTGACTCAGGCAGCCCAATTATCGCGATAGTTTTGCCGTAAACGGAGACATACGCCTCTGAAAGCTCTTCTATCAGTTTTCTGGATTTCCCCTCCGTGCCTATCACCCTGCCCTTTAGCCTCAATAAGGTATTTTTTGATTTTCCTGTGTAATCATTTAATGAAATGACTTCAAAAACATAATCCTGCTTTAGCAATAGTTTTGCAATCTCGGGATTAAAGCCTCTGCCTATAGACCTTATGACTTCCCTACAGGTGTATAAGCCAAGGGCATCTTTTCCATAGACAAACACATCGCCTTCCCTTGAATCGACTTTTATGCTCGTATTTGTGTCCGCCTCTATGTTTTTCTTCACTTCTCCTTCTCTTCCTATCAAAACCGCTACTCTTTCCCTTGGAATCTTCAGTTCGTAAGAATATTCTTCTGCCATTTTT
>JACPDF010000038.1 GCA_016184145.1 Candidatus Woesearchaeota archaeon | reverse complement strand
GCTATGATGATTGCATTCCTGTATGCCATGGTGGCAGAGCTGATTCATTTGTCAGCCATTGTGGGTTCTTTTATTGCAGGTGTTTCCCTTGGCAGCGTGGTTTTAAGGCACAGCAAAGATTATAAAGAAGGGGCAGAATACTTGCACATCATTTTTGCATCCATATTTTTTGTTTCATTGGGGATTTTGGCTGATTTCCACGCCTTAACGGCCAATGTTATATGGTTTTTAATTGCATTAACTGTTGTTGCAGTTCTTACCAAGGTTATTGGCTGTTATATTCCAGCAAAACTGCAGGGAATGTCCAATCAAGATTCTTTTATTGTAGGTTTTGGTATGTCGCCAAGAGGGGAAGTTGCAATGATAGTTGCTTTGCTTGGCTTGAATGCGGGTCTAATAAAGCAAGACATTTATGTTTCGTTGGTTTTAATGAGTTTATTAACAACTATACTAACGCCTATAGTTCTAAGAAATTGGCTTTATAAGAAAAATTTCATGGATATTTTTAGAAAAAAGAGGGTTACATTGCAATAATCTCAAATAATTCTGCCAGCCAAAAGAATGGCAAAAATTCCTGCTGTGTTCAGTGAGTAAGATATTACCGAGAAGATTTTGTTGATATTATTTTTGAAGCTGCCGTTAAGGAAATGGTTTTTGCTGGAATTGACAGTTGTTGCAGTAATTTCAAAAGTTATAGGCTGCTATATCCCGG
This sequence comes from Candidatus Woesearchaeota archaeon, assembly GCA_016184145.1. GTDB lineage: Archaea > Nanobdellota > Nanobdellia > Woesearchaeales > GW2011-AR4 > JACPDF01. The sequence goes on along the minus strand of JACPDF010000038.1, from coordinate 1,452 downwards.
CAAAGCTGCAGGGCTTATCGCACAAAGACGCGTCAATTGTGGGGTGGGGAATGTCTCCAAGAGGGGAAGTTGCAATGATTGTTGCACTGATAGCGCTTAATGCCGGGCTGATAAAGCAGGATATTTACGTTTCATTGGTTTTGATGAGCTTATTGACAACTATTATTACCCCCATTGTTTTGAGAAACTGGGTTTATAAAAATGCTGCTGGAAGCAGTTAATAGCCTTGAAAATAATTATTACAGCAAAATGAGTCCACGAACTAAAAATGACTTAGACCGTGTCTGAATAGTAAGTTGTTATTTTCCTTCTTTTATTTTTGTTAAAACTCATCTTTAACTCTTAAAGAGTAGTTAGTTATATTCCATTGACATATTTATTCGATAAGAAGGAAAGTTTCCCACCTCTTTTCTTTCCTTCTTTACAACAAAAAGTTAATAAACAAGGGCTGGAATAAAATATGGGAGGCGAGAAAATGGCAAAAGGAAAAGGCAAAGGATGCGGCTGCTAATTGCAGCCTTTTATTGTCTTTTTAAAAATTAGTTCAAAAACACAAGGAGGATGTAAAAAATGGGAATGACGTGCCCAATTCAAGGGTGCCACAGGCCACAGCACAGAATGGTGCAAGCACAAGACAATGATGCTTGTATTGATGATTGTTATTATAGTGGCTGTTGCAGTATATTTATTAAGATAGAGTTTTACTTGCTACATAGCTGAAATTAATGAGGATGATGAAAATGGAAAAAAGCTTAAAACAATCTGCAAAGAAAGTCAAGATATACACAACCAGCACGTGCCCCTGGTGCATGAAGACCAAGGAGTTCTTCAAGGAAAACAAGGTTAAATATGAGGAAGTCAATGTTGGCTCAAATGAAGAAGCCAGAAACGAGATGTTCCAGAAATCCGGGCAATTAGGAGTTCCTGTTGTAGATGCAAATGGAACTATCATAGTGGGCTTTGACAAGGATGCCCTGAAAAAGGCGCTAGGCATTTGAAAACATGCATGACACAATTATAATTGGAGCTGGATGCGCAGGCCTTGCTGCAGCAATGTATGCTGGCAGGCTAAATATGAAAACAATCCTTGTTGGCGAAAACATAGGCGGCACAATTGCACTTACGGATGTAGTTGAAAATTATCCCGGATTTATTAAATTGACAGGACAAGAGCTTGCTGACAATTTGAGAAAGCATGCTGAAGCTTACAATACTGAAAAATCAGAATCAAAAGTCACAAAAATAAAAAGAGAGCATAGTTGCTTTCTTGTTGATACAAATGAAGGCAAAACTTACCAAAGCAAGACTATCATTTTTGCGACAGGAACTGAATGGAGGAAGCTAAATGTTCCGGGCGAGAAGGAATTTGCCAACAAAGGAGTGCATTATTGTGCGCTTTGTGATGGTGCAGTGTACAAAAACAGAATAATCGCTCTTGTTGGAGCAGGCGAC
>JACPDF010000032.1 GCA_016184145.1 Candidatus Woesearchaeota archaeon | reverse complement strand
ATTTGCAATAAAAGACGGCTATAATGGGATATTGGTCAAACAAAAAGACTCGAATGAGCTGTCCAATGCCGTGATAACCCTGCTTAAGGACAGGAAAAAAGCAGGAGAACTTGGAAAGAACGCTGCTAAATTCATAAGAAGGAATTATTCATGGGAAAAGATAACAAAAGAATTCATCAAGATTTATGACGGATTGTCAAAATGAACCCTAAACTAAAAATAAAGCTGCTTTTGTACAGGTTTTTTTCAACTTATTTAGGCAAAGCTAGTTTAGAACTGCTATCTTTCGGAGTTAATGCAAAAAATTTAGGCAGCAGATATTATTATGGGATTAGAAACCTTTTGAGAATTTTTCACAAGCATAAAATAAAAACCACTTTTTTCCTCTCGACAAACTGCTTTTCAGCAAAAGGGAAAGAACACAATCTGATAAAAATGGAAATCAATAATATAATAAAAAACAACCATGAGATAGGCCTGCATTTGCATCCGGATTCTGATTTGGCATTGCAGGAAAGACTAGGAGAAAAGTTTGATGCGACAAGCGCTTTTTTATATAGTTATCAAAAGAAATTTAAAATAATAAAATCTTCTAGGGAATTAATAAGAAGGCACCTCGGTAAAACTATCGAGGGAAAATTAATAAGCTTCAGGTGGGGCAACTGGGCTTTGGATTCTGACGGGGCAAAGGCATTGAATAAGCTTGGTTTCAAGATTGACAGCTCAGCAACTCCCGGGATTAAAGGGCACACTAATGATGCAATGAGATATGACTGGAGCAAAGTAAAGAGGCATTATCCATGGAAATTAAGCATAAAGGGTTACCAGGCAACAAACCATGACAATTCAAATATTCTGGAAATCCCGATAGCAACCTTTGATTTTTTTGGTTTTAAGCTTAGGGCAGACCCTGTAAATTCAGTTTTGCTCAACAAGGCATTTGAAAAATATTATAAGAAGGCAGACAGGTCAGAAAAGCCATTTATTTTTGTTGTAATAACCCACAGCTCTGAGGCAACAACTAAAGATGGAAAACCAACCCAAGCATTAAAAGATTTGGAGGATTTTATTAATTTTGCAAAAAAATTTCCAGATATAAAATTTGTCACAATGAAAGAAGCGTATTCAATAACTAATAAAGGTTGGTAATAAAACAACAAAAAAATAATTTATTTCTTAATGGCAACTACAAAATAATATGTAGGCCATCTTCTTGTTACGTCAAGGAAATCCAATAAGCTTAGCAACTGAGCCAATATATAAGGAATATAAAAGACAACAATGGAAATAATTTTGGCAAATAGCCTCAAGTTTTTTGGGGCTATTAACGGAATGCCTTTGAGCAATGAATGAAAAAACACAGCAGGAAGATTAAAAATTCCCCCTATGGTTCTTATCTCCTTTACCTCAAAATCTTCTTTCAGCAACTCTCTTAGCCCGTACTCCGTGAACCTGTACTTATCATCCGGCGCATCATGGATTGGATACATAAATGGAGTTAAGACAGCAAGCTTTCCCCCCTTCCTAAGGACATAGGAGAATTCACTTACAGCGTTAAACGGATTTTTATAGTAATACAACGAGTTTACGCATATTACGCCGTCAAATCTTGATTTTTTTATCGGCAAAGATGAGGCGTCACAAACAATGTGGCCTTTTTTCGTTTTTACAATGTCTGCGCACACAATTTTCGCTTTTATTTTTTTATGATAATAAGGCCTGTCACCGCAGCCAATATCAAGGACAACCTCATTTTTGTAGAATATCCCTTCAAACAAGTTGCTTATTTTCCCCCTTATAACAAAATATTCACCAAGCATTTTCACTTCTTGAGCATGTCTGCTATGAAGCCGAATATTATTACCTGCAATCCAATGCTCAGTATGAGTATATCAAGCATCATTAATCCCAAATGTCTGTTTACGCCTTCACCAAAAATCTGGACATATACCAGGTAAAGCCCAAGAATAAATCCTGTAAGAAATACCAAAGCCCCGATTATACCGAAGAACTTCAGCGGCTTATAATCGCGGTAGATTCTTATTATGCTTATCCAGGCTCTTATAGCATAGCTAAAAGGGTTCGATATCAATCGGCTCTTATCCTTTCTTTTTGCAAAATATACCGGGACCTCCTTTATGCGATATTTCTGCCTTACTGCCTTTATTATCTGCTCCTGAGTGTAAGTATGGTCTGAAATTATTTCTATGTTTTCTGCGACATACCTTGTAAATGCCCGGAATCCTGTCTGAGCATCAGAAATATTTATTCCTGTTATGTTTGAAATAACCCTTGAAAAGGCCTTATTCCCAATCCTTTTCATTATCGGCATGGATTCTATCTTCCCCTTGAATCTGCTGCCAAGAACCAGATCATAGCCATTCTCAATCTCTTTAAGCAATTCTGGTATTTCTTTGGGCTGGTATTGCATGTCAGCATCTATGTGCACTATAACATCCGCTTTCAGCTCCAAAGATTTTTTTATCTCTGTCTTGAAAGTCTCAGCCAAACCGTAATTTTTAGGGTGTGAATAGACTATAGCGCCTGATTTTTTCGCCATTTCCGCTGTCTTGTCTTTGCTTCCGTCATCAACAACTAGTATCTTATAGTCATATCTATTATCTTTCATTACCTTATTAATTTCATTAAGTACTGCCCCTATAGTCTTTTCTTCGTTGAATGCGGGTATTGTCGCAATAATTTTCATAATCGTGGCTAAAGAATGTTGATTTAAATATGTTTCTAATTTGGTTTAAGCAGCATTGATGCTGTTTTGCAGCATTTATTGCACTTGATTGCGATAGCGCTCCTTGGCAAATGAGTAACATTTTTAAGTAACTGCCTCCAATCAAAAAAAATGCCAGAAGATTGGGAAAAATATTGGAAGAGCAAAAACATCCTGAACAGAATCGTGGATTTTATGCGCATCAATTATTTTGCAGATATCCCTCCATCTTATCTTGGCAACATGGAAGGAAAAACCATTTTAGAGGCAGGATGCGGAACATCAGAATCATTGGTAAGAATAGCCAAAAAGGCCAAGAAGGTAACTGGAATTGACATATCAGAAAAGGCGCTTGAAAGATCAAGGATAAATTTTATTCGGAGTAAGGTCCAGAAAAAAAAATATTCTTTAGTCCTTGGAGACATACAAAAGATGAAATTTAAGGACAACACGTTTGACATAACCTTTAACACCGGAGTGGTGGAGCATTTTGATGATGACAAAATCAACAGCAAACCCATAGAGGAAATGGTGAGAGTCACCAAAAAAGGAGGGAAAATTGTGATTTTGGTGCCTTCTATCTACTCCCCTTATTATATCTACTACCTTTTCACCAGGATTCCGGGCCTGAATGGCCTATTTCCATGGGAGGCCCATAGGTTTTATACCTATAAGATGCTGAAAAATCAGCTTAAAGCCCTGAACCTTAACTTCAAAATCAGGCTGAATTTCAAATCGTTATTTCTATACATAGTGGCTATAATAAGGAAATGAATTATTTCCTCTTATAGTGCAGCAGCCTTATGTCAAAGAAATTATCGTTTTCTTCTATAAGCTCATAATTTACATCCAGGTACTTCTTTATGCTGCCTTCAGGATCGGAATATTTTGTAAAAGTCAAAAGCATCCAAAAAGAATCCACATTTTCCAGCTTTTTCTTGATGTCTTCTACATCACTCACACCAACTACATTACCGCTTTCACCATAATAATACTGGAATATCACCTGCGCGGTCTCTATGTTTATGAAAATCGGCTCATCCTTTGGTAAAAATTGTGCAGCCTCCCTAAACTGTTGCTTGTCAATGTTATGGTAGTAAGCAAATATAGGCAAGACATTTAGAATTGCTATAATGACAATCAACGGAATGATGAATCTTGTTTTTGATATCCCCACAGAAACAAATATCAAAAAAGCAGGGATGATATAAATCATCTGCTTTATCATGAATACCGTTATTGCAGGGTGCAGCCAGGATAAAGTTAGCGCGACAATTATCGGAATAAAGAACATAAAAAGCAAGAAAATGGCGGAATTTTTTTTGTAAAATGACTTTTTAATCCCATAAAGGAATAATAACCCAAAAAGAATTGCAGTAGCTATAGAAGAAAGCAATAATGACCACTCAAAGAAGGAAAAATTAAACGTAGAATCATATATTTCCTGCCTCATCCCTACACTCGGATAGAGCCATGTGGAAAGCTGGACCCCAAATTTTGCAATCTGGCCAATATCTGGCTTTCCATAAAGGTTGGTGGTTAGCGTTTCGCTGAATATTGCTCTTCCTATTATTGGAAGGTATAATAGCGCCATTATCAGGAAGGCGGCGATAACCTTTTTGTGTAGTATTCTCTTTTGAGTATAGTCTAAGTATATTATGTACAAAGCATATAATCCTTCAAAAAAGACAAACATCAGCCAGGGGAAATGAGAGTATATTATAAACGCATTCACGATTACAAGGCCTGCAAGATGCCTGGCCTTGCCTTCTTTTATCAGTTTCAAAAGAAGAATAACTGACAACAAACTCATGAACAAGAGATAGCTGTATTGCCTAGCTTCCCGGGAATACCACAGGAGAATTAAATTAATAGCCGAGAGAAAAGTCGCCAACAAAGCAGTTTTTTCGTCAAACAGGTATCTTGCAAGATAAAATACGGCTGTCAATGCCAATATGCCGAATATTGCGGAAAAAGACCTGAATGCGATCTCGCTCATACCGAAAACACCAACCCAGCCGCTTAGCAGCACATAGTAGGCAGGCAAGTCCTCGTCATACCTGTACTTGCCGTAAGAATAATATGTTGGAAGTATCTGCCCCTTTTCTTTCACATTCTGTATTATCTCCAATGCATTGTGCTTTTTTATCGTCAAAGCTGTTGTGCCCTCATCGAGCCAGAAGCTTTCGCTGCCAATGTCAAAAAACCTCAGGAAAGCGCCTAGAAATATTATGAGTACCAGTAAGTATATCGCCATGTTTTTATTCAAATTTTTTTGTTGCATCTTTAACCAAAAATTATGTTGGGATTTTTATAACTTATGTTTTCTGAGTTTTAAGCTGGATATTTGCCTTATCCGCTAAATCTTATTTTTATTATTTCCCTGCCGCAAAGATACCCGTCCCTGAGAAACCTGAAAAAATTTCTCTCTGTTTTCGAAACACCCTTTTTCCTGTTCGGGGATATATAAGGCACTTCCTTTATTCTAAATCCGTTTTTAACAGAATCGTAAGTAAACCTAATGCAGTATTCCGCAAATCCAGTTTGCATAATCCTTACTTTCCTGAAAACATCTTTTTTTACTGCGTAGAATCCAGAAGTAAGGTCCTTTACTTTTAGCCCCAATAGAATATAGGCCAGGACGTTTATAATTTTGCTTGCTGATACCCTGATAAATGACCTTGCGTCTTTCCCCTGATTGACATACCTCGAGGCGCATACAATATCATAGTCCCCGATGAATTTCAGCATTTCGGGTATATATTTTGGAGGATGGGAAAGATCACCGTCCAGCCACACTACGATATTGCCCCAGGATTCCTGTATGCCGCGCCAGATTGCTGAAGGAAGCCCTTTTTCATTTTTCCTGACCACAAGCCTCAAATTTTTGTGTCTTTTCTGGAGCTTTCTTACTATATCTGCAGTTCCGTCAGGACTATCGTCATCAACAACAATAATCTCAAACAAGTCCTTTCCAGTGTAATAATAAACCTGCCTTACCAATTCTTCTATGTTCCCTTTTTCGTTGTATACGGGCAATATTACCGAAACTTTCTTTTTCATTTTCCAAGATACTCCCAGTTTTCCGTTATTATATATGAATAAAGTTTCCCCTGCTCCGCAAGTTTTGGAAAAACATCCCTGTCCAGAGTGCCCTTTTTTGGCAGATGGGAAAAGATTTTTGGCTCAAAAAGGTAAATTCCCGCGTTTATGAACTGGTTCTTTTTCTTGTTATAGGAGGTTATCTTATTGCCTTCAACAGCAATATTGTTTGGTATTGTATTTTTTCTTGCCAATGTGACGCCAATTGTAGCTATAGAGCTGTTCTGCTTGTGCAGGCTTATCATCTCTGCTACATCGAAATCAAACTTTATATTTATGAAGATTACAAGGAATGGCTTGTTTATTCTGCCTTCGATAAGCTTTAATGCTCCAGCAGTTCCTAGCAATGTTTTTTCCTTTATTATTCCAACTTCCAAACCCAATTTTGAAAAATTGTTTTTTAATATGTCAAAATTATTGTCTCCTATTATAAAAACTTTTTTTACTCCGAAATTCATTAATTTTTTTACATTGCTCAAAACAACCCTGCCGTCTATCTTAACATCCGAGCCGCCAAGAATCACGAGGTTGTTTACCATGAGCCCTTTGAAGTACTCGTCAAGAACAAATTCAAACGCCTTGGAGCGCTTTTTTATTGTATGACCGTCTACAAGGTTGTCAACTCTTGAGAGAAGATCCCTGTCAATGGAAATTGATACCTTTTCCTGCATAATAGGCGGAAAATTCCAGGTTTTAAAAATGTTGTTGTTGGCTGCATCAGAATATGCAAACAAAAGCGTTACATTTATAAATAAAGATAAATAAAACCAGAAAAAAGTAAGAAAAAGTAGGAAATTAACATGGGCAAAGAAACAAAATGCAGGTTTTGCAGAAGCACTGAACTGGAGCAGTTCCTAGATCTAGGCTTCACACCACCATCTGACAGCTTCCTTACAAAAAGACAGCTTGACGAGCCGGAATCATATTTCCCTTTGAGAGTATGCATATGCAAGAATTGCGGCCATATGCAGCTCGACTATACTGTGCCAGGAGATATATTATATTGCAGAAATTATCCGTATGACAATTCAACTTCAAAATCTTTCAGAAACCATTTCATTGAGATGAGCAGGCATGTCTGCAGCAAGTTCAATCTAAAGCATGGTTCTTTGGTTATTGATGTAGGAAGCAATGTCGGGGTACTGCTTTCAGGATTCAAGGAGCAGGGAATGAAGGTTTTAGGTGTAGACCCGGCGTCAAATCTTGCCCAAAAGGCAAATAAAAGGGGCGTTGAGACTATACCAAAATTCTTTAATTCCGGACTTGCAAATGAGATTCTGAAAGAAAAGGGGAAAGCAAGCGTTATTACAGCAACGAACGTGTTTGCCCATGTGCCGGAGATAGGCGATTTTGTAGAGTCAATAAAACTCTTATTAGAAGATGAGGGGGTCTTTATTTTTGAAGTCCCTTACTCCCTGATTTTGATACAGGACATGCTGTATGACACCATTTACCATGAGCACCTAGGTTATATCTCAGTAAAGCCAATAGTACCCTTTTTCAAGAGGCATGGAATGGATGTTTTTGACATTGAGATGGTGCAGACGCATGGAGGCTCATTGAGGGTCTTTGCCGGAAAAGAAGGCAAAAGAAAAATTTCTGCTGTAGTCAAGGAATACGTTGAAAAGGAGGAAAAGGCAAAGCTTCATTCCATTGAGACCCTAAGGAAATTTGCGCTGGGCGTAAAAAAGCACAGGCAGGAACTTATGTCAATGCTTAATGACATCAAAAGGCAAGGCAAGGGGATTGTGGGGGTTGGAGCTCCAGCAAAAGGAAACACCTTGCTGAACTATTGCAAAATAGACAATGATATACTGGATTATATAACTGAAAGGGCTGAAACAAAGATAGGGTTATATACTCCAGGAACACATATTCATATAGTACCAGACCAGAAATTGATGGAAGACAAACCAGATTATGCATTATTATTATCCTGGAACCTTGCAGATGAAATAATTAAAAATCTTGGCGATTACAAGAAGCAAGGGGGAAAATTTATTATCCCTATGCCGCATCCCAGAGTAGTTTAACAAAATGAAGATAAAAAAGGAAAAAATAAAACCAGTCTTTAAGGATGGAAGAGGGGCCATTTACGACCTATTGGACAAGGAGAACATAAAGCATATAGGAATGCTGACATCAAAGAAGGGCTCTGTCAGGGGCAGCCATTACCATAAAACAGCAAGGCAGATAACTTATATTTTTTCCGGTAAAATTAAATTAACCTTAAAAAACATGGATGACAATAGTGAAAAGCCGCAAATAATTATCATGGATGAGGGGGATATAGTTGATATTCCGCCAATGGTGGCGCATTCATTGGAAGCACTGGAAGATACAACCTTTTTGGTGTTTACTGACAGGCAACGCTCAGATGGCGGTTATGAAGACGATACATACAGAGTTGAGATGTAAAAATGATTCCTGTCTTTGAGCCTCTAATGAAAGGAAATGAGGAAAAATATGTCTTAGACTGCCTAAAATCCAACTGGATTTCCGCTTTTGGCAAATATAATGAGAAATTCGAGCAAGAGTTTGCCAAATATTGCAATGTCAAGTACGGGGTTGGTGTAACAAGTGGAACAGCAGCTTTGCATGTTGCAGTAGCCTCTGTAGGAATCAAGAAAGGAGATGAAGTTATTGTTCCTGATTTTACAATGATCGCTCCTGCCCTTGCAGTTGTTTATCAGGGAGGAAAGCCAATTTTTGTCGATGCTGACTCAAAAACATGGACTATTGACACCAATAAAATAGAAGAAAAAATAACGAAAAGAACAAAGGCAATAATTCCTGTGCATATTTACGGACACCCATGCAATATGGACCCTATAATGGAAATTGCAGAGAAACATGGGCTTTATGTCATAGAGGACGCTGCAGAAGCCCATGGCGCTTTGTACAAGGGAAAGAAAGCAGGAAGCTTTGGGCATATAAATGCCTTCAGCTTCTATACCAATAAAGTAATAACTACCGGAGAGGGAGGCATGGCAGTGACTGACGACAAGAAATTAGCTGAGAAATCCCAGTCATACAGAAATTTTTGCTTTGACAAGGAAAGAAGGTTTATCCATCACGATATCGGCTTTAAGTATTCATTGTCAAACGTGTTGGCGGCTATAGGGCTTGCGCAGCTCGAATACATCGAAGAGACCATAAAAAAGAAGATATGGGTTGCTAAGACTTACAATAAACACCTTGGCAAGGTCAGAGGACTTACTATCCCTTTTGAGTCTAGGGACGTAAGGAACGTATACTGGATGTATGGCATCCTAATTGAGAATGAATTCGGCATTTCCAGAGATGAAATCAAGAAAAAATTGTTTGAGAAAGGCATAGACACAAGATTCTTTTTTACTGGAATGCACAAGCAGCCGGTATTTAATCAAAAAGGAAATTTTCCTGTAAGCGAAGCACTTGAGAAAAAAGGGCTTTATCTGCCTTGTTCAGTAAACCTAACAGAGGAGAAAATAAGGCATATCTGCAACTGCATAGCAGAGATTAAAAACAACCCCTCAAAATGATTTTTTGCCTGTTTTCTTGCAGTAGACAAAAACCTTTTTAAAAACATTATATTTATCAGTTAAAATGGATTATCTTACAATAGCGCTTTTCTTTGTCTACACTTTTTGCTTAGGATTTACTGCGTCTTCTTTTGTAAAAAACTCAGAAAATTTTCTTGAAAGGAATCTTATGAGAATAGGCTTCGGGCTTTCTTTGCTGCCCTTTTTGGCCCTGGCGCTAAATATTATTAAAATACCCGCCGATTGGAGAATTATCCTTGCATTAAGCTTAGCCTATCCATTATACTACTTATCCAGAAACTACAATAAATTTAATTTTTCCTTTAAACTGACAAAAACAAATCTGAGCATATTTCTTATGCTGATACTTTTCTTTATTAATTTTTATATTTACGGGACAGGGGCATTTAATTACCCTTATCTGGAAGACGATGATTCATGGGGGCATGCAAACGGAGTAAAGTTTTATTCTATGGAGAAAAACGCCTTTTTGCCTGAGGCAGAGCATATACGCTACATGAATCCTTATCCGCCATCTTATGACATTATGCTTGGAATACTGCACCAGACCAATGATTCTGTTTACTGGACTATAAAGTTTTTCAACGCTCTAATAATATCTTTAAGCACAATATTCTTCTATTTTTTTGTCAGGGAATTCACAGGAGACAGAAATAAGGCTTTATTTTCAGCTTTTGCCCTGCTGTCCATACCAGCTTTTATGTCCCATTTTATATGGGGAATATCTTTGACTGTTCCTTTGTATTTTGTTATTTTTTATGCCATGGAGCGGATAAAGCACGACAGGAAATGGTGGATTTTGGCAGCCTTGGTGATGGTCACTGCTTTCACATCTTCTCCAACACATGGAACTTATTTTGGGCTTTTTTTTGTATTATATTTTTTGGCAAAAACACTTTTGCAGAGGAAATTTCTTGTGTGGGATGCATTAGCGGGCATTTCCGGAGCAGCCTTATCCTTCATTTTTTGGTGGATTCCCATGTTTATTAGGTATGGGGTTTCTAAAACATTGAAAAGCTTGGGAATCCAGGTTGGGACAGGAGCAGCTGCATTTGGCGTTGGCGGAACGGCAGACAGGGTTTACACCTTTAAAGACTTTTTTTTTGCGCAAAAGCAAAATATGATTAATAATCCAATAGGGATTGGAATTGTTTTATCGATACTTGTTGTTATTGCCTTGGCATATATTATTTTTAATAACATGGACGCAATCAAGAAAAATAAAAAAATTTTTTTATCGTCTTTTTTGATTTTAACTAGTGCTATGATCTTATTGCTGTTTTTTACCTACACTAAGGAGATATGGGTGGATGGCAATAGCCAGCCAATTCAATTTAGTGTTTTCATTTCTGACCAGATGTTTTTAGTCATTACTTTAATTTTTAGCATTTTAGCAATATCGGCTTTAATAGTGTCAGATTATACTAACAGCGAGTTTAAAGACAGATATCTTATTATAACTTTAGTCTGGTTTGGTTTCCTTTTTTATGCGGTTAATGCAGCGCCATTTAAATTTAAATTGTCTCCTTTTAGGGCATGGATGCTCCTTGCAATTCCAGTATGCACCTTGGCAGCAGAAGGCACTATAAACTTAATGCAGAAGGCAAAAGGGTCTATTGGAGGTATAGGCAAATTGGCTGTATTAATTCTATTGATAACTGGGATGTATTTTACATCCACCCAGCAGAAAATAGCAGTAAACACAGCAACTTGGCCCCCAGGGGCTTTTTGGACCTCTGGCGAGGAGATAACAGCATACTTATGGATGAAGGAAAATCTGCCGAAAAACTCCAAAGTATTTGCATTTTCCCACGATGACCCTGTCATAGGCTCGGATATGTTCTCATGCAGCTGGTGCAAGGGTGTTTTGGACTACAGGAAGACAGGATTCAATGATACTGCGCAGGAAAAGTATAACTGGCTGAAGAGCAAGGATTATGAATATCTTATCATAGATGGCAGGACAGCGAAAACTTTTGGAGCAAATGAGACGAACAGCAAGATACAGGAAATTGCGCAGTCCGGATTATTCAGGCCAATATTCCAAAATCAGGGAGCGGTTATATTTCAAATTTAATTCTATTTAATTCTGCTTTCCCATCAATCCATTATATACTCTAAACACTTTTTTTGCAGTTACTTCCGTGCTAAACTCTTTTGTCCTTTCCAGAAGCTTTTTTGTATTCCATTTTTTTCTTAAGGCCAAAAAGATCTTTTCCTGCAAATCCTCTGTATTTTTAGGCTTGACCAAGAAGCCAACATCCTTATTCACTAACTCCGGAGTACCTGCAACTTCTGTTGCTACAACTGGAGTGCCGCATGACAATGCCTCATACACCACAACAGGCAGCCCTTCATTCAGGCTCGGAAGCACCAGAAGATCTGAAGCGTTCATGTAATCAGCAACCTCTGCATTTGTTTTTTGCCCGAGAAACTCAACACAATTTCCAAGCCCTTCATCCTTTGCCAATTTTTTCAGGCTTTCTTCCTGGTAGCCCGTTCCTATTATATAACACGCAGAATTTTTTTCTTTTTTTGTTATATTACTCATTGCATGGATAAGATACTTTATCCCTTTCCTTTCCACAAGATGTCCTACAAATAGTATTATTTTTTTGTTTTGAGGCAAGCTTAATTTTTTTCTTGCTTTATTTTTGTCCCTCGGCTTAAAATCCTTTGCTTTTGTTCCCATAGGTATTATATAGAACCCTTTGTTTTTTATTCCCAGTTTTTTAATTTCATTTTTCAAGAACACGCTCTGGCATATTATAGTGTCAGCATTCTTCAGAGCAAGCATAGCAAGATATTTCGAAGGAAATTTATGAGGATAAAGTGTGATATCTTCACCGTAAACAGTAAGAAGCAGAGGCTTTTTATAGCGCTTTTTTATCATTTTTGCGGTTAGACTCTCGCTTAGTGCACCCTGCACATGCACAATATCCGGATCCCATTTTTCCATTATTTCATTAACAGTCTTTTTTGATGCAAAATAAGAAAGAAAGCTTTCTATGGCGAGGTACCAATGCAGCAGCTTAAGCTTGAATCCAACCCTTGGAATCATGAAATATTTTGGATGGTAAACTTCGATTCCTTTTATGCTTTCTTTTTCCGGTACATCGGAAAAGCGGTGGTAGGGATTAAGGAACACTATTTTTGGAACATAAGCATAGGGGAATATCACTTTAAGGTCACAATATTCTTTTAGTTCTTCCAATTGGTTAAGAAGCCATATTGCAGCAACAGGATTCTGCTTTGTTGGAAAAGACCTCGTAAGAATCAATACTTTTATTTTTTTATCCATCTTATTTCCGCTTATTTACCTTGTCTTTCCACCATTCCACGTTTTTTTTGTACCAGCCTATAGTCTCATCCAATGCAGTTCCAAATTCATGCTTTTGCTTCCATCCCAGCGCTTTTATCTTTGCTATGTCTATGCTGTACCTCTTGTCGTTGAATGGCCTGTCCTTCACATGATCAATGTAGCTTTCATCCTTACCAAACTTCCTTATCAAAGTTTTGGCGATTTGAATGTTTGAGCGCTCATCTTTTGTGCCGATGTTGTAAATTTCCCCTATCACTCCTTTTCCGAATACAGTTTCAAGGGCCAGTGAGAAATCATCTGCGTAAATATAAGTCCTTATGTTTGATCCGTCTCCATGTAATGGAACTTTTTTACCCTGCAGCAGCATAGTTATGAAAGTGGGTATTATTTTTTCAGGATATTGGCATGGCCCAAAAACATTGTTGCCCCTCACAACAATTATCGGCATTTTGTAAGTCTTGTAATAGGAACGTGCTATCATCTCTGCACCTGCCTTTGAGGCTGAGTAGGGGTTATTCGGGTTAAGCATGGAATCTTCCTTGAATGAGCCTTTTTCTATATCCCCATAAACCTCATCAGTCGAAACGTGCACAAATCTCTTAACATTATTAAGCCTTGCAGCTTCTAGCAGCACATGGGTCCCATATGTATTTGACATGGTGAATATCAATGAATTGCCTATGGAATTATCAACATGGCTTTCAGCAGCAAGATGGATTATAGCATCAACACCCTTAAGCAGTTTCACTAGAAGCTTGAAATCACATACATCGCCTTTTACGAACCTGTAATTTTTCCTGTTTTCCATGTCTTTAAGGTTCCTTAAGTCAGCTGCATAAGTAAGCTTGTCGTAGTTTATGAACTCATAATCAGGATAATTTTTTACCATATGCCTGGCAAAATTGCTCCCCATGAATCCTGCTCCGCCGGTAATAAAAACTTTCATTCTATCCACCTTTATTCCTGTAGAAATCTATTGTTTTTTTTAAGCCTTCTTCTATTTTTATTTTTGGAGACCAATTAAATGCTTTTTTTGCTTTTGAAATGTCGAAATAAAAACCTCCCAACTCAAAGTTTACGAGCTCTTCTGGAAAAGGAACTGCCCTGAAACTGCCAGAGCCGCATAATTTGACTATTTTTTCAGCAATTTCAATTAATTTAACCTTTTTCCCTGAGCCAACATTGAACGCCCCTTCTTCAATTTCAGACTCCAACACCCTTACCATCAAATCAACCACATCTTCCACATATATCAAATCCTTGATGTCTTTCCCATAACCATTGACGCCAAATTCTCCATTTATCAAAGCCTTCCTTATAAACCTGTCAACTATGCTATGGGCATTTTTACCTGCCAGGCTTGGCCCGTAAACCTGAGGAAGCCTCAAGATGATTGATTTAAGGTTAAATGCCATTTTGTATAGGCTGCAATAATTCTCAGCAGTGCTCTTGTGTATTCCATATAATGAGATTGGCCTTTGGCATAGGTCTTCATGAACTGGCAGATCTTTTTCATTTACCCTGCCGAATTGAGTCCTGCTCCCCATAAAAATATATTTTGCCTTCTGATTTATCCTTTTCCTGGCCTCAAGTATGTTCAGCTGGCCTTTGCAGTTGACTTCCAAGTCAAGGTAAGGATCGAATTCAGAATAGTCCTGAACAACTGCCGCCAGGTTGATTATAGCATCTTTATTTTTTACACTTTTCTCAATTGCTTTATAATCTACAACATCCCCTTTGATGAAATTTATTTTATTCCTGAAATCTAATTTTCCCTTTTTAGCTTCATTTTTGCCAAAAATTGCAACATCGCTTCCCAGCTCCAATAGCCTCTTGGCTAAATGCAAGCCAATGAAGCCCGTACCACCTATAAGCAGTATTTTCCTGCCTTTTAAGCTGACCATTTTATATTACCTAAGAATTAAGCAGCATATTTAAAGATTTTCTCACATTTATCCCTTCTGGCTTACAATGTAGTTCCCTATGAGGAGATTATTTAGGTGTCCTAGTTTGAAAGCCCTAATGGCATCATACGGGCTGCATACAATCGGCTCTTCGTGCATGTTGTAGCTAGTGTTTATCAGGGCAGGGATTCCTGTAAGTTTCCTGTATTCATCCAAAATCTTAAAGTAACCAGGATTTGTTTTCATGTCTATCAACTGCGGCCTTGCTGTGTTGTCAAGATGCACTACTCCAGGGCAATTCTTTCTCATCCATTCTGTGCAGTCAAAAGTTATGGTCATGAATTTTGCGGCATACTCTGCGCCTTTTATGTTGTTAAAGCATTTTTTTGCGTATTTCGACAAAACAACAGGCGCAAAAGGCATGAATTCCGTCCTTTTTAGATCTTTGTTAAGCCAGTCATTTACGCTTTTGTCTGTAGTCTGGTACATTATAGTCCTGTTACCCAGAGCCCTTGGGCCGTATTCCATCCTACCGTCAAACCTCGCAACTATCTGGCCCTTTGCAAGAAGATCAGCTGCAGCCCCAGTAGGGTCTTTGTAATAAGCATATTTTAGCCTACTTTTATCAAGCTCTTTCTTTATTCCATTGTTTGAGTATCCCGGGCCTAGGTAAACATCCTTCAAACTAACATTCATTGGCCTTTCCTGATTATGGACATATAAGGCACCGCCAATTCCCAACCCCCCATCCCCCATATGCGGATGTATGAAAATGTTTTTTACGCCTTTGATCTCATGGACTCTCTGATTAAGTTTTACATTGCCAAAAACGCCTCCGGAAAGGACAACATTTGATGTACCCTTCTCGTCTATCAAGGCTTCCATGTATTCTTTAAACACAGTTTCCAGCCATGCCTGTGCACTTGCAGCAACTTCCTCTTTCTTGAAGCTTGAAAAAAGTCTGATGAAACCTGATTTTACATCGGATGATGGAATATAATATTTGCCTATTTTCGACTTGAAGGACATGCTCTTTCTGTCAAAGTAAACCATTCTTTTCATTATTTTCATGAGCCTTTTTGTCGGCTTAGCATAGGCTGCAAGCCCCGTAACCTTACCTTCATGCCTGTGGAACTTAAAGCCAAGCGCCACAGTCAGCCTGCCGTAGAAATATCCAAGAGAATCCATTTCATGAGAGCAGTGTATTCTTTCTATTTGCGTATTATTGCCTATATAAGCTCCGTTTGAAAGCCTGTCACCCCAGCCGTCTGCAGTAACTATCAGGTTTTTTTCCCAGCCTGAAGTAAAGTGCGCGGAGGCAGCATGCGCAAGATGGTGATCAACATTAATTATCTCAGATTTAGGAAACAGTTTTCTTGCTTTTGACATAGTTTCCTTAAAATCTACCCTTATCACATGATGCATGTATTTGAACCTGCCAGCAACATAGTAATAATATAAAGGAGAAGTGGCTGCAAGCTTTTTCAGGTAATCTTTTATGCTTGGATATTTTGAAGGATATCCTGTAACAACTACCTTGTCTATATCATTGGGCTTAATCCTATTTTCTTCTAAAATAAGATTTATTGATTTTTGAGGAAAGCCTTTGTAAAGCTTAATCCTAATCAACCTTTCCTCATTGACAGCGTACTTTATTTTCCCGTCTTCAAGCAATGCCGCGCCTGAATCATCGTTTCCGTTAAATCCAAGTATTCTCAAAACTCTCACCTTTAAAAAATTGCAGATTTAAGTTCTCTTATTCTGAAGGTTCTTTAGCAGAGCAGATATATACTTTTCTTTCTTCATCCTGTAAATAAAATTGATTATCCAGATTGTTTTGGCAAAAGCCAGCAACCATATATACAGCATCAGCAGCCCGATGCCCTGCAGCAGAACAATATTTTTCAGATAATCATTTGCATACATCTCTATCAGGATTAAAATTATCGCTATAGGGTAAATGAATTCCCCTACATAAACCAAGCCTTGCACCGGATAAATGCTAAATAGTCTTAGAAAAATATTTTTTTTTGCGAGATTCATGTTTTTGTTCATCCTTTTTCCAAGTTCCTGCTGCAACTTCTTGTCCGTCATTCCAATCTTTATGTTCCTGTTTAATACGCCTCTCCTCAGATAAAACTTCGCAAACTGGCTTAGCCCATACTCCAAGGCAAAAAGGATGGAAAGCAATGCTCCCAAAACCAAATAAATTTGATTATTGTAAAATCTGAATAGGCCTATTCCAAGACCCACTCCAAGGCAAACAGGATAAATTAAATGACCTACTGAATCAAAGTATGCCCCCTCCATATTCATTTTACCCTGCATTGTATCCGGGTTACTTATTCTGGAAACTTCGCCGTCACAGCAATCTAATATCTTGAATAACATAAAAAACAAGAATCCTGCAATCATAGCGACATATGTCCCCAAAGAAAGCAAATAGAATCCTGCCAATAATGGCAGATAACTCAATATGGAAACTGCTTCTGGCGAGAATCCCATCCTGATGAAAGCAAAGGTAAAGGGAGTTGAGAATTTCCTGTATATCATGTTTACAATAAGCCTTACTTCAATATCATGCTTCTGCCCTTCCTTTATCTCTTTGTAGGTTATTTTCATTTTTAATGTTGTTACCCAATAAAAAGAGATTTTGATATGTCAGAAATATACCATCGGTTTGTAACTGATGGACGTAGTCCAATAACCATATATAATTATGGTATATTTCCGAGTGTTTAAAATCCCGCTGGATTTTTAACACGCAAAGAAATGCTCGGCATTTCTTGCGCCACAGAAATCTACTATGTAGATTTCTCATGGAACCAGAAATTTGCACAAAGCAAATTTCTCAGTTCATGCTCAAAAACCACTGATCATATTTGTGATAAGCAAACATGCTACCAATCCATTACTAGTGGTTTTTGACAAATTGCCCAATTTATTAAGTTTTCTGAAATAAAGGCAAGGCAAATTATATAAACCGAAGTTAGTTGCCAATACCTAGCTTATATCTAAAATGTGTGGAATAACAGGAATTTACAATCTTGTAAAGGATAAAAAAATATCTAGGAAAGTATTGGCAAATATGACCAATTCCATGGCGCATAGGGGCCCTGACGATTCCGGCACTATTATCTTAAAAAATGCAGCCTTAGGAAACAGGAGGCTTGCCATACTGGACTTGTCAAAGAACGGCCACATGCCGATGCCTGATGATAAAAAGGAACTTTGGATTACATATAATGGCGAGATTTATAATTACAAAGAAATAAGAGAAGAGCTAATCAAAAAAGGGTATAAATTCACATCAGACTCCGATACAGAAGTCATACTTTATTCTTATAAGGAATGGGGAGAAAAATGCCTGGAAAGGTTCAATGACATGTTTGCCTTCGCGATATATGATTCCAGGAAAAATGAGCTGTTTGTAGCGAGAGACAGGATCGGAATAAAGCCATTGTATTACAGCACAATCAACGGCCAATTTGTTTTTGCTTCTGAAATAAAGGCCATTTTAAAGCATCCAAATTCCAAAAGAAATGTAAATCTGGAAGCAGTCTCAAGCTACCTTTCCTATAGGTATGAAATAGGCGAAGAGACATTGTTTGATGGCATATACAAGCTATTGCCAGGCCATTATCTGACTATTAAGAACAATAAAATTGAGATTAGGGAATATTGGGATATTGACCTTTCAAAAAACACAACGAATGAACCAGAAAAGCACTATAAAAATGTGATCAGGAAACTGCTTGAAAAATCCGTGCAAAGGCGCATGATAAGCGATGTGCCAGTGGGCGCATATCTTAGCGGGGGTCTTGATTCTTCCATTATTGTTGCGTTGATGGCAAAATGCTCCGGCAAAAAAGTAAAGACCTTTTCTATCGGGTTTAAGGAAGAGGGCTTTAATGAATTCTATTATTCAAAACTAGTTGCCAAAATGCACAATACGGAGCATAGGGAAATACTGCTTTCAATGAAAGACTATCTAAAAAATATGAAGAAGCTGATAAGGTACAAAGACCTTCCTCTAGCAGTCCCTAATGAAGTTCCTATTTATCTGATGTCAAAAGAGCTTAAAAAATATATAACAGTAGTCCTTTCAGGAGAAGGCGCAGATGAGATATTCTCTGGGTATGGAAGATTATTCAGGAGCCCCTTGGACTACAAGAAACTGAAATTTATTAATAGTCTGCCATCATTTTTAAGAAAGAGCCTTTTCAAGGGCTTCATTTTAAAATATAAAAATAAAAAATTTGATTCCGAGCTTGAGCATTTTTTGCACCAATACTCTTATTTCCCATTACAAGAAAAAAAATTGATTTTCAATGATAAAATGAATGAAGCCATTAAAAACGATGAAAAGCTAAACAAGATATTCGCAAATCACTTTTATAAGGCAAGGAAGAGGCCTTATTACGAAAAAATATGGTATGTCTTTGAGAAACTGCACCTTCCAGGCCTCTTACAAAGATTAGACTGCCCGACAATGGCAGCCTCTGTTGAGGGCAGGGTCCCGTACGTTGACCATGAGCTTGTGGAGTTTATGTTTACCGTGCCAACCAAGCACAAGATGAAATGGAAATCCCCTTTTCATATGATAAAATCGTTCAATAAAACCTCTGACGAGATAAGCGAGAACAACGACACACCAAAATATATATTAAGGGAAGCATGCAAGGATTTGCTGCCACGGGAGGTTTTGCAGAGGAAGAAGAAAGGCTTTCCAGTGCCTCTGGATGCGTGGTTTAAGGGCAAAATAAGCACTGTCGCAAAAAGAGAACTTTTAAATAAAAATTCAAAGATACGCATGTTTATAAATCAAAAAAATCTTAAAGAGTGGATAGATGCTAATATCAGCAATAACGAAGATGAAAATTTTGGGCGAAAAGTATGGATGCTGTTAAATTTGGAATACTGGCTGAGAGAATATTTTTGATTTTTTAGGTGATGAGAATCAAAATAATAATTTTGGCTGCCGGAAAAGGAACTAGGGCATTTCCTTTGACTAGGAATACTCCCAAATCTCTTTTGGATATAGGGGACGGCATGACTTTGCTTGAGAGGCAGCTTGAAAACATCAAAAAATCAAAAGCAATAGACGAGGTTGTCCTTGTGGTTGGGCATCTTGCAGAGCAGATAGAGGCCAAGATTAAGATGTACAGGGACAACGGCCTCGAGGTAAGAACAATATACAACCCCTTTTATGAAGTATCAAATAATCTTATGTCCTTATGGCTCGCTAAACCGCTTATGGAAGAGGATTTTATAATAACGAACGGGGATAATATTTTTGAGCATGACGTCTTCCATAACCTTGCCAAGAAACACAAAGACGGAATATTCCTCACAATAAGCCGAAAAGAAGCATATGCAGATGGCGACATGAAGGTATTGCTTAGCGATGGCCTTGTCAGTAGGGTAAGCAAGGAAATAGACAACGACAAGGCAGACTGCGAATCTGTAGGGCTGGTTCTTGTTAGCGGCAAAAAATACAGGGAAGTTTTTAAAGACAATCTTGAGGAACTGGCAAGGAATAAGGAATACCTGAGCAAATTCTGGCTGGAAACCTTTAACCTGATGTCGCATAAGGGCATAGCCATAAGGACCTTTGAGATAGATGGCAAGACAAAATGGAAGGAAGTTGACTTTCATCTTGATTTGGAAGATGCGAGGAAGCTGCTGAAACTGGACAAATAAAATAACTTGTCCCTATAAAAAGTTATATAAAGCAACAAAAACCCCTGATGCTGATTCTGGTGGAAATATGAATATATTATTGCTTATAATAGATGCGCTGAGGCCTAGCCATCTTGGCATTAATGGGCATCATAGAGATACCAGCCCCAATATAGATAAGATTGCAGAGAAAGGAGCCATATTTTCCAATGCCTATACGGTCCTTCCAAGATCGGATCCTGCAATCGCGTCTATGCTTACCGGGCTTTACCCGCACAGCCATGGAATAAGGCTTATAGCCAACAAAAGAATGCACGAGTCTGTTACTACATTGACTGAAATCCTGAAAAGCCATAGTTATGCAACTGCTTTTGTAAGATCCGGAGGAATCCCAAGAGATGGAACTGAAAAGGGCTTTGACCAGTATGATGCACTTTCTTGGAAGGTAAGAAACAAAATTAAAAGGGCAATAAAAGATTTTTTTAATAGAAATACGCATACTGGGACAGCGCAACAAAGAGTCGAAACTGTTATAAGGTGGATAAATAAGAACAAAGCTAAGAAGTTCTTTTTGATGATGCATACGAATGATCTACACTGGCCTTACCCCATACCAAGGCCTTTTGAGCATATGTTTGACCCGGATTACAAAGGGAACCATGATTATGATACATGGCATAACAAGAAATATAATAGGGGAGACATAATCTTCGGGCATGCAAATTTGCCCCAGGAAGAGATAAACCACGCAATGGCGCACTATGACGGCGGAATAAGATATGTTGATGAGCAGCTAGGAAAACTTTTCAATTTTTTAACAGACAAAGATATTATGGACGATACTTTAATTATTCTGGCCTCTGACCATGGGGAACACTTCGGAGAGCGTGGATATTATTTCCAGCACGGCGCAAGTGTATACGAGCCAAGCATAAAATCCACTTTAATAATGCACAATCCCAAAATTATTCCCGCAGGGAAAAAAATTGAGCATAGAGTCCAGACCATGGATCTGATGCCAACCATATTAGATGTTTTAAATATCCCCCTCGTAGAAAATATTGAGGGATACAGCTTATTGCCATTAATAAGGGAAAAAGAGGATGGAAGAAAATTTGTTTTTGCCGAGAGTGCAGAAGAGCATTTTAAAGGGAATCCAAGAGTTTTTTTCAAAGGAAATAAGGGAAAATGGAGGGCAATGATAGCAGATGACTGGAAAATCATCTATATACCTCACCCCAAGAAAGACATTTTTGAGCTTTATAACCTAAAAAATGATCCAGAGGAAAAAAACAACCTTATTGGCGCGGAAAGGAAGAAGGCAGAGGAGATGAAGAACAAACTTCTTGAGTTTCTGAAGGGCCAGAGCATGGAAGGAGACGTCAAAGTTGAAGACTTAAGCGAGAAATCAAGGAAATTGCTCGTAAAGGCAGGTTATCTGGAAGACCAGTAAGGGAGAACTTTTATAAATGATATACAATTTTCTGAATACATAAAATAAAATGAGATTTATTAACCCCTTTAGAACCAGAAAGCCCAATATACTAATGATTCTTATAGATGGCGGAGGAAGAAAAGAAGCATTCAACAAAATCAAATTCTATCAGGAATTAAAAAAACAAGGAGTTTTCGTTGAAAACCTTATCACTTACGCGCCTTATTCCATAGGATGCTTAAATGCCTTGTTTTCAGGGATGAATGGCAATGTCAATGGCGTTGGAGGATATTACAAAAGCTACAGCTTTGACAAGAAAAACATCTTTACTTTAGCGCAATACTTGAAAGAGTCTGGCTACAGAACCGAACTTGATTTTGTTATAGAGGATGTATTGCCGCAGCAGGGATTTGACAAGATAAGGACTTTTGGAAAAGACGAGACAAAAGAAATAGACTTGGTTGCGAGGCATTTAGAAATCTTAACCCAATTAAAAGACAAGCAGCCCTTTTTCGTTTTTCTGGATTATAATAAAATTGCACTGCATCTTGCAAGGAATGTCATAAAGAAATATGACGATTTTTCCAAGGAATATTTCCACAATAAAGAAAAGAACCTGTCAAATTATACATCATGGCTTGAGGAAAGCACAGGCTATCTGCAAAAAATTCTGGAAAAAATAAAAGAGCTCGGCTTATATGATGATTCTGTAATTGCCATATTCAGCGATCATGGGGAAAGCATGGGGGACAAAGAAGGAGAAAAAGTGCATGGGGTATTTCTTTATGATTATACCATAAACTGCTGGGGATATTTTATAGGAAAGCAGTTTCCAAGCAATATTACAATAACAAAAATGCTGCGGCATATAGACATTATGCCCACAATATTGGATATTCTGAAAATAAGGCCCAAAGACAACTTTAAGCCCATGCAGGGAACATCTATAATGCCTTTCATCAATGGTAAAGGGAAAGACCTTATAGCCTACTCAGAGACTGGAGGCCTTGGAGGGCCAACTCCTTCTCCGGAAATCCATAACGTGCAGGCAGTAAGGACAAACGAGTGGAAATTGGTATATAACAAGACAAGTAATAAAAGAGAGCTTTATCATATAAAAGAGGATAAAGGGGAGAAGAATAACTTGGCGGGAAAAGGGCTTAGAATTGAAGACGAATTATGGGAAGAATTGAAGAAAATAGAGCAGGAGCATGAAAAAATAAACAAGCAATTTAAACAATAATCCCAAGCCTCTTGAAGAATGCCTTTTGTAGGCTTATGATTCTGGCTTTCTCAAAAGAAAATTCATCATGCTTTTCCTGTTCACGTAAACTGTTTTGAGAACTTCAAGATTTTTCTCCTTTGCCCACTCTTTAATCTCCCCTTCCTTGTAAAATTCAACAATTGGCGGCATATATCTGTCGGTAACCCAGGATACCACTGTCTTGTCATCTGCTTTGCCTCCATGGTTAAGGTAGCGCCAAAGCCGGAATATTGGCATAAAATACTTATCCAGGTTTTTTTTAAATATGAAATTTACGCTCCTTTTGAACAACTTATAGTCATAATAATACATGCTTCTCTTGTTATAGACGGCAAAAATTATGATGCCATCTTCACTGCATATCCTTGAACATTCACCAAAGACCTTTTTTGGGTTGGGTGTATGGTGGGCAACACCATAGCATATTACTGTGGTGAACGATTTATCTTCGAATTGCCTTAAATCCGTTGCATCTCCAATCTCAAGCTTTGAATGCTTAAGATGCCCTTTTGCTACTTCAAACTCTTTTGCTGAAATGTCTATACCTACAATATCTTTTTTACCAGCCATCTCCAGAAGATTTAAGCCCCTTTTCTGTATAAAATTAATACTCTCTTCTATATTTGGTTCAATGAAAGTGTATTTATCATAGTGTTCGCTTGTAAGTTTTTTTAACTTTTCATCATCAGTTTCAAGAGCTTTTTGCATTTTCACCCTCTTTTGTTTTGCTGTTTTTACTCTGATTGACAAGCAAATATGATTTTCATATTCAACAATTTCGTCGACTAATTCATCTTTTGAAAAATCTTCATATTCTTCCCTAATATCATCTGCCTTAATTTTCGTAGATAAGGATAACGACCTTTTTACCTAAATGTTCTTTAGTAATTGTACTCTACAAGTAATATCGACTTTTGCACCAGTTCCGAACTTAGTAACTTTTTTTCAAGATATCCTTTGATATTCTTTACAGTTATTTCGTTGCTAATTACTATTGGAATCTTTCGCATTCTTTTTAATATATATAAAATATATGTTAATATTTAGGTACTAGAAACTATAAATCAAATACACGAAGAAAAGAAATAAGTTATCAAGAAAGCTTAATACATACCCTTTTTTGGGATAAATTCATTTTAATATTAGAACTCTATTTTGCTATTCTTCTCAACAAATCCTTTGCTTCGCTCATGTTCACTATTCCAAACAAAAACAAAAATCCAATATAAGCTGCCCCGGATATTACCAGTACAATAGCCGCCTCTGCCAATGCGTTCATAGATATTATCTCTTTCAATAGCCATATAATAATTATAAACAATATCCCGGAAAATAATGTCTTTGCCCATATTGCCACCGGCATCTTTAATGTTATGAACTTTCTTGTCTTTATCAGGCCCATGACCATTGATATGAAATGGCTTATGGTTGTTGTTATTCCTGCAAAAAAATTAACAGAAATTCCGGTTAAAGTCGCAAAAATCATGCCTATACTGAGTATTTTCATTGCGAGGGAAGCGTCTATATAATCAGAGCCAAAAAAAACATTTATTATCAAATCGGAATAAGAAAATACCATAAAGACCAATGGAATTATAATTATTATTGAGTATTTGTACAATGATTCCATGCCCTCCCTCAGCATTGCAAATTTCTTTTTTGCCCATAGCTCTGAGGTTACTGGCAATAGGACTCCTACAATAGCCCTTGGGAAATATATCAAGATGCGGGAAGTAGGCAAAGCCACGCTATACAAAGCAACCGCAGTCAGACCAGAAAAATAAGTAAGCATTACTATGTCAGTGTAGCCTAAAACAACCCCTGCAACACTAGTAGCGAGTATGAAAATGCTGTAATGCGATATGTTCTTCAGCAGCTTTTTGCTTACAAAAAATCTTGATTTTAAGAAATCTGGAAATGTCTTTCTGGTCAATATAAAGCCGAAAATTATTAACAATAGTATGGGGACAATAATATAAGCGTAGACTGGACTCAAGATTCCATACCCTATGTTTAATCCCAGAAGAATCACTGCTATAATTAGCAGCATGCGAATCAGGTCTATGCCGGCAAAATAAACCATCTCCTTAAATCCTTGGAATGCAGTTTTTAAGACCTGGACAAAGCTATCAATGAAGAAAGCTATTGCCATCAGCTTTAGTATATCTGAGACACTTTCACTTTTAAAATAACTGACTGCAAGAAAATCAGAAAAAATATAGACTAAAATTATTATTATAATATTGGTTATCAGTTGGATTATTATTACATACATTATTGAGCTTTTTATGTTGTCATTGTCTTTTTTGCTGAGAAATTCAGGGATGAATTTGGCTAACGCTTTGTCAAAGCCAAAGCTTTTAAAAAGTCCTATGAGGCTTAAAAAGCCAAATACGGCATAGAAAAGGCCAAACTCTTCCATTGTAAGGCTTCTTGCAAGAATCACCCTTACAACATAGCCAAGAAAAGCAGCTATAAGCGATATGACAAGAATTGTAGCTGCCCCTTTGACAGCAAGCTTAGTGTAAGTAATCATTTTACATAGTAGATGGTTACGGCTTCCTGGCATTTCCCAATCTGTTTTATAACCTTCCAGGATTTTGAAGGGTTTTCTATCTCATCCGGGAACTGCATAAACCTGTTTACGTCCTTGTACCTTCTTATCATATCGGAGTTTATCACAACATAGGCATCTTTAACCCCGCTAAAATTGTTGGGGTACTTCCTAAGGTCAAGGCTATTTTTATAGCCTGAAAGGTAGTCAATGGCCTTTACAGACCTGTCGTCAAGGTAAATAGTTTTGCCCAAAGACTTAAGCTCAGAATACAATTTTTTTAAATTATCGGATATTACGACATTTTCAGCTAAATAAACAGCACCTATTGACGAGATTAAAAGCAGCATTAGCGTAAGGGGCATTATAACTTTCTTCATAAGCTCATTCTTATCCATGAGGAAAAAAGCAAGCAGCAGTATTGCTGGCATTGTAAAGAGATATGTGTACCTGTCGGCTGCTTTGAATGGTATGTACTGCGTTAAGCTTGACGAGCCAAATGCAAGATAAATCATTAATGGCAGGAGCCAGAGAAGCATAACATAACTTTCTTTTTTCCTGTAAATTATGGCATAGCCTATTGCAATGAACACAAATATGTAGAAGAATGAAAGCAAATTATTGGTTAAGAATAACCAGGGGTAGTGGAACAAGCCAGTGGGAAAGTCAAGCCTTCCAAAATAATTGTGCTGTATGACAGCATCCTCAAGGTATTTCTGGGATGCATTGAACCTAAACAAAGGATCACCAGTAACGTTAAGGAACAACAAAGATTCAAAAACAATTATTATCAAAACTCCTAAAGGCACAAGGAAATATTCCTTTTTAACCCTTTTTTTGTAAAGTATGTATATAATGAAAAATAGCACTATAAGCAAAACACTTTCCCTTATAAGATAGCCTATGCCAATAAAAATTCCTGAGAGCATATACCCAATGCCATACTTAAGCCTCGACTTCATCTCCGAATATAAAAAAACATAAACTCCAAGAGCCATGAAAAATGCAGATGGGAGGTCTGTAAATAATTTGGTAGAGTAAAAAACATCTAAAGGAAAGAAAGACAGCAAAAAAGCAGCCATCAAACCTATTTTCTCGTTAAACAACAGTTTCCCAAAATAAAATATCAAGATAATGCTTGCAAGAGAAGTTAAAAACACAAACAACACGGATGAAAAGTCATTTATCCCAAATAATTTGTAAGAAAAAGCTGTTGTGTATATTATTCCCAATCTTGTTGATAATGTAAGGACGCTTTCAGGCTCTATTCCCTTGCCTATGTTTGCAGCATACCTGCTGTATGCAAGATCATCGGATGTGCCCATTCCAGAGAAAAATATTAATCTCAATACTAATGCAAACAATAATATCAAAATCAATAAAAATCCTGTATTGTGAGTATATTTACCCAACAAGCGCTTTGTAGATCTTATTTGCAACATTTTGAACGCTGAAATTTTTTGTTACGTGCTTATAGCCTTTCTCAGCCATTTTTCTTGCTTCTTTTTTGTTTTTTATCAAATACTCAATCTTCTCCGCCATGTCATCAATATCAAATTTCCTGCTTACCATCCCATGAGTTTTGTCAGGAATGATAAATTCTCTTCCACCGCACTCCATAACCACAACAGGAACTTTGCATGCAAGCGCCTCGTTTACTGCCGGGGTTATTTCTTGGTAGTTTGCAAGAACAAATATGTCTGAGCCATTATAAATCTTTGCAAGCTCCTCGTGGCTCTTCCTGCCAAGGAATTTTACTTTATCGCTGATATCAAGCTCTTTTGCCAATTTCATCAAATAATCCTTATAATAGCCATCTCCAACAATCCAGAGCTCGGCATTATAGCCTTTATCCACTATTTTTTTCAATGCCCTTATTATCAGATGATGCCCTTTTATCTTATACAAGCCGCCTACTGAAAGGAGTATTGTTTTTTTAGCATCAATGGAATTGATGCCGGACTTCGTCCTGGCATCTTTTTTTGCTTTTTCAGGCTTGAAAGTTTTAGTGTCTACTGCATGCCCGGTAACTATGAGCTTTTTGGCGTTTTTATCTATTAATCCAAGATTTTTGCACCTTTCAGCAGCCTGAGGATTTGTAAACAAAAGCCATTTTGCATAATCATATGATTTCCTGACTATGGGGTTTACAATAAATTTAGTTAGTTTGTACAGGAAAAAGCCTTCTACTGTCTGCGATGTCCTGAAGATGAGCCTTGCATTATATTTTTTTGCGGCTTTATATGACTGGTAGGCAAACATGTAAAATTCAGGATTGCTTGATTCTATAACATCATATCCTTTAAGCCTCCCAATAAGGTCGGTGTAATAAAACCTCGGTATGCCAAGCAAAAAAAGCACTTTGGTAAAAACTGTCTTATAGTCAAGGCCGTTTATTTTTTCTATCCTAAAGTCCTTGTAGGAAACATTGTTTTTTTTATCAGTGAATATTGTAACCTCTACATTTCTAGTTTTTATTATGTGCCTGTATGCCTTTATGAGGCTGCTTAATGACGAGTTTATGTCATAATGTGTTGGTATTACTATAGCAACTCTAAGTTTTTGCATCTTTATAAGTAATAAGAAACTATTTAAATAGATTTACTTTCTTTTGCAGGATGAAAATAGCAAGCATCGTAGGGACAAGGCCAAATTTCATCAAGGCAGCGGCATTAATAGAGGAGATAAAAAAGCACAGCATAGATCACTTGCTTATACACACAGGCCAGCACTATGACAAGGAAATGAGCAGGCTTTTTTTTGATGAATTAGGCATACCAAAGCCGGATATAAATCTTGGCGTAGGCTCTGGAAGCTATGGAGAGCAGATTGGTAATATTACCATAAAGCTTGAGAAGGTCCTTATCAAAGAGAAACCGGATTTAGTGATTGTTGTTGGGGATGTTAATTCTACTTTTGCTGGGGCTCTAATCACGAAGCAGCTTGGCATAAAAGTTGCGCATGTCGAAGCCGGGTTGAGGAGCTTTGATCTGACAATGCCCGAGGAAATCAACCGCATTTTGACTGACAGAATCAGCAATTTTTTATTTACAACAGAGAAAAGCGGCAATGAAAACCTTAAAAAAGAGGGCATAAATGAAAAAAAAGTATTTTTTGTGGGGAATGTTATGATTGATACATTGATTAAACACAGGGAAAAGGCCGAAAAGTCAAAAATACTCTCAAAATTAAAATTAAATAAATCCAGATATGCGGTTTTAACTTTGCACAGGCCGAGCAATGTGGACAAAAAAGACAATTTGGAGAAGACTCTTTACATATTAGAAAAAATTCAAGAAAAAATAAAAATTATTTTTCCAATGCATCCAAGAACCATGAAAAACATTTCTTTGTTCCAGTTAAATAAAAAAATCAAAAATATGAAAAACTTGGTTTTAACGGAGCCTTTAGGCTATCTTGACTTCTTATGCTTAATGTCCAACAGCAAGCTCGTTTTGACCGACTCTGGAGGCATACAGGAAGAGACAACTGTCTTGGGAATTCCATGCATTACACTTAGGGATAATACAGAAAGACCTATAACTATGGAGCAAGGGACAAATATGCTCGTTAGCACAGATAAGAATGAGGTTATAGACAAATCATTAAAAATTATAAGCAATCAGATAAAAATTAAGGGAAAAATACCAGAGCTTTGGGATGGGAATGCTGCAAAAAGGATTGTTGATATTATAAGGAAGAATTTTGATTAAATTTTTAAATAAGAAGACATACGCATGCTGAGTAAATTATAAAGGTATAAATTTAATTATTATCTTATTGGTGATTTTTAAAAATGTCAAAGACCATATTCGTAACAGGCGTTGCAGGATTTTTAGGCAGCTATATAGCAGATGAGATGCTTTCTAAAGGGCATAAAGTAATAGGGTGCGATAACCTTACAGGAGGCTATTTAGACAATGTCTCTCCAAAAGTTGAATTTTACCAGTATGACTGCAATTTCCTGAATTCTATGGTTAAGATAACCAAAAATGTGGATGTTGTGTACCATTGCGCGGCTACAGCCTATGAAGGATTAAGTGTTTTCACCCCTTATTTTGTCACAAAAAATGTATACCAAATAACTGCTTCTTTAATGAGCGCTGCCATTCAAAACAACGTAAAAAGGTTTGTATTTACATCCTCAATGGCAAGGTACGGGGCAAACAAAGTCCCTTTTACAGAAGATATGGAGCCAAGACCACAAGATCCTTATGCAATAGGGAAGTATGCAAGTGAAATCCTGATTAAAAATCTGGCGCAGACGCATGGGATGGAGTATGTAATAGCAGTCCCGCATAACATAATAGGGCCGCGCCAAAAATATGATGATCCCTATAGAAATGTGGCCAGTATCATGATAAATCTTATGCTGCAGGGAAGGCAGCCAATTATTTATGGCGATGGCAACCAAAAAAGATGCTTTAGCTTTGTACAAGACTGCATTCAATGCCTTGAAAAATTGGCATTTCAGAAAAATGTTGTTGGAGAGGTCATTAATATAGGGCCTGATGAGGAGTTTGTAACTATCAATCAGCTGGCGCAGACAATTGCGGATTTGCTTGATTTTAAATTGAAGCCAAAATACTTCCCAGACAGGCCGCAGGAAGTCAGGCTTGCAACCTGCTCTGCAGAAAAAGCGAGAAAAATGCTGGGCTACAAAACCAACTACACATTAAAACAAGGCTTGCAGGAGATGATTGACTATATCAAAGAGAGAGGGGTCAAGCCCTTTAAATACCATATAGACATGGAAATTATCAATAATAAAACCCCTGTTACTTGGAAGAATAAATTATTCTAAAACCGAAAGAAACTTATTTAAATTCAACAGCATTATTTTTTCTCATGGCTGAGCCATTGATATCCATAATTATTCTTACATGGAACGGAAAGCAGTATATTAAGACCTGCCTGGATTCATGCTTATTTCAGACATACAAAAATACAGAAATAATTGTTGTTGATAATGCATCGACAGATGATACTGCTGATTTTGTAAAGGAAAACTATCCAAGATGCAGGCTTATTGTAAATGAAAAAAATTTTGGCTTTGCTGAAGGAAATAATGTCGGGATAAGGGCAGCAAAAGGCGAATGGATTTTTATTCTGAATAATGATACCAAACTTGAAAAAAACTGCATTGAAGAGCTGTATAACGCAGTCAAAGGCAAGGAAAATGTGGGCATGGCATCCCCAAAGATGCTCTTATGGGATAAGGAAATTGATACTCTTGGCATTCAATTACTAAAAAAGGGATATACTCAAGACATTAAAAAAGTTGAGTGGGACAAGGAGCCGCTTGCACCGTGCGGAGGGGCTGCATTTTATTCAAGGAAAATGCTTGAGTCGGCAAAGAGCAAGGGAAAGAGCATGAAATACGATTATTACGATTCTGATTATTTTATATACTATGAGGACTTTGATTTAGGATTGAGGGCAAGGCTTCTTGGATGGAGATGCATGCATGCTCCTGGTGCTGTTGTTTATCATCTTCATGGGGCAACTATGGGCAAATTCTCCAGCACACAGGTATTTTTTGGCGACAGGAACAGGTCATGGACATTGTTTAAGAATTATCCTGCCACAATATTCTGGAAAAATTTTCATTGGTTTTTGGCATTGAACCTTGCTACATTGCTGAAATGGACAATAAAAGGCAAATTTATTTCTATAACAAAATCAAAATTCTCTATGCTTGCAGGCTTAGGGAAAATGCTCAGAAAGAGGAAGTATGTACAATCAAGAAGGAAAATATCGGATAAGGAATTTGAAAAATTAATGGTATGACTATTTTCTAAGCACTATTTTTATCTCCTTTGCAGGAAACATCCTTAACGGCGTATTCTCATAAAATACTGGAAATCTTGCTGCAAACCATTCCATGAACTTGTATTTTGGAGTAAAAACCAATTTTCTTTCCTTTATGTTCATATCCCCGCATATATGAACTATTGTCTTGTAACTGTAGAAGGTCTTATGCCTCGGGCTGTACGCCATTGGATTTGTATAATGAGGCACAATTATGCACAGCTCCCCATCGTCCTTGAGGATGCGCTTAAGCTCTTTAACCGCTTTTTCTGGATTATCAAGATGCTCTATGATATGGGATGCCAGTATATAGCCAAATTCC
>JACPDF010000035.1 GCA_016184145.1 Candidatus Woesearchaeota archaeon | reverse complement strand
TTTTTAGGGGAGGCAGCTTTCTTGACGGCATTTTATCAACAAAAGCAAATGTTGACGGGAATAATGCAACAAAAAAATTAACTGCAATGATAAATAAATCAAAATTCAAGCCGCAATTAAGATGCATTTTTTTGGATGGCATCGCTGTTGGGGGCTTTAACATTATCGACATAATGGAATTGAATAAAAAAACAAAGCTTCCTGTTATAGTGATAATAAGGAAAAAGCCTGACATAGAAAATATCAAAAGAATATTGGCCAAATTGAACAAAAAGAGCAAAATAAAGCTGTTGGAGAAAGCTGGCCCTGTTGTTCCTGCGGGAAAGATATACATCCAGCTTGCAGGAATAGGCATGGAAAAAGCAAAAGAAATATTGAAAATAGCATGCACCCGCAGCCATATACCTGAAGCCGTGAGGCTTTCCCACATCATAGCCTCTGGAATTGTTGACGGGGAAAGCAGGGGAAAGGCTTAATCGGCAAATTAATAATATGAAATTCAGGGTACGTAAAGTATACTTTATAAAACCTTAATTCAGAAAATTATAAATATATGGTTGGTTTTTCCATTGTTGGAAATTAATAGTGTATGGCCGCTAAAAAGGAGATGGTGTCTTATGGGCAGGAAAAGCAAGAAGAAAAAAGCAAAGAAAATAAGCGCAAAAAAAGAAAAATATGCCAAATTCAGAAAAGAGAAAAATGCCTCTATTGACATAACAATGCCTGAGCTTACTCCGGAACAGGCTAAGCAAAAGCAGGAAGCTGAAATGGTAATAAGCAGGTTCCTGAGATTCAACAAAAACCCTCCTTTGAAAGAGCTAAAGGAGAAAAGACTGAAGAGAAGATGAGGATGAATAGTAAAAGAGAGTTAAAGAAAGATGCATAAAGTTTATAAATAAAAAACCCTTACTGCATTGGCATGAGCAATAGAATAATTATTGTGCTAATGGCGTTCTTATTGATTTTTATTTACGGCTGTGCGCAAACTGCTGAAAAAACTCCGGTGAGTGAAAAAGCCCAGGAGCCGGAAGAAGCTGGAGCAGCAGCGGAAACTGAGGAAAAGGCGCCAAGTACAAATGGAATCTCGCCTGAAGTAAAACAGCTTTTGGATACAGCAGGAACCAAGGTCAAAAGCGTGAGGTATTCATACAAGGGGCCTGAAACAGCGGACTTCTACTACCAGTTTTATGTCAAAGGCAATAAGATAAAGTATCTTCCTGACCCGGATTACAAAGCCATAGATGTCGATGAAGATGCGTATGATGCAATATATTTAGATAAAGGCCTTAAAACAGCGCTTGCATACTGCGATGACAGGAAATGCAGGGTCAAGGGGCAAAAAGCAGAGCTTGGTTATAATGATGCATATATCATGACGCCTTTAGACTGGCTTAGCCAGATCAAATCCGCTGAAAAAACAGGGGAAGAGCTAATAAACAAAAGAAGCGCATGGAAACTCTCAACAAATGCAGGCACAGTCTGGGTGGACACCTTTTTTGGCGTTCCCCTCCAGGCAGAATCATCCGGCAATCTTTACAAGTTTGATAAGATTAGCTTTAACGATGTAAAGGACGAGGATGTAACCCCTTCTCAGCCATAATAATGCTTTTCCTTCTTTCCTAAACAATAATCAGTAACATTTATATATTTCAGTATGTAATAATACCATTATGGAAACGGTAACAATACCAAAAACAGAGTACGAGAAACTTAAAATGAAAGCTGAATTAGATGAGGATTTATTGATATCTTTAGTTAAAGGATTAGAAGACATAAAAGCAGGCAGAATAAAGCCATGGAAGAAAAAGGCTACAAATTAAGTTTTTTCTTTATTTGCTCTTTATACACCCAATAATACAACTCAAATTTATAAAAAAATATTAAATTATCCTTACCCATAATAATACTTCCCTTTCTCTTTTTGTTCCCTATCTAATTTAGAATCTAACTTATTCACTCTTGGCATCAAGCTCTCTTTGTCCCTTCTTAAAGTGATATTCAGCTTTTTTAGGAACATGTTCATTCCTTCTTCCATTAGGAAAGGCCCTTTTACAATGCCTTCTTTTGCAGGAATGCCGTCAAAAACCATTAATTTATCGCTTAAATAATCCAAAAACAACAAGTCATGGTCAACAATCAGCGCAGAGCTTCCTTTTTGCTCCATAAAATCCCTTATTACTTTGGATACTATAAGCCTTTGCTCAACATCAAGATATGCAGAAGGCTCGTCTAAAAGGTATAGCTCAGCTTCCTTGCCCAAGCAATGAGCAACCATGACCCTTTGCAGTTCCCCTCCAGATAATTCATCCAGTTTTTTCAAAAATAATGGCTTAATATTCAATGGATTGATTATTTGGTTTGTATATTCCTTTATTGCATCCTGTAAAAATGCCATAACCAACTCGTCATTCGCTTCCAAATACTGCGGCTTGTAGCTTACTGTAACATTTTCATTCAAATTGCCTGCATCATTTTTTATCTCTCCTGCTAATATTCTGACAAAAGTTGTTTTTCCAATGCCGTTTTCCCCCAAAATGCCTATGACTTCTCCCTTGTCAATGCCCCCTTTTTCAGTCTTCAATGAAAAATTCCCTAATTTCTTGGAAATATTGCTCCATTCTATCAGCGGCACTTCTTTCTTCTTGACAAAAGGCTTTCTTTCCTCAAACTTAACATGCTTATCCCTGAACCTTACATTTTCCTCTTTCAAATATCCAGACAGGTAAACATTTATTGCATTCTTTGTCTGTTTGACGCCTGAAACGCTTCCATAAACCTCCTCAGAGCCGTACATTATGTGGGCCAAATCGGAAATATAATCAAAAATTATCAAATCGTGCTCAACAGCCATGACGGAAGTGTTTTCATTTGCCAAATTTCTTATAAACTTGCTGACATTTATCCTTTGCCTTATGTCCAGGTAAGAAGTAGGTTCGTCAAAAATATACAAGTTTGCTTTTTTCAAAACAGCAGCAGCAATAGCAACCCTTTGCAATTCTCCCCCTGAAATCTCATTAATGCTGTTGTCCATTATATTCTCTATTTCCAGCTCTTTTGCTATTTCATTCAGCTTGTTTTTCTCATCAACTTTTTTCAGCAAGTCCCTGACCTTTCCTTTCTGTGCTTTGGGAATTAATTCAATGTGCTGCGGCTTGTAGCTGACTTTAACTTCATTTTTCCTGACTTTCTCAAAGAACAGCTGCATCTCAGTTCCCTTAAAGAAATCAATTATCTCATTATAGCTGGCTTCCTTCTCTGGCTTGTCAAAATTCGGCTTTAAGACTCCAGCCAGTATCTGTATTGCAGTTGATTTTCCTATGCCATTTACCCCTAAAATGCCTACCACCCTGTTAAACAAGGGCGTTGGCAAGTTAAACAAAGCGAATTTGTTTTCTCCATACCTATGGATTGGCGTTTTGTCCAGAATCTCCGGAAGATTTACGATTTTTATGGAATCAGGAGCAGCCTTGACGCATATGCCGCAGCCAATGCACGTTATTTCATCTATTGTCAGCCTGCCATCTTTCTCTATCTTTATGCATTCGGTCCCTGCCCTGTTTACCGGGCACAGGCTCTGTATGTGCCTTTTCAGGTTTATATCCTTCAGCTTCTTGTTGTCAACAACCGCAATCCTTTTCATAGCCAACAGGTTTTTTGCTATATTTATAAAGATTAAGGATTCTCCTCTCCACTCGGTTTTTGTCCATCTTGCTGCCTCCTCAATTTAAGTTCAATAGAGGTAGGCTCGCACAATAGTTTCAATTTTTATTGGCTCTATTGCTCCTCCTTGTGATAAAAATCCAAAAATACTATTTTGTTTTCTTCTTTAAAGTAAGCATAAGACAGCCTAAACGGCGCAACGTAAAGCTCTCTTGTCCCTTTTCGTGCATGCATCATTGGCTTCCCAATTTCAGGATTTCCGATAATCTTGCTAATCTGCTTCTTTAGCCTGTCCTTTAGGGATTGGCTTTTTATTTTCTTAAATCTCTTTTCGAAGCGAGGTCCAAACTCGGAAACTACCATCTTTCGAGCAATTTCAAGAAATCCTTTGAACCCATGCTTTTAAACTCTCCTTTGTCGTAACTTCTCCATGCTTCCTCTGTCCTCTTTGCAAATTCTATATCCTCTGCCAGGTTTTTGTCCATATCAGTAGCTTTCTTCATTATCAATTGCTTGTCATTTCTTATTATGATTAACTTATCGCCCTCATGCAGGCCTTTTCTCATTTCAGCAGGGATTACCACTTGTCCTTTGGAGCTCATTTTTGTCATAGCAACATCCAATTAAATCACCAGTAGTAAGATTGTTCTTACTTATATAAAAACCTTTCTATTTTGAATGCAAGAAAATCTACTCAACAAATAGCAAGGCATACATTACCAGAACTCCAAATGCAATTGCAGCAAACTGCATCAAAGAGCTTTTCCAGTCAAATCTGTCTTTATGCAATTCCGGTATTAAATCAGAGCCGGCTATATATATGAAGCTTCCTGCAGTGAAGGGAATGAGGAAAGCTGTAATACCCTCTGCATTGCTGCCTATTGCAAGCACAACAACCGCTCCAAGAACAGCAGTTAATGCAGTTAAGAAATTATAGAACAGGGCTTTTGCCTTTGTAAAGCCGCCATGCAGCAAAACGCCAAAATCAGATATTTCCTGCGGGATTTCGTGCAATATAACAGCAATTGTTGTTGCAATCCCGACAGGAATATTTACCATGTAGCTTGCAGCTATTATCAGGCCGTCAATGAAATTGTGGACTAAGTCTCCCACAAGGTTCATAACTGCAAATGGATGGACATGGCCCTTTTCCAAGGGGTAATGGAAATGGTGCCAGTGCACTACCTTTTCTATAAGGAATGAGATGCCGATGCCAAAAAGAACGTATAATGAAATGGAGATGCCAAATCCCGCCTCTTCAACAGCTTCCGGAAGCAAATGTATGAACGCATCGCCTAATAAAGCGCCTGCAGCAAAGCTTACGAGGTAAATAAGCAGCTTCCTGAGTATTTCTACTTTAATGGATAGGGTTATTATGCCAATTAAAGAGACAACACTTACAATCAAAACGCTTGCCAATGAATACAGCCATATATTTGCCATAGACCCTTAAAATTTGGATATATTTAAATAATTATGTTTTAAAAAACAAGGTATGTACCTCAAAAAAGGCCAGCTTCCAATATTTTTGGTAAATATAATTGCGCTGATAATATTCACCTTTATTTTTGCAAAAAGAAAAAACTACGAGTTTCTGATTTACATTGGCGTGATAATATTCTTCCTTGTTCTGGTATTGTATACAAATAAAAAAATTAACTATTCTAATGGCATTTTATGGGGCCTTACCTTGTGGTCATTATTGCACATGTCCGGCGGCGGGATTTATATTAATGGGAAAAAACTTTACACTCTGATGATTTACCCTATCGTTGGCGAGCCATACAACATCTTTAAATTTGATCAGTTCGTGCATATTGTAGGTTTTTTTGTGGCTACATTGGTTGTTTACCACTTAATAAAGCCAAAACTGGCAAAGAATCATGGATGGGCTGCTTTGTCTATCGTTGTTGTGATGGCAGGCTTTGGCTTGGGAGCCTTAAACGAGGTTGTTGAATTTACTGCCACAGTAATCACTCCCGAAACAGGAGTTGGCGGCTATGAAAACACAGCTCTGGATTTAGTCTCAAATCTAATAGGGGCAATCTTGGCTATGGCTTATATTTACGTTAAGGAGAGGAACAATAACAAATAGGGCAATACAATTCTGCATACACTTTTCCTGCGCCTCTTCGATTGCTATTTCCCTAAAGAAAAAGAAAGACTAAAGGATAATGAGGTTTTAACACTGTTTTAAAGTCAAGCCAATTAATATGAACAAGATACCTAACAATATCACAACAAAACATATCAAATTTCTTAGTTTTTCAGGAACTTTACTTTTAATAAATAAGGGATATCTAAAAAATGCAAAGCCGCGCGTGAATCCTGAATTAATAATCCCTAAGAAAAAGATCACTATGCCTAAAAAGATAACTGCTCCACTGCAAATTTTATTACCAGCAATAAAAAATATGGAGAAGGCTGTAACAATGAAAAGTGTAGTATACGCAATAGCAACAATGCTATCAAAAATTTTCTTTTTCATTTTTTATATGGAAGGGATTAAATCTTTCTTTAAATATTCTCCGAAAATTTTGCATAACATAACTACTTCTATGATCTAACCTTATTATCCTCTTCTCGTCTGCGTATAATGTATTGAACATTAAACTCTCCTTCCTCATAAGCAAAAACCAAAACATTTATATATCAGTTGATACCATATCACTTGATATGAGGTAAAAATGAGCCCAGAAACAATTATAATGAAGAAAAATTGACTATTGGAAAGCTTAAAAGAATGCTTCCAAAACAAGTCATGCACCAAACTTTAATGGCAGTTATTGACTATCTTGAATATAGCGGCAAGATTGTAGTTAATGAGGATAAAGTGCTTTGGACATTCAAGCCACAGGGCAAGCTTAAAAAAATGCAGGGATTGGTTGTTAGATGAAAGGCTACAAAGGCAAGATAAAAAAGAAGATTACCACCAAATTGGTTGGCGATGCAGAAAAAGCATTCAACGACTTAAATAAAATAGTTGGTGAGCAGCGCAGTCAGGGAATCACAAGTTCAAAAGATATTACTCTTCTTAATGCCATTAATAGAATATTTGATGTTATTGCCACCAATCCTTTTTATGGAGAAAATGCCAAGAAGGATTTAATTCCAAAAGAGTACAGGCAAAAATATGATGTAGTAACCTCTTTATTGTTGACTTGCCAGATTATTGGCGAATGATTTACACATTGGAAAGTGATGAGATAGAGATTATCACATTTGTTTTGGATATCCTTCTGGGAAGTATGTGCATGAATAGAAGCAGCCAAAATCATCTCGCTCAGACGATTATTCCTGCATCCCTTGAGACGAAGATTCAATACCCAAAGTTTTCATTAGAAATTCGTATGGGGGATGCCCTGGCCAGAAAAAGAAAATTAACGCAATCACCATAAGAAGCATAATTAGATAAATTTTATGAAAGATGAATGGTTTCAATATAAAAACTTTAGTGTTTTTAGCCAATTTAAAGGTTTCATTTAGATTTTTATTTTTCTTCTAATATATGCTTTATCGATTCCTCTACCTCTGATTTAAGTTTGTGCTTTTCCTCTTCTATCTCCCTTTTCATTTGTTCTTCTTTATTTTCTAATTTTTGATAAAATTCCTGTTCTAATTCCCCTGTTATCTCCGCTTTTAGCTCCTTCTCCCTGTTTTTTAGATATTCCGCATTACGCCTCTCTATAGACTGCGTTTTAGCATTAAACTCAGCTTCGCTTTTCTCTTTCAGAAGATTCTTTTCTCTTTCTAAATCCGCTACAAATTCTGATTTCATGATTTGCTGCTTTGCCTCAAATTCATTTTGTAATTTTTCTCTTATTTTCTGTTCTTGGTCTTGTAGCTTCTTATTATGCTCTTTTTTTAGCGCCTCTTCAATTCTAAGCCTTTTTGCTTCAACTTCTTTTTCCATATTTTGCTTCATTTCAAATTCTGTCTTACTTAAATTTTTATTGAACTCCTCCTCTAATTCCTTCCTAATCTGCTTTTCTTCCTCTTGCAGTTTTTGGTAAAACTTTTTTTCCAGTTCTCCACTTATTTCTGCTTTTAGCTCTTTCTCTCGTCTTTTTAAGTGTTCCTCATTGCTAATTTGTACCTCTTCTATTTTATTTTGTAATTCTAACTCAGTATTTTTTTTCATAAATTCTTTTTCTTTTTCCAAACCAACCATAGCTTCGGATTTAATAAGATTTTCCCTCTCCCTTAAATATTCAATGTTCCTCTTTTCAATCTCAGCGCTTATCTCTTCTTTTTTTTCTTCTAAGTATTTTAAATTCTTTTTTTCTAAAGCTTTAGTCTTAGCATAAATTTCGGCATCACTTTTTTCTTTAAGCAAATTTTTTTCTTTTTCCAGTTCTGCCCATAGCTCTGTTTTCTTCAATTGTTCTTTTGTCTCTAGTTCTCTTCTCATTTCCTCCTTTAGCCCTTCTTTTTCCCTTTCCAAATCTGCAATAGCCTCAGCTTTGATTGTATTTT
This sequence comes from Candidatus Woesearchaeota archaeon, assembly GCA_016184145.1. GTDB lineage: Archaea > Nanobdellota > Nanobdellia > Woesearchaeales > GW2011-AR4 > JACPDF01. The sequence continues at coordinate 271 of JACPDF010000035.1, read as the reverse complement.
CCCTTTCTTTTAGGTACTCAATATTTTCCTTCTTAATTTCAGCAGTTATTTGCTTCTCTTTTTCTTCTAAGTATTTTAAATTCTTTTTTTCTAAAGCTTTAGTCTTAGCATAAATTTCGGCATCACTTTTTTCTTTAAGCAAATTTTTTTTCTTCTCGAGGTCGACCAACAACTCTTCCCTTAACAATTGCTCTTTTGTGCCAAATTCTTTTTGTATCTCTTCTCTTAACTTTTCCTGCCTTTCTGATAATTTTTTATCATATTCAGACTT
>JACPDF010000031.1 GCA_016184145.1 Candidatus Woesearchaeota archaeon | reverse complement strand
TGAATTTGAGCTTCATTATTACATCATACTCTCCCGTAATGCCGAATATCTCCTTTACATGCCTGTTGCTTATTATGCTGTTTCCTAAAATAGCCGCTGGTTTGGTTTTTACCAGCATGAAGACAATAAAATTCTCTCCAATTGCCTTATTGTTCAGTTTAAGCGTGAATTTTTCTATTACGCCTTCTTTTCTTAGCCTTACAACCCTTTGATGCACAGTGCTGGGCCTTATGCCTGTCTTTTTTGATATTTCCCTTATTTGCATCCTGGAATCATCCTTAAGAGTAGAAATGATTTTCATGTCCTTATTATCCAGCTTAATTTCCATGGTCTGCATTACGTTCAATAAATATATAAATTTTTTGTTATTTTTACAGAATTTTAGAATTTTTACGGACAAAATTAATATTTTTTTATGAAAATATATATAAATATCAATGAGTTTCTTAATATTAAAGATATGATTTAAAGCTATGATGGGTGATTTTATGGATAAAGGGGAAAATTATGAGGTCAAAGATATCAAATGGGCAGAACAGGGCTTTCTTAATCTCGAAATAGCCGAATCAAGGATGCAGGCCCTGATGAAAGTCAAGGAAAGGTTTGAAAAAGAAAAGCCCTTGAAAAGCATAAGAATTGGTTTGGCTTTGCACGTTACAAAAGAGACTGGAGTTCTTGTGAGGACATTGATAGCTGGAGGCGCAGAAGTTGCAATTACCGGCTGCAATCCTTTAAGCACGCAGGACGATGTTGCCGCTGCGCTTGCAGAGGAAGGCATTAAAGTATGGGCCTATAAAGGAGAGACAAAAGAGGATTACTACAGATACATCAATAACGTAATTTCTTTTAAGCCCCATATTACAATTGACGATGGCTGTGATTTAGTGAGCGAAATCCACAAAAAACATCAAAACTTGATAAAAAACATAATAGCAGGCTGCGAGGAAACTACAACAGGGATAATAAGATTAAAGGCGATGGAAAGGGACAATGCATTAAAGTATCCTATGATTGCGGTTAATGACAACAAGACAAAGCATCTCCTAGACAACTTCTACGGGACGGGGCAATCAACCATCGACGGTATTTTAAGAGCTACAAACATTCTTTTTGCGGGCAAAAATGTTGTTGTTGTAGGATACGGGAGCTGCGGCAAGGGAGTATCATTGAGGGCAAAAGGCATGGGCTCGAATGTAATCGTTGCTGAAACTGATTCTTTCAGGGCTTTGCAGGCTGCTTTGGATGGCTTCAGGGTAATGCCAATAAAAGAAGCTGCGAAAATAGGCGACATTTTCATAACAGTTACCGGAAACAAGAATGTGATAGACATTGAGCATATGCAATCAATGAAAGATGGGGCTATTTTGGCCAATTCCGGGCATTTCGATGCCGAAATAAATATCAAAGGGCTCAAAACTATTTCAAAGCCGAGAAGAGTAAGGCCTTTCCTTGAGGAATACAAAATTAAAGGAAAGAAAATCTATGTATGCGGGGAAGGCCGCTTAGTTAACCTAGCTGCGGCAGAAGGCCATCCTAGCGAGGTAATGTCAACATCCTTTTGCGGACAGGCTCTTGCTTGCGAATATGCAGTAAATAACAGGGGAAAGCTGCCAAACAAGGTTATACAGCTTCCTCCGGAAATAGACAACAATATTGCGCAGCTGCAGATAGAAGCAATGGGAATTGAAAAAGATACTTTAACCAAAGAGCAGAAAAAGTACCTTGAAAGCTGGCAGGAAGGGACGTAAATATTTTTAATTGTTTGTTGGGTATATATCCCCAATGCTCGCAATGAGTAGATAGATTTTCCAACAAACATTAAAAAACCCCGCAGCTTGATGCGATTGGGTTTTTTATTTTTTTGATTTCTTTATTGGCAATTACTTAGACTCTACTCTCCTTTGTTCCTGCTCAACCAGAGAAAATGGCACCTGGTCATCCAGCACCCTTAGCCCGCCTTCGCCTATTGTTACCGGGTAAACATCCAGGCTGTGATCCTGCCCCCTTACTTTAGCTACTGTGACGACCCTCTCAAAATAGCTCCCCTTTCTTATCCTGCTCAGGACTATAAAGCCCTCAAACACAAAGTCAATCATGTCGTACTCCAGCCTGTCCAAATCGGTGATTCTCCGCTCAGAGACAGCCATAAAAGTTACTCCAGCTTCTTTTATCTTTTGTATGAACAGCAGAACCTGCCTACGGTATTCCATGATGTTATTGTTTATCTTTGGATACAGGTACTCAAAAAGTATTAAGGAATCAAGAGCAACTCTTTTGATGTTCTTTTTCTTTATTAAATCCAAAAGCCCTTTTATCGATTCTAGGCCTCCCCTAAGCATGGTAATTGGCTTCTCAACAAGGAATATCCTACCTTTTTTCTCCATCTCCCCAAGATCCATGCCCAGGTTTTTTGCAAAGCCCCTGAGTTCATCCAGGCCTTCTTCTGTAGCAATAAAAACGCCGTTTTCATTATAGTTTTTAGCGCCATAATAAACAAACTGCAGAGCCATTATTGTTTTTCCTGTTCCTGGAGCACCAGTTATAAGTATAGAAGAATTCTTTCGCAAGCCTCCTTTGAGAACTTTGTCAAGACCTTCTATCCCAGTCTTGATTTTCTCTACCACCATATAATCACCCTTTTTTTATAATAATAAAAATACTACTATAAAAAGCTTATGCTATTTGAATTTTGATATATAAGGTCAGGACATATGTAATGGTCTAGCACACTATTTGAATTTCAGAAAGATTTATATATGTTCTTTGGCAGTTGGAAATCAGAAAAAAAAAGCGGTGGTAGTCGTTGAATATAAGTCAGGAATTCAAAAAAGAGGTGAGGGATCTTAAAGATTACATAGTTCTTGTCATGGTCAGCACAGCAAACTATCAGAAAGCAAACCTGGAAATTCTGAAGCTGCTTGTGAACGAGCAGAAAACTCCTGGAGTCTATGTCACCTTGAACAAGCCCTTTGACATCATGCAGCGCCTTTTGGAGCAAAACAGGATAGATTCAAGGTTTGTAATTTTTATAGATGGGATCACAAAAGTGCCTGAAAGCGAAAGAAGGGTAAAAAACTGCCTCTATATAGGCTCTCCTGAAAAGTTAAGTGACATATCCATGGCTATGGACCAGGCAGTCAAGGCTCTGCCTACAAAGGAAAAATTCATTTTCTTCGACTCAATAAACACCTTGCAATTATTCAACAAAACCGAAACTGTGGCAAGGTTTGTTTATTTTCTTGCCGGAAAGATAAGGGAATGGAAAATTAAAGGCATAATAATATCCATAAAAAAAGGGACTGACCTGACTCTGCTTAATGAGCTGGCTCAGTTCTGCGACATGGAAATAGACTTAGGAGGTAAATAAAATGGTGTCTCTCGCAATTGTCGGAATTACAACCGTAGCTTTTGGCATAGGCTCCCTGATACTTGCATCAAGGGCAAGAAAAAGGCTCTCTCCTGGCTCATTAAGGAGGTTCATAGATAATTTTTCTGTTTGCATCGTATTCATAGTTGTCTTCTCGCTATGGCAGACAGTAAGGAGCATTGCCAATATACAGGTCTCCTTATCGGGCTTTTTAGGCTACCCTGAACTCATCTTTATAGTGTTTGCATACATAGGCTTCATAATAACTTCATACCGCGTTTCAAAAATAAGCAAGGAGTTTGGGTTCAAGGAAGAAGGGAAGGAGATCAGGAAGCTGGTTAAAAAAAAATAGCGTCCATGTGCATAAAAAAATCCCAGATAAGCGTTGAGTATATGGTAATAATAGGCTTTGTTACGCTAATAACAATACCCCTAATCCTGATTTACCATTCTTTTGTGCAGGACTCCAGCAATGAGATAACCTCGACCCAGACTCAGCAGATCGCCCAAAAAATTATAGATGCGGCTAAATCCGTTTATTACCTTGGCGAGCCATCCCAAACAACTTTAAAGGTAAATATGCCAGATAATGTAGTTTCAGCAGATTTATCTGCTGGTTATGAAGTTGTTTTCAAGGTAAAGACAAATTCAGGAACATCAGATATAGTGCAAAATTCTCCTGTGAATATAACTGGCTCTTTGCCTACTGCTGAGGGACTCTACACAATAACAATCAAAGCTAAATCTGGCCATGTTGAGGTTTCTTATGACTAAATATAGGAAGAAAATGGGAAACTTAAAGGCTCAATCGTCTATGGAGTTTTTTACTTTGACAGGGCTGGCTTTTTTAGCAGTGATTATTTTTGTGGCAGCTTCTGCCAATGAGGCAAAGGAATTCAGAAATCAAAAAGAGTTCTTTCTTATAAAAGATTTGGCCCTAAAACTGCAGAAAGAAGTTGCTATTGCGGCTTCTGTTGAAAGTGGTTATGAAAGAAGCTTTAATTTGCCTGATAAGCTGGAAAACACAGTTGACTATTCTATAGCTACAAGAAACAGGACAATAACAGTGAATTCGTCAAAAACAGTTTTTTCTGTTGCAATACCGAATGTTGTTGGAAATTTCACAAAAGGCAGCAATAAGATTGAAAAAATAAATGACGAGGTTTATGCAAATAGATAGTCAAAAAATGAAGCGGAAAGCAATAGGCTGTTAATATGCCGCTTTCCTGCCTTTTTGTGAGGAAAAAATGAGGGAAAAACATAGAAAATCCCAAATGTGGTTCACGGATTTTGTAGTTGGAACATTAATATTTACATTTATGCTTATTATATATTATACCTATACAGTAAACATATCTAAGCAAGACTCTTTAACGGCAAGGGACTTGCTTTTAGACGTAGAATCAGTATCCTCCTCACTTTTGTTGGGAGGCTTTCCAGACAATTGGAATAATGGTACGGTGCAAAGCATAGGGGTTACAAACAGCAACCAAAGACTGAATAGGACAAAGTTTCTTAATTTTGAAGAGCTTCCCTATAATAAAACTAAAAAACTGTTTGGGACTGTGTATGACTACTTTGTATTTTTCACAGATGAAGACTCAAATATAACCAGCGTGGAAGGGATTTGTGGTATTGGAGACCCTGAAATAAATTCAAGTTATGATATAAGATCCGCATATTATTATGATAATCCTGGAGATTCTTTTTTAAAGGATTTTATGGTAAACTCGCTAGATGCTGATGTTTACAGCGAAGAAAGCGGCTATGAGGATTTTGATGCTCTAGTGGACAATATCAACAATTATGGCTTTGTTGTTATTGAGCATCCCATGCTCCAAACTTCTGTTTTTAATGATAACAAAGGAGAAATTGAAAATTTTGCAGCGAATGGCGGATTATTGATGCTAAGCGGAGAAATTGTTAGTGCCCAGGGGAAAGAAATGGTTGGCGTTGAGTTCTATAAAAAATCAGGGCAATCAGAAAGCAACAGAAATGCAACAGTAGTTGCTGAGGATGAATTTTTGGCTTTTAGTGTAGGGGAAAATATTATTTTCAGGCAAGCCTACTATGTGGAAAACCAAGCGGGTGCGGAGAATTTCACTGAAATAGTAGAATTTAATGAGGATGGCAAGGCAGCTGTTGCAAGATGGTCATATGGCAATGGGGGGGTTTTTTATTTCAGCGACATGGATACTGATTATTTTGCCGGTGATTTTGTTGATGAGGTAACGGATGCAATACTAGAATGGGGCAATTTCAGGTGCAATCCGATAACATTAGGCAACATTCAATACGAAAATTTAGTAAAAATCGAGAGGGTCGTGATATACGATTCAAAACCGGTTAAGATGGTGATTTATTTATGGCAATAAGCAAAAAAGGGATTTTCTTTACATTCGCAGCAATAGCTTTAGCCTTAATCCTAATACTGTCGTTTAAGGCCTATAAAACATATGAAATGAAAGAGAACATAGATATTATTGGTGTAAGGATAGATACAATGAATAATTTTATTAAGGATATTGAGCAGGATTTGGAAAATGGGCTGTATATAGCAAGCTTCAGGGCCTTTGCCGGAATGGGGGCATATATTGCAGGCAATGGAACTTATATTGCCGACATTGATGATGGATTCAAGGAGCTTATCCTTGAAGGAACTTTAGACAATTGGGAAATAAGCCTTATGCAGAACAGCACTTTTACTGATTGGGTTGAAAAAATAGAGGCAGAGGCCGATAAGATTGACATTATAGTTAATTTTACAATAGTTGATGTCGCCATAGAGCAAGATGATCCGTGGTCTGTTTCGGTGAGCTCCGATATAGATATTGCTGTAAAAGACAAAAAAAATACATCATCATGGAAGAGGAATAAGAATATAGTAACGAAGATAAACATAAGGGATTTTGAAGACCCCCTGTATATTAAAAATAGCCTTGGAAGGGTAACAAATGCAATAGTCAGGAGCCCAATAACTGATTTTGTTCAAGGCGCGGATATAACCAATTTGCTGCTGCATCTTAACAATTCATATTATATAGAATCAAATACTTCCCCAAACTTTTTGATGAGATTGCAAGGTGATTTATCAAATTCCTCAACAGGAATTGAAAGTCTTGTGAACCTTGGTGAATTCCAGGATCAGGGACTTCCAATAGAAGACAGAAGCGCAGTAGACTATATATACTTTGGAACTCAAAGTACAACAGACTATGGAATTGAAGGGGCGCCTGGCTGGTTTAAGCTTGATAGCGCTCATCTGGAAATTTACGAAGTTCAAAATTTGACTATTTAAGCATATCATCAATATTTGCATTGCATAAAATATATTCATGAGGGATATTATGAATAAAAAAAGAGGTGTATTTTTTACAATAGATGCAATTTTGGCTACAGGAATAGTCTTTGCTATTATAATTCTTATATCTAGTTCTTATGTGTCTGAACAAGATAGAACTCCTCTAAGTTTCTTACCCCAGGATATGGTAAAGGTCTTTACAAATCTCAAGGTAAGTGAGCTGGATAATGACTATGTTAAAAGCCTTATAGCTGCAGGAGTTATAACAAGGGCAAACAACACAATTCTGGAGCAGATTGGAGAGTTTTGGTCAGAAGATGAAATAGAGCTGGCAAGAAATTTTTCCAGAAATGTAAGCTCTTTTCTATTGCCGGAAAGATTTGGCCTGGGGATATATGTAGATGGCGAGGAAATATACTTAAGAGATAAAGAGTTAACAGGAAATCTTGTATCCTCAAGAAAGATTATAAGCGGCATTGCAAAGGAAAAGCCTATAGAGGGTTTTACATCAAGAGCTATTTTAGGCAAAATAACCACAAAAACAAACAGAAAATTCTACCCGTTTGATGTTATAGCGCCATGCTACAACAGCTGGAATAATTCTTCAAATGCTGATAATATATCAATAGAATATTCAATAGGGCTTCCTAATGATGCAAATGTCACAAATGCAACCTGGATTATTATCTCAGCAATAGCAAACACAAAAGTTAGTGCCTACATCAACAATAATCTTGTTTTTAGCGGAATTCCAAATGAAAATAGCATTACAAATGCGCAGGGATATTTTAATTCTGGGGAAAATAAAGTAAGGTATAAGCAAAGTGTAGGTGCTTATGGGGGTTGCGCAGGTGATGATGGAACAAGCCATGTAATATTAACATACAAAACCCAGCAACCTAATACATTTGACAACAAAACCAGCTTTCCATTTGCGGTTGTATACGCAGATGGAAGAATAAGCGACTATGAAAAGCCAATATTTGCTCCTAATATAGATATAAGTGGAATAAACATAAGCCTAAATGTCAATGCAAGCGAAGTTGGTCTTAGATTTAGACTGGGTGGTGCTGAATTTGATATTGGAACCAAGGTAGTTGTGAATAAATATGTTGGTTGGAGCAATAGCGAAATTTTGAGCAGCTTATCAGGAAATGGCGTTACTTATAATGATCTGGAAGACACTTACTTCTATTTTATTTTTGATTTTATACCTAAAAATAATAATGTAACAATATTTCCAAATTCGGTTGTGACTGTTGAAGGCGGACAACCAGAAATACCTTTTGGTTCTATCGATGTAAGCCAAACAATCGGTGTTGCATCGCAAAGCGATCCAACCGGGTGGGGATGGTGTACAAATTCCTATCGCAATGTTAATTGGGGTTTTAATTTTCCAGATTATGCAATTCACGCGTATTCTGACTGGGTTATTGGATGGTGCATGGTGGCAGATGCAGATCAGATTGCGCAAGCAAACGGAATAGATTTGTATAGGCATATTGAAGGTAATCCAGGTACAGATCCCTTTATTAATGCATTTGCCAGGTTTGGCTATACAAAAGATGTTGCAACTGGAAGCGTAGTCACTGGTCAGAATACCTTTTCATTGCAGTTCGGATCTGACTATGCAACAAAGCCGAGTATTTCTTACGGAGAAAATGCTTTCTTTATACCGAACAGCATTGGATATAGCATGGTTTCAGAAGAAGCCAATGGGTGCACATGGGAGGTTATGACAGACGACAATAACGAGAAAACCATAAATATACCAACAGATTATAGCGGCAGCAACAGATGCACATATAATGGAACCAGCATAGTTTACAATACTAATGACTCATTGCAGGTTGCGGCTTTCGGCATATTTGAACTGCTGGATCTTGATGACGATGGAGATGTGGATATATTAATAAGCGAGGGGGATGTTGAGATAGAAACAAATGTAATTTCAAAAGTCCCATCATTGTGGGGCCCTGCAATAGTTGAAATAAGAGTCTGGGAGTAAAAATTTTGCCTGAATTTTTTCAAATTTTTTTTATTTTGATGGATTTATCATCCAATAGAAACATTTTTAAATTATATGCATACTTAAATCACCAATATGGGATTAATGGACTCTATTATTGAAACAGGAGTGGATAAGCTAGTTAAGCTAGTTAATGAAAAAGGAAAGATTTCTTCCTTTGATGCCGCAAAGGAGCTTGGCGTAAGCAATACTGTCGTGATGGAATGGGCTGATTTTCTTGAGGAAGAAGGCATAATAAGTATAGAGTATAAGTTTACAAAGCCATTTTTAGTCCCGAGAAAGCTTGGCAAGAAGGAAATCCAGGAAAAGGCAAAGGAATTTTCGGGCAAGAAAGATGTTTTTGTAAGGAAAGCAGAGGTTTCTTTGAGCTTTCTTGAGAATGAGGCTGCAAAGCTTAATTCTATAAAGGAAGAATTTGACAATATCAAAAAAGAGCTAGGATTTGACCTGGGCAATGTCAGGAATGAACTGGAGGAGCTTGAGAAATACGAACGTTTGAAAATAGAGCTAGACAAGCAGATTGAGAACCAGAAACAAGTGTCTATGGACAAGGTAGGCTCCATGGTGAAACAGGTTTTGAGGGAAAAAAGAAAATATGATGATATACTGTCAGAGATAAAAAAAGAGGAAGAAAGCCTGGAAAGGGAGAAAATAGAAGCCAGGTCATTGGAAGAGAGCGAGAAATTGATTCAGGACAGGATTATTGGTATAAAGCAGTTTATCTCAAAAGTTGAAGAAAAGCTTGGAAAAGAAGTCGAGAATGTCAAGGACTCTGAAAAAAAGATACAAATGCTTTCACAGATGGCAGAAGGCGTCAAAAGCAGAATCGATAAGGAAAAGGAGCTCGTAGAGCCGCTGATAAAGGATAGCATGGAGAAGGCAAAAAAGATTAAAGAGCTGCAGGAAAGGATAGTAAAAAAGGTTGAAGACAAGGAAAAAAAGCTGAAAGGCGTAAAAAAAGCATCCATGAGAATAAAGGAGCTTTTCAGGGAGAAGATGGGCATAATAAATCTCATCGAAAAAGTGAATAAAGACAGGAACGATCTCCAACAAGAGCTTGTAGAGCTTATGAAGAAAGCAAGGTCATTCCAGTTAAGCTCCAGTAGGGGAGACGTTGGAAACCAAATGCTTGATATGGAAAAAAAATTCAATCAAGTTGACGAGAAAAAGAGGCTCTTTGAAAAAGAGTTGAAAAGTCTTAGTTCATGGCTAAAATAGCTATATTACCGGCCGTATCCCTTTATTAAAAAAGAGGTGGAATTTTGAAAGTCAGGCATAAAACAAAGAGTGAAACGCATCACGGCAAAAAAAAAGCTCCTTCTGCTGATATTCCTGGAAAAACATCCTCAGACGCCAAAGTTATTTCCACCTATAACTTTAATTCAGGGAATATACCAATAACAATAAAGATATACATGAAAGAAGGCGAATTCGTTCCGATATACGACGTTTCCATATCCGGGATAAGCAAGAACACGGAAATAGTCTTGGAAAGAATAAGGGAAGAGCTTACATCCCAGGTAAGTTTGGGCATGGTTGATATTCTTAATACAAAAAGAACGGGAATCATAGAAAAAAAATTCACGGAAGCTATAGAAATACTGCTTAACAAGCACTTTCCGGACGCGAACGAAAGCGTAATTGGTTTTTTAAAATCATACCTCATACAGAAAAGCCTTGGCATGGGCCCTATAGAAATCCTGATGGATGACATATATCTTGAGGAGATTGCCATAAACGAAGCAGAAGAGCCGGTATGGGTATACCATGTAAAATATGGCTGGCTCAAAACAACAATCATGATACAGAGTGAAGACCAGACCAGGCATTATGCTTCGATGATAGGACGCAAGGTTGGAAGGCAGATAACAATACTTGAGCCCTTAATGGATGCCCATCTTGGAACAGGAGATAGGGTGAATGCTACTTTAGAGCCTATATCAGTCCATGGGAATACAATAACATTAAGGAAGTTTGCGGCAAAGCCCTGGACTATAACTGACTTCATAAAATCTGAGACAATAAGCCCGGCAGCCGCAGCTTTAATATGGCTTGGCGTCCAGTTTGAGCTGTCAACATTGATATCAGGAGGAACAGCTACCGGCAAGACTTCCATGCTTAATGTAGTGGCAAATTTCTTCCCTCCAAACCAGAGAGTGATAAGCATAGAAGACACTCGTGAGATTCAGCTTCCAAAATTCCTGCACTGGGTTCCCATGGTTACAAGGCTTCCAAATCCAGAGGGCAAGGGAGAGATTTCAATGCTTGATCTTCTTGTAAATTCGCTTAGAATGAGGCCGGACCGCATAGTTGTTGGAGAGATTAGAAGGAAAAGGGAAGCGGAAGTTCTTTTCGAGGCCATACACACAGGCCATTCGGTTTATGCCACTGTCCACGCAAACGACACTCGCGAGACAATTACAAGGCTCACAAACCCCCCGATAGACATACCGCTGACAATGATTCCTGCTATCTCCATGATTATTGTGCAGTACAGGAATCGTCGCACGGGAATAAGGAAGACATTCCAGATCTCTGAGATTCTGCCAAATTCTGATACAAATATCCTAATACAGCTGGACATAAAGTCAGGCAAATTAAGCCAGATAAACAAGTCAAAAAGCCTTATCAGCACCATAGAGCTTTTTACAGGATTTACGCAAAATGAGCTGAAAAAATCCATTAGCGAGAAGGAATTGATACTTAAATGGCTTGTCAAGCAGGGTATAAATACAGTCGATGAGGTAGGGAAGGTAATGGCCCAGTATTATACTGACCCAAATCATCTCATGGAAGTTATCAAAAAGAACAGGAAACTGGCTTAAGATGACAGGTTCTTTTTTTCAGGCAGTAGCAAGAAAGTTGCCTAATCTGAAGGATAACCTTAAGAAAGCGGGCATGAACTATAAGCCTGAGGATTTTATCAAAAGGGCATTTTTATCTGCGTTTTACATGACAACGGGCCTTGTGATTTGTGTCGCGCTTATACTGGCCAAGTTTAATGTGCTCAGGGGGATAATGATTGTGTTTATCCCCATGATTTTCTTTGTGCTGTTTGCCTACATGCTGAAGGTGCCGGAAGTTAGAATAGTGATAAAAGGAAAAGAGATAACCAGGGAGATAGTGTTTGCAGGCAGGCATCTGATAATAGAGCTGGAATCAGGAGTGCCATTATACAATTCTTTTATCAACATATCAAAAAATTATGAGGTCATTGGGAACTATTTCATGGACATAGTAAACAAGGTTGATCTTGGGACAAACATGGAAGATGCATTGACAGAGGCCATAGAGCTCATACCTTCTGATGATTTCAGGAGAATATTATGGCAAATCCTCAATTCAATAAGGACAGGTTCCAATATAAGCAAATCCCTGACACTAGTTCTGGAGCAGATCGCAAAGGAGCAGACCATAGAGGTAAATAAGTACGGAAGAAAATTGAATCCATTAGCGATGTTTTATATGATAATCGCCGTTATTTTGCCGTCATTAGGCATGACGATGCTGATTGTCCTTTCATCTTTTGTGGAGCTCCATCTAAGCCTGACAATACTTATTTTGATTGCATTATTCCTGGGGTTTGTCCAATTCATGTTTGTCTCGATAGTAAAGTTTTCCAGGCCTGCAATTGAATTTTGAAAATGTTTAAACCAAAACTCGCTCTCGGCAAATTTTTAAAGAGGAAAGAAGAAAGAGGAATTAAGGATCAAAAAGCAGTGGAAGGAATAAAGGATGACAAGGCAAAGATAAGGCCTAAGTTTAGTTTATTGAACCTTTTCAGGAAAAAAAAGGGGGAAGAAAGAAAAGGCATAGAGTACCTCAAAGAGGAAATAAGGAAACAGGAGAAAAAGCTGGCCATAGCCCAAGATAGGAGGAAAAAGCTCAGTTTTTATCTTGAAAAAGCGGGCCTGGGTCTTGATCCCAGATGGCTGTCCAAGAATATTTTCAATCTTTGCGTTTTCATAAACCTTGTTATTTCAGCCTTTTTGATATATCACTTCTCGGTCACATTTGGGATAACATGGACCACTATATTGTTGTCTATAGTAACTATTTGGGTCCTGGCCTTTGTTTTGATGCTTTTTTTGTTATGGATATTGTTTTATGTCATTGTTGATTTGAAGATATTTAAGAGAAGGGTTGATATCGAGGACGTGCTTCCAGATTATCTGCAGCTCACAGCGTCCAATATAAAATCCGGGATGACCATAGACAGGGCATTGTGGTATGCAGTAAGGCCGAGGTTTGGCGTGCTTGCAAAGGAGATAGAGACAGTCGCAAAAGATACAATGAAAGGCGAAGACTTGAAGGAAGCATTGCAGAAATTCGCGGACAAGTACGAGTCTGTGCTGCTGAAAAGGTCCATAAGCCTGCTGATAGAAGGCCTTGACGCAGGAGGGGAGATGGGGGACCTTCTTAACAAAATTGCTTTAAACATACAGGAAAACAGGATAATGAGGAGAGAGATGGCCGCAAACGTGACAACTTATGTGATTTTTATATCATTCGCGAGTGTAGCCGCAGCCCCAGTCCTTTTCGCTCTTTCAGGGATTTTAATAAAGGTCGTAAGCAGCCTTGGAGGCGCATTGGGAGGCGCAACAAGTGCATCAACAGCTGTGGGATTGGGAATCTCATTTTCAAGCGCAGGCATACAATACTCCGACTTCAGGATATTTGCGGTAGTGTCTTTGTTAATAACATCATTTTTCTCAGCAGTCATAATAGCAACAATAAAGAAGGGCTCTGCCAAGAACGGTTTTAAGTACATACCAATATTTGCAGTCATAAGTGTATCTCTTTTTTTAATAGCAGACCAGGTTTTAGGGAAGTTGTCGACTATATTTTTCTAGCCCGATAACGCAAATTCGCCGTTCGGGGTTGATTTTCAAGTTTAACTTTCCGAAAATTCATGAGATGCGAGTGAGCAGTGAGTTGCGAGGCTCGGTTTTTTAGAGCATCGCTCACCATTTCACTTTTTTAAGAGCGAACTCGCTCACAATTGGCTGTATTTTCGTTAAATTTAAACAATGAAAATCTCTGATTTTCAAGCTTAAATTTTCGAAAATCCTATGGATTTTCGTTAAATTTAAATATTAGTTGTTTAATAGTAATTAAATAGCAAGTGTATAATAGTAAGTGTATATATGTTTATAAATAAAAAGAAGGTGAAGTTAATGAAGTTTATATTTGCAAAACAGAGGAAATCACAGGCTGCCATGGAGTTCCTGATGACCTATGGCTGGGCCATTCTTGTTGTTCTTGCTGCTATTGCCGCTTTGGCTTATTTTGGGGTGCTAAGTCCCGAAAAGTTTTTGCCGGAGAAATGTATTTTGGCTCCGGGTATTGCATGCGTTCAGCATAAGTTAACTCCTACAGAAACAACACTAATATTATCTAATGGCTTTGGAAGGACGATACGGGTAACTAGCTTGCAGGTTGGAAACTGCGGTGGCGCACTTGGTACTCCCGTCCTGATGCAAAGCGGCACTGAAAATACTTTCACATTAAATACCGCCCCTTCAGGAGGAAATTGCGATAATGGATTGTCTACAGATGCATTTAAAGGGGATATCACATTAACTTATGAGGATGTTGCTTATAACCTAACAAAGACAGTCCATGGAAATATAGCAACTAAAGTAGAATGATAATATTAAAGTAAAATAATAAACTAGAATAATGAGGTGAGGATAATATGTATAAAATGTTCAGGAAATCGCAGGCAGCCTTAGAATTCCTGATGACCTACGGCTGGGCCATACTGGTAGTCTTGGTAGCGATAGGAGCTTTGGCCTATTTCGGGGTTTTAAGCCCGGATAAGTTTTTGCCAAGCAAATGCACTTTGCCGGCAGGAATTGCATGCATGGATCATAGGGCAAGTGGCGGTACAAACCAGTTATCTGTTACCCTAAGAAATGGGATGGGGTTTGATACTACTAGTGTTGGTATTTATGCAACCGGTTGCACAGCAAGCACTGGAAATTCATTAGCCAACGGTCAGCAGACTAATTATAATCTTGCTTGTGCGGTAGGTCCACCACCAACATTAGCAAGCGGCTCAAAATACAATGGCGACCTTAATATTACCTACACAAATTCAGAGACTCAGTTGACTCATAAATTGCAGGGCGCTATAACAACAAGAGTAGAGTAAATATTTTATTTCTTTTTTTATTTATTTATTATCTTTGTTATAGGGTCCTTTATAGCAAATGACACGACTTTTTAGACATAGAAATGTCATTTGCTTACACGCGAAAATCGAAGATTTTCGGTGCGTAAAAATGCATAGCATTTTTTGCACACAAAATCTGAAAGATTTTGTTGTGTCCTGAAAATCCTTCGGATTTTCATGATTACGAGAAGACAACAATTGCCTAATAACTTTTGTCTTCGAGTATAGATTCCAAACTGCAAAGAATTCATGTAAAAACTATTCCATAAGCTCATGCCTTTTCTCGGCTGTTTTTCCTGCAAACTACTTAGTCTGCTATTATACTCTTTGTCCATAAACGCAGCTAAATAAGGCCAAAATAAGATGGCAGCAGGCTTCTCTCGCTCAAAACTAGGAGACATAATTTATGCATGGATTTTATGCATGTGGAATAACCCCAAAAAAGCCCTTAAGGGCGTTAAGTAAGCAGGAGGGCCAAAAAAAAAGGCATTGTTAATGATATGCTAATGTATAAAAGCATCTTAAAGCCTCGAAAAGGCCCTTTCTTGGCATAATAGGATATAATATAGGATATTTGAGAGATCTGAAGCCCCAAGAATGCTGGCAGGATAAGGCTGCATAAGATAATGGTAACTAGAATCAGGGTAAGCTTTCCTGCTCCGGAACCGCTTAACAATATGCTCAGTATGCTTAAGGAGTTTTTCCTCTGTACAGCACTAATAAGAATAAATATAATCCTGTAGATAGCACTTCGTCAGGTTTTTCGTCAAAAAATACATTATATCCGAACGCAAGTGAGATTTTCTACAGAGCCTTAACTATCACAAAAAATATATTAAAAAAGAAATATTATTTTTACCCCTGCTGTTGCTTCTTCTTTTGGTACATCACTATCAATACTATGCCTAATATTATCACTACCGCAGCTATAATCCAGGCTACAGGGGCTTTGCTGGGCGCTTTAACTGGTGTTGGCCTTTCTACAGGTGTTGGTGGTGCCTCTTCTTGAGGAGCCTCTGGCGCTTCTTCTGCCTCTGGAGCTTCCTCAGCTACAACACCGCTCTTTACACCTATAGCAAATGAGCTGAAGCCAGGTGTATCAGCCTCATAATTGACATAAGTGGCATCTGTTCCTGTCACTTTTGTAGTTAACTCATTCCATTTGTCATCAGCAAACCTGTACAGTGCTATGTCGCCAGATGAGAGTTGATTCTCATCAAGCCATGCTTTTGTTACCCTGAAAGCTACTATAAAGCTGGCTGCATCCTCGTTATTCAAGTTCTTCTTGGTAATTCTTAGGTACTGGTAGACTTTTGATGCTGCTTCTTCTGAAACAGGATTGCTTGTTAATGCAGCTACTTCCAGCTCTACATTGCTTAAGTCTGATTTAACATCATTAACAGTTACGCTTGTCACTGCAATTGCAGCTTTGTCCACATCCAAGCTGAATGAAGATCCGGCAGGCACTGATGACCATACCTGTGCCTTTGAGTCTGCTACCGCACCTGCAGTTGCTGCTCCACCTCCCCCGCCTCCGCTGCTTGCTGCTGCGGCTGCTGCTGCGGCTGCGGCTGCTGCGCTTGTGGTAAAGTTAAATGTGCCGTTCCTTGCGCAATTAGTATTAAAGTCGCATACAGTCACATTATAGTAATATGTAGTGCTTGCGCTTAAGCTGCTTAAAGACACTGCTTGCGTCTGGTTAAAGTCTGTCTCTAGTGAAGTTGAAGTTAATGTGCCATATACTGTGCCATAGGACACATTGGCATTTACTGTCTCGTTGAATCCACTTAATGTGATTGTAGCTGAAGTTGTGCTTTCACTAACAGATATCCTTGAACTATTTGGATTGTTTGGTGTCGTAATGTCTGTCATGTTGAATTCCCAGATATACCTGTTTGTGTTGCCAGAATTATCAATAACCCAGAATGTTAAATTATAGCCTACCTCGGATTGGTAGTTCTTAAAGCTCTCAAGAGGGCCAGTGCATATTGTCCCGCTCTTGGTCATTGTCCTGTTTGCCACGCTGCCATTAATTGAGTAAACGCATGATGCAGTATCTGACGACACCGTGATATTAGGCACAAATGAGCTTATGCTTTGGTTTGCTGATGTTGGTGTTGTAACATTGACTGTTGGTGCTTCGGTATCATTCACAACTACAAAACCGCTAAAGTGAGGCAAAAATATCCTTGTCCTTCCTCCTTTAGTATAATTCCAGCATGGTGTTGTGGTTGTCGGGCTAAAGCCGCCAGTGCATGCACTTATGTTCGTCCTGGAAGTTAATATAGCATCCTCGTTTGGAACCCACCAGAACTCATATGCAGAGCCATTGGTAGACTGATTGTATGCTACTTCGACAACTCCATAGTAAGAGTTGTTATTGGGTATAAACTCCTCTAGCGAGTTGTTAAACCATACTGATGCCACTACTTTATTGGACCAGTTGGTTTGCAGGTTGTTTATGAAAACCGTGTTGTTTAGGTAAGGTATTATCTCAGTTTTATCCCAATTAGCGGCAGACCCATTTAATTCTGTCAGGGATACATTAGTGGTGCCGTTCATCTCAAATAGCAGCTCATAAGTATTGACGGTGTTGTTTACAGCAGTTATGTCTGAGTAAGTACCAGCATCTGTTTTGATCCTTACGCTCACATTTGTAATGTTTTCATTGAATGTTCTTTCAGAGAAGGATTCAATGCTTTCATTTACATTGCCAAATGTTATAACTCCGGCCTGTGTAAATGTAACTACGCTGCTATTCCTTGTATTGCCCATGCTGTCATTAACAGTAAATTTGATTTTATGCGTGCCGGAAGTGAAATTGATTAATCTCAAATTAGAGGAGTTTAGCCCCCTTTCAATTAAAGCATTGCTTATATTAATTGTGAAAAGCCTGCTATCGTTCCCATCAAGATAATATCCAATATGGGAGACTACTTGGTCATCATCTAAAATTGAAAGGTTTAATGATGTGTTTATATCAGTAAAAATCTGCCCTTCTTGCGGGTTATGAACTGCAATAGTGGGCGCTACATTATCCACCAGGAACTGGAAGAATGACGTGTTTGAGTTGCCCGCTGTATCTGTAACCGTAACTGTTAATGTCCTGTTTTCAGATTGCGTGGTACATGATGATGCATTGAACGGCCATATTGTTGTAGTGTTGGTAAAGTTAACAGATGTTGATGAGTCGCAGCTTGAAATATAGGTTAAATTAGCCACAGTCGCTCCAGGGCCATTTTGGCCATAGAATGTTAATCCTGTCTTTGAGGTTATATTGCTTTGGTTTGATGCGTTTTTGCTCCAAAGAAGCGTGCCTGTCGTATCAGTCAAGTTAGCAAATACTAACAATGGCTGGCTTCCGCTTTGGACTGTGAAGTTGTGTTCTATTATTTTTTGATTTCCCCATAAATCAACTGCAATTATTTTTACACCGTGGGTTCCGTTTGACAGTGAGCAACCAGCCTCTAGTGATATATCTAATGAGCCGTTTCTGAATCTTTCAACATTATCAACACCAACAGAAGTATCGTAGAATGCGGACTTGCTGCAACTATCTGCTCCTGTTCCAACGGGAAGTGTATTGTCAAAGCTTATATTGATACGAGAAAATCCATTTCCTTCCTGGATATTCCAACCCATAAGGGGCGTAGCATCAGTAATTGCTGTGTTATTAACAGCTAAAGTTCCATTTATGGTAATGGTTGGCTGTGTAGTATCATTAATATTAACAGTTATGTTTCTTACAGACATAGAGCTATTGACATTGTTTAGTGTATCATTTGCAATAATCCTGAAGCTAACATTCCTTCCTTCAAATTCATTGTGTCCTATTATTGGGGTAAAAGTAAGGTTGCTTGTTCCATTTAGATTTGTGGCAGAATTGCTTATGTTTGTTGAATTAATTGTTATCCAGCTGCTAGTATTAACATTATAGTACTGCAAATCTGCTCTCAATGGTCGTGTTAAATTATCAGTCCAATTCGCAAATGCACTAAACTGCACTCCTTGCGCCAATGTGCCTGAGCCTGTAGCAGGAACGCTTGTTAAATCAGAACTTCCTAAACTGCCGGAAGAACCGCCTTCAAAGTTGCTACTGAGATTGGTTGTAAGGTTAAAGAAATTGATAATTGGCGGTATCTGATCTAATGTAAAGAGGACTCTGCTGCTATTATAATTAGTGTTGTTGCTTGTATCTCGTGCAGATACGTTAATTGAATAAGTTCCATTCTGGAAGCTATAGCTTGTATTGCAAGTTACTTGAGTTGTATTTGACGGGCTTACAATATCGCTTGTGGTGCATGTTAAGTTCGTTATATCGCTTTGGTTTAGATAAACAAAGAATTTATCTACATTGCCCCCTATTGACACAGAAATGTTTATTGTCCTATTAGCAGTCAAATTTAGTCCAGTTCCATTGGTATCAAATACAGTAAAGTTCAGCTTAGTTACGCCTGAGACTGAAGTATTAAAGATGCCATTCTCAATTAGAGCAGGGCCGGTAAAGTTAAGTCCAGGCGCTGTTGTGTCATTTCCTCCTGCTCCGCCAGAGAACTTATCTGCAAATATATACGTAAATCCTCCTACTAATGAGTTTTCTGAGTTTACTCCCCATGTACCAGATTCAAGCCAGCATGCGCTGTTTGCAGGAATTACAATTGAGTGATTAAGAACATTAAAGTTAGTAGCATTACATTTGTCAATTGTAAAGCAATTTGGATCTGCACTGCTTGTGCCATTACAGTACATTTTCTTGTCAAAGCCTACTCCAGGCAGTTGTATTATACCATATTCATATGATACGGCGCTTGGTATAAAACTCCTCATATCAACAAAAGTTAAATTTGTTTTATAGCCTTGACCAACTTCTCGCTTTAACTCTGGCGAAACTTCAGCGCTATAGTTAGTCCTGCTTGCATTTCCAAATTGCGCTTCGTCAATCCTAGCTCCTACAATATATATCTTGCTTGAGGAGGTACTAAAGTTCATTATAAATGTAAAATTGCCTGTCAATGGGTTAAAGAATGAATTTTCTTCTACATCTGTGCCGTTTCCATAAGTGACGTTAAAGCTGCTAAAACTGAAAGGAGATGTCCCTCCTGTATCCGGGTTTTGATATGTCATGCCTGTAAAGCTATTTTCCATTTGGGTTACATTGCCGCCTGTAATTACATAATCCTTTCTGCCTGTGCAGGTCAGCCTTCCTATCGAATCGTTTGCGCAGAAGTTAACGCTCTTTAATCCAGGGCTGGTAAAATTACTGCTAAAGTTTAATATTGGCGATAAATTAAAAATATATTGCCTCTTAGCGCCAAAACCAGCAACTGCTGAATTATTTAAAGTCATAGTGAAATTAGATGTATTTTTATCCCCAGAGACTGTTGAGACAAAATTACTTAAAATTACGACCGCATTACGTGTAGTATTGTCTGTAACGTTAACAACAAAAATAGCGCTTAGATATGAGGTTATATTAAGGGGCGCTTGAGTAAGAACAGTTCCGCTAGGTGATTCTGCAGCAACCTCTGGAGGTATAGTATCAATGAAAAAGGTTGCGTTTGCGCTTAGAACAAAAGTTAGGTTATTGTTAGTAGTTGATGTTTCATTCAAACAGCCGATATTCCATGATATATTTCCATCCACATTAAAAGTATAATTCATGTAACTAACAGACTGGTTTACAATGGAGTCGTCTGCGCCGCCATTATCTGTATCATTTATCTTTGCTTGCGCCCAAGTGCCAGTATGATTCGTCCAAAGGCTGCAATTAGTACCACTAAATCCCGTTCCTGCACTATTATCCCATGTAACATTAAATGTAAAATTCATAGCCCTAGAACCATTATAAGTTAAATTTCCAGGTATTCTTTGAGCTGTTCCTGGAGGGGCTAAATTAATCGTTAGGACAGCACTGACAACCCATAGCATCATAACAAAAATCAGAACAAACGAGAGAACAAAAGCTAAGTTTATCTTGCCGTCTTTATTGATTAAAAATGAACCACTACCCTCTTTTTCCATTTATGGAACTCCCCTTTTGATATAATGAAATGGACTTGACTAAAATCCTATTGCTAACATTATTAATATTTTTAAGTTAGTTAGCTTACAACATATATTTAAATCTTTCGTTTGGGCATGACGAATTAAATGACGAATTAAATATTGCTGTCCTAAACCTAAAATCTAGAATTTTTTGCTATCACCCCCAAATTTTTTTGCTTTAAATCAAAAAATCAGAATTATATTTAAAACTTTCTATAAAAGTATATTTTGCAGAATATAATTACTAGTGAATAATTATAATATCTAAAAAATGGGCAAAATTATAAAAACAAAACGAAATTAGAAATTATTATAGAGATTATTAAAATGCCGACTATAAAAAACAAGACTAAAAAAGCTGTCCTTTCGAATAACGCGAAAGTATGCAGCAGCATCTTCTCAAAAAGCATTGGATTGATGTTTTCCAAAAAAAAGAAGTCATTGGTTTTTGTTTTTGAGAAGGAAAAAATAATACCGTTGCACATGCTGATGGTTTTTTATCCCATCGATGTTTTGTTCCTCAATAAAAGCAAAGTTGTCGTGGAGATGAAAGAAAAGTTTATGCCGTTTTCCTTCTACACCCCAAAAAACGAAGCGCTGTATATAATAGAACTGCCTCAAGGCATAATTAAAAAAACGAGAACAAAGTTAGGAGATAAGCTGACTTTACGCTGAAAAATAGAAAAAGCTTAAATACTATAGTACTATAACACTATAACAAGGAATTAAAAAAATGCCAACTACAATTCAAGTTGATAATGAAACGCTGGATTTGCTGAAGAGATTTAAAAATAGCCTGAATGCCGAGAGCTACAATGATGTAATTAATGCTATACTAAAGGGAGGACTCAAAAAATCAATGTATGGCACTCTTGGAAAAGAAAAAAATATGAAAAGCATATTAAGGGGATTGAGGGATGAGCAGGATAGGTGAGCGTGTTTTAATTGACTCTTCCGCATGGCTGTCATATTTTCTGGCAGAAAATGATTTAAGCAAAAAATTCATAGAAGACGGAAACCATTTGCTGATGACTTCTGTATTGTCAATTTTTGAAATCAAGAGAAAAATGCTGGTTAAAAATGCTAAAGAGTCAAAAATTAAGGAATTCCTAAATTTCATAAAGGCAAGAAGCGTTCTAATAGAATTAAATGATAATATATGCAATAACGCTGCTGATTTATCGCTTAAGCATAATCTGCACACTGTGGATAGCCTGATTTACTGCTCCGCTGTTTTGAATAACGCAACTTTAATTTCCGGTGATAAGCATTTTGAAGGCTTGGAAAGTGCTTTTATTCTAAAATAAAAAACAATAATCTTTAAATAACGACAATTAATCCTTTATATCAATGGGGACGTATTTTAACCTGGCTAGAATAGAGGCCTCCAGATATTGGAGAGATGAGCTAGTGAGATGCGAGTGAGCAGTGAGTTGCAACGAGCAAACGAGTTGCTCGCGATTGACTCTCACTCGCTCACAATTCACAGCGATGATAAAAACTCCCTTGAAGATAGCCTCGGATCAGGGATGTCTCAAGCGAAGGCTTACGACACTGAATTTCAAATATCCCAAAGGGAGGCTACAAATCCCGTGGATTTGAAAGTCCCTGCGTCCCCACTTTATTCTTTAACCTTGATTGCAGGCTTGTAGAAGCTCAAAACGCCTATAATAATAATAAGAATAATAATCCCCAATCCGAAATAATAAGAATACAAAGCGGCAAAATCCCTTATCTGCTTGAATAAATCAAAATAAGCCACTGCTGTGATTAAGGCAATCAATAAAGCCAAAATAATTACTATATATAATGGTTTATTGTACCATCTCTTCTCCTTTTTTATCCTCTTTTCTGCCTTTTTCTCTTCAATTTTTATTTTTTCTTTTGCTATTTCTTTCGTTTCTTTCTTTGGCTTCTTTTTTCTCTTTTTTCTTTTGCTGATATAATTAAATAACAAAACCAATAAAAACAAAACAGCAACTACGCCAACGCCTATTAATATATAGTACAAATAGCCGACAAAAATATTTCTTAGGTATATATGGGTATATCTGAGGTTGTATAATTTAAAATAATGCCCAAGCAAAACTAATGCAGCCAGAGCAATCAGGGAAAAAACCCATGCCCTGTATTTTTTGAAAAGAGCCTTGTGTTTTCTTTTTGTTTTTTGCGACTCTTTCTGCGCCTCTCTCTTTTCCTGCCTTTCCCTTGCCTTTTCTTCCTGCTCTTTCTGCTTTTTCCTTTCCTCCTGCCTTTTTTCCCTTGCTGCCCTTAATGCCCCTAGCCTTTCCCTTCTTATTTTGTATTTTTCGTATCGGGTTTTTATTTTATTTTTTGCG
Organism: Candidatus Woesearchaeota archaeon; assembly: GCA_016184145.1. Classification (GTDB taxonomy): domain Archaea; phylum Nanobdellota; class Nanobdellia; order Woesearchaeales; family GW2011-AR4; genus JACPDF01. Next base: position 3,208 of record JACPDF010000031.1, on the reverse strand, counting down.
CGCATTATCGGCTTGATAAAAATCAAAACCAGGATTATTATTGCAATCAAAAGATAGAAATAATATTGGTATGCCTTCAATCCTGCTTTAAAATTCTTCTCCAGCTCAGTCTCTTTTCTTAATTTTATATCAATGTCTTTTGAGTATATTGCATCGTTGCTCTCCAGAATAATTTTAATGCCGTAAGTATTTGGCTCAGCGTCATTTGGCGGATTGAGCTCTACATTCAAATTGCCTGTCTGCCCTGGATTAAGCTCCAGAGCTTGAGGATTTACAGTAACCCATGAAGGCCCTTCCACACTTGCCTTATAATTGGCTTTTTTGACTCCATTGTTCGTGACTTTAGCAAAAAAGAAATCCTCTTTGTAGGTGTTTGTTATGCCTGCCCTTGCGTTTATATTTGCCTGGTAGCATGCTGCTTTGCTGACGACATTGACATTTATCGCATCAGAAACCCTGAAACTCGTTTTATTGTCGGGAGTTGCTGAAACTGTTATTGTAAATTCCCCAGAGGCGTCTTCCTCAGGGCTTAAGGCTAATGCAGCGCTTTCTTCCTCATCGTCAGCTAACTTAAGCTCTGGATTATTCTCAAATCCTGCCCATTCCGCGCCTTCAGCTTCCAGCTTAACATCCTGTTTTAAAGTGCCGGAATTCTTTACTACAACATTATATTCTGTTTTTTCTCCGGAGCATATTGTAACTTCCTTTTTTTCCAGGCTGATATCCAGCTCATAGCATTTCTCAACATTAACCTCAATGTCTTTTTTCCTCTGCACTTTTCCAAGCTCGCTTATGGCATCAAGCTTAAAGTCAAATTTTCCCAATATTTTGGAAGTGTCAAAATCAACTAAGGCTATGCCTGAGCTTTTTGCGCCAAGCCTTGCTTCCTCAACATTCAGTTTTGCCCATTCCGGAGCGTCTAAAAGCAGCCTGTATTGGTTCTCAAAATTTTCATTGTTGGTTATTAATATAGGAATTGATTTCTGCTCATCTGTGCATAAAGAATAAGGGCCGTCATGCTCTGTATAAGCCACATTTTCGCCTGCCCCATCAACAACATTCCCTTCCTGCAATGAGTAGTCATAGCATTCATTTATTTTCAAAGTCTGCTTTATGGCTTTTGTAAGGCCATTGTTTGTTGTTATAAAAACCTCAAGGCTAAAATTGCCCTTTATGTTGCACACGGAGTTTACAACAACATTTAAGCTGCCTGCCTGCCCGGGCTGCAGAATAAATCTGCTTGGGCTGAACTTTACCCATTCTGCTGCATCCCCGGCAGCAGCTATAGTATAAGAATTTTCAACAGAACCTGTATTTTGCACTGTAACAGTGTAAGCCTGATTGGAGCATGGGCATAACTCCACGGAAGGCAGTGTGGTAGCGGTAAAATCAGTAAAATCCCGTGCATTGCCAATATTAGCTAATAAAAGCAACAGAAAGAATGGAACTGAGTTTAGCACCAGTTTTTTGAGTTTCATTTTGGCATAATATACCTAGTGAGAGAATAAAAATTGAATATAAAAAAATAAGAAATAAAAAGAAAAAAGTCCTAATAGTAGGTCTTTTCTTCTCCTTCCTCGCCTTCGTCGCCTCTAAGCTTGCTGAAGCCGATTATCAGCCCTATGATTACCAGCAAGATTACCAGCACAACTAGGCCGACTTCCAAGCCGCGCTTAAGCTGTGAAGCTCCGCCTGCTTTCTGCACATCTACGCTCAAAGGCAGCTGCTTCAGCACTTTGTCGTTGCTGCTTATTGTTAAGGTGAATGTCTGCAGACCGACTGGTGCATTGTCATTTGCCTTTACAAAGACTGTAACGACCTTGCTCTCTCCAGCGCCTATTACCATAACATTTGATGGTGCTACTCTAAAGCTAGCCCATGCAGCTCCGTCAGCGCTTACTGTATATGTCTTTGATTCTGAGCCTGAGTTTGTCAATGTTATTGGATAACCAACTTCTGGGCCTCCCTGCACTGCCGCCTGCTTGTCAACAGCGACTGCAATTACCGTCTTTTCCTGCACTCTTGGCTCTTGCTCCTCTTCCTGGCCCAAAACATATATTGATGTTTCCTTCACATTCTTTTTGTCTCCGTCATCAAAATATACCTCAACCCTTACCTTGTAATTTCCTGTTTGTGCATTGTCTGGTATCCTTAGGAACATTTCCTCGGTTGTTGCCTGGTCATCATCGTCTCCTTCTTTCTCAAGCTCGTCAACAAAATCCGAGGCTGATACGCCAAGCTCTGGCATGCTTACAACAACTTTAACTCCATCCTCATCCTTTTCTCCCATGTTAACCAGCCTTACTGTTGCAAGCAAAGCTCTTCCTGCTTTTACTTCTGTATTTGGTGAAAGTACAACATCCTTTACCTCAACATCATGCCTTCTTGTGTCAACTTCCAGCTCATAAGTTTGTTCAACAGTTGCTGAATCCCTGTCAGAAACCCTTATTCTCAGCTTGTATCTGTCCTGGTCCATTTTAGCTATCAATGGGAGCGATAATTTTTTAGTGTATGTAACGCCTGTCTTCATGTCAAATGTTTCTGAAATGTCCTCTACCTTGTCAGAGCTGTCTATTCCCCTTAAAACAGCCTCTACCTCAACATCATCATGGTTCTCGGGGGCGCTTACCCTTACCTTAACATCCAGAGCGTCTCCTCTCTCGACATCAAGTATGAAATTTGTAGAGCTTTGTGTCACAACATCTTCATCGACTTTAACCTCGTCGATTGATACAGCTGCAAAAGCAACCGTGCTCATTAAAACTCCGACTAGAAAAACCGTCAGTAAACTCAAAAGGTTTTTTATCATTTTTGCATTACCCCCATTGTTTTATGTTTTTAAAATAAAATATTGGCATATTACATGTATCCGATATATAAACTTTTCGTTAAGTTAGTATACTTAAGTGGAAACATATAATAACTATTATATGGTAACAACAACTTATATATAAACGTTTCGAAAATCATTGATTTTCGAAGCCCAAAAAACTCAAAGAGTTTTTTGTTTGTTTCGGAAATTAATAATTTCCGAAGCTCGAAAAACTCAATGAGTTTTTCTTTTGTTTCGAAAAACTTAGTTTTTCGTCTGTTTTGATTTTTATATGTCGTCAAAAACCACCAATCAGAGATTGGTGGCATGTTTTGTGTTAGTAATAATATAAGTGGTTTTTGACTCAGCGAATTCCGCCACTATTTGTCCGCCAAT
>JACPDF010000030.1 GCA_016184145.1 Candidatus Woesearchaeota archaeon | reverse complement strand
TCTATGTCATCAACTATCTCCTTTATGTATTTTGAAGCCACGCCATAGCTTTTTGTTGTATCGATAAGTGCATTAAGCAGCGGCTTGCCGGAGTAAAGCTTGATGAGAAGGTACTGGCCTGCGAACAATACCTCCCTGTCTATTTCCTTCTGCCTCTGGATTATTGTCCCCTTTAGATTCAGGAAGGCAAAATTAAACACAAGCGCGAAAGCGACAGCAAAAAAAAGAGGCAGTACAATCAAAGGCAGGCCTGCTTTGTCCGCAATGAAAAAAAAAAGAACTGTAAGCGCCAGGGAGAAAGGCAGCGAGAATTTGAAGCTTTTAAAAACGAACTCATAAGGCGTCATCTTCAGGTGCGCAATCCTGAGGTCTCTCTTAAGATAGGGGTAGAATGAGCTTACCCTTTTTACCAGCTTGCTTATAATCTCCTTCATAGTCAAAAACCACCCATCAGATATGGGTGGTGTAACAATTTAATATTATTGTGGTGGTTTTTGGCAGTGAGATGCGAGTGAGCTTGTGAGATGCAACGAGCAGTGAGATGCGAAAGCTCGCTTTCGCTCGCTTCAATTCACGAGTTGCCCGCGATTCACTCGAACTCGCTCACAATTCACTCGAATTCCACCACTATTTTTCCACCAGCCTAATAGATGTGGTGGAATTTTAGCGTATTCAGACGGCATTCTCAAACGGTTTTTTCCTGTAATAATTTGACATTATCAGTCCTATTTTGTTCAGGTCCGTAATGTCATTCTGGACCATCCACTTCAGGATATTAATTTTCTCATCTACGTCCTTTTTGATTTCTTCTTTTGAAAGCCCGGTATAAAGGTTTAAAGTTTCGTAAATTGCCGCTGGCTCATCAACTTTCTCAAGGGTGTCTTTCAGGACATTGCTTTGTATGATCACATGCGCATCCCCAGTAGGAAGTATCTCTCCAATCTGCAAGGTCCTTCTTTTTCCGTTTCTCCTGTCTATATGCTGCACCACCACCAATGATAAGGCGGAAAGTATCTGCTTTGGAAGGTCTATGGGAGGATGCGTTAATCTGTTTACAGTTTCCTTTACATTGTTGGCGTGCAATGTCCCATAGACGCTATGGCCCGTATGCATCGCCTCAAATAAAACCTCAGCTTCTGCCTTTCTTCTTATCTCCCCCACTACAACCCTGTCAGGCCTCATCCTCAGTGAGTTCACAATTAAATCGAGCATTGTAATGCCTCCTTTGCCTTCGGGATTAGGCAGCCTTGTTTCAAGAGGCACCCAGTGCAGGCTGTCAGGCAGCATCAGCTCCCTTGTGTCTTCCAAGGATATTATCCTCTGGTTCGGCGGAAAGAAATTTGCGATCACGTTGAGCATGGAAGTTTTTCCAGAGGCAGTGCCTCCTGAAATGATTATGGAAAGCTCGTTCTGCACTGCCATCCACAAAAGCGCAGCTGCCTCATAAGAGATGGTGTTGTCCTTAATAAAATCAGTTATTGTCCATGGCTTTACGGCAAATTTCCTTATGGTCAATGTATTGCCCCTTGAAGATATGGGGCTTAATGTTGCATTTACCCTGTCTCCCGTCTTAAGATGGGCATCCATCAATGGGTTCAGCATCGTTATTTCCTTGCCGACATCTCTCCCTATGATTGTCGAGTAATGCCTTACCCTTGCCTCATCCGCTATTTTGACGTTTGTTTTCAGCCAGCCGTACTTCCTATGGTAAACCCACACGGGCTCATTGGCATTATTGATCACAATTTCCTCAAGGTTATTGTCTTTAAGCAATACCTCCAGGTTTCCTAAGCCGATATTCTGCTGCAGAACATAGTTTATCAGCATATCCATTGTCTTTTTGTTTGCAGTAGGAAAGTATTTGCGCAACAGCCTCAGTATGTTCAGCTTAAACTCCTCCTGTATATTTCCTGCATCAATCTGCTCTTTTTGTTTCAGCCCTTTTGTCTCCTGGCTTACAAATTCCTCCCTTATTTTTTCCAGGATTATTTTTGTAGTTTCGCTTATGTTGGTTATAGATATGTTATAAATTGCTACAGGCTCGTTTTCATCAGAATATATAGACACATTTACTATTATGTTATTTACGCTCAGCTCATATGATTCTATTAATTTTCGGTCAGGTTTCAAATTCAACCCCTTTTGCGGCAAAAAATCATGTGGGCATCTTTTTCAGCATGCTTTTCGCATCCCTGTTCTGGGGATCGAGCCTCAGCACAGATTCTATATTTTTCCTTGCGTCAGGGTAAAGCCCTTTGCTCATGCTTGCATTCGCCCTTTCCAATCTCCTTGATATCATCCTGTCCAATAAGCCCTTGCTGCTGCGCCCCTCTGAGCCTTCTGAGATACGCCTTAGGTCTGAAATTGCAGCCTGTTTTTTTAAGCCTGCAGGCATCTCTTTTTTATGCCCCTTAATTTCTGATAAGCGCTTTATGCTCTCAGCAGTTCCAGCATGCTTACGGCTGTCATTTGTCGTTTCGTAACTTAGCTGCTGCTGCAAAGCCTGTATCTGAATAAGTATACTGATCTCCTTGTAAAGCGCAATGAGCTTATTCCCCAGTTCTATTTTCCGCATAAGGAAGCCCTGCGGAAGGCTTTTGTATATCTCCAAAGCCTGTTCATAAAAATTTTTGGCATTAGCTATATCATTTTTCTCAATGCTTGAAAACGAGTCTCTTGCCAAAGAATCTGCTTTTTCAGCAGAATCATTAAAATCTCCTGCAAATTTCATATCAATCTGCTCTGCAAGCTTTGCGTAAAAAGGCAAAATTTCTTTGCTAAGCTTTCTTTTCTCCTCAAAAAAAGCATTGGGTATGCTATCTCTCCTGCTGATTATTTCAGAGTAAAGTTTCAATGCCTCTCCGTAATTTTTTCTTTCCAATGCATTTTTTGCGCTGCTTATAAGCCTATTTATATTCATTTTCTCGTTATTTATCTTTGACGACAGGATGCTGAGCGTTTTTTTGATTTCATCCCCTGCCCTGCTTATGTCCGCATAAAGGCTGCTGCTCCAGCCAAACTTGTCTTTTGAGACTCTGTCCCACATCTGAAGGTAATTTTTCTCAAGCGCTTCCAGATTGCCTGTTTTGCCCGCATTAAGGGAATCGGAAGGCTCTGCGCCCTTGAATTCTGCACTGGTTTGAGTAGCAAAAACTTCTTTATTCTCTTTATTCCCTTCTCTTTTGATTGGTATTTCCTTGTCCAGGAAATCGTCTATGTCCATTTTTTATTGCAGGTATGAAAGGTATTTTTCCCACAGCATGTCAATGTCTTCCCCTGATATTCCCCTTAAGCCTGCTTTCATGTAAAATTCCTTTTTTATGGCGTCAAGGTTTTCCTTGATGTATTTGTTCCACATCTCATATATTTTGTCAAAGGATATATTCCAGTTTTTTGCTTTTTCAAAAAACTCCTCTTTTGTTGCCATGTTTTTTGCGAAGCTGCCTTGGAAAGATTCTCCACTTTTTGGATGTTCTTGGCTTATATAGATATAAGGAGTGGTAAACTTGTATTCTATGCCAAATATCTTCTCCTCAACAAGAAAATCAACCAATGCATGCACAGTATTTATCGGCATCCTGAGCAGCTTGGCAGCTTCCTCGACAGAAATTTTTTTCCTTGACTTAACAAGCTCATGGAGTTCGTCAGCGCTCGTTTTCAAAACATCATTGACCATTTTGTGTATTACCTTTCGTAGCCAAAATTCTATAAATATTACTATTTTAATTAGAAATGGCTTTTAAGAATATAAAAGCTTTATTCATTTTTTTTGAGTAGTATCATCAACATGCCCTAATAGCACCAGACTCTGTAAGGTTGTATAAAACCAAATGCTCAAAATCCAGCTTAAAATGGGGAAACTCGCTTTTGAATGAAGGTTCAGTTATGTTGTATAGCTGTGTGCACATGTTTTGGTAAGTATGGTTAAAAAACAAATAATCAACGTAACTTTCCATCTTGTTCCCTATAGCCGGTTCATTGGGATTCACAACACTTTCTATGCCACAACAGCTGCTTTTTAAGCTTGTGTTTGTGAACCTCATGATAAAACTGGGAGCTTTGCTGTTCTCGAAATGCACATAAGTTCCATGCCTTATATGATCCATAGTTTTATTAATGTCCCATTCATCAAAGTTTACGCTTGACTTATTTATCCTGTTTGAATACAAGCCTCGAGTATTTATCAAATAATAAGGATCGTTGAAATTCTGTATGTCTATTTCAGACCTTACAACAATATTTTTGTTCCATGATGCGGTTTCAGAATAAACTATAAATGATACATTGGCATCGACGGTAAGAAACCACGGCCTTGTCTGGTATACACTGATGTCATTTACAGTAGTTGCATTAAAATTGGTGCTTATGGTAAAAGCATTATCTGCTGTCGTTCTTATTTTCTCGAGCCAGTCTGGATAGGTGTTTCCCGCCATTATACCTGGCTCTATTGGCTGCCCGTCTATTGTTCCATTCAGCAGGACTTCCTTAAAGGAATCCTCAAAATTTGCAAGGAATTTGTTCTGGCTCTGCATGTAGTTAATGAGCGCTATTACTGTCTTTGTGCCGCTTGACTGCAACGCCTTTTGCAGGTAAACATTTTCAAGGTCTGTCACATACCCATTTATTGTTGTGACTCGGGTTTTGACAACAGGTATGTCTTTTTTTAGGCTTACATTTGAAGGCAGGAATATCAAGATGAATGCCGCTATTAAGGATATGGCTATGAAAGTCAAGAAGATTCCTTTTTTTCCAAATTGTTTCCTTTCCATTTGTTAGTGCCTATCTTGCTAAGTAATTTGCCACACCTGCACCTCTGCCTCATAAGGCCCGAATAAATCCCCGGTTTCCTGGTTGAGGAATCCATAAACTATTTTTTTTGAGGGGATAAGGACTTTCGCGGCATCTTTTGACTGCAAATGGCTTTGAGAAGGAACTCGCGGGTATACTAATGTATAGTTAATGCGAAACTCAAATAAGTACTGCGGCGGAATGGAATTTTCAGTAATATTTGCAATAAACTTTTCTGCCGTGACTGGATCATTTTTGACATAAAACTCGCCAAGCTGCTGCAGCAAGGTATTTTCTGCATTTGTTATTTTTCCCTGCTGCCAGAGCTCCCCTCCCAGTCCTGCATATGCATTATTCACCCCATTGATTTTCGTATTCGAAAAAAAATCTATCATGCTTTCTGCTAAGGTTGTCGCATCCTCTTTAACCGGGACTCTTACATACGAGGAGAATATGAGAAAGCCGCCTATTACCAGCACGCCCAAAGCCAGCAAAGAATCAATAAGGAAAAAGTACCCTTTATTATTTAGCTTGCGCCTCTTGTCCATATACACCTCTTTTCAATAATAGGTTTTAATAATATGTTTTTAAAAATCAGCAATATAATAATTTTATGGTTTTCAAGAGAAACCCAACACCCCCCGTCAGAGACTGGATGGAATATTCACATTTATCCGCAAGGCACATTGCTGACATTGATGATGCCTGAGCCGACTCCGGTGGATGTCATGTTTGTCATGTTTATGTAGATTATATTGCCGTTCTCATCCTCGAAATAAATGCAGAAGTCGTTTTTTACCTTTAATTTGCCTTTTATGCCAGAATAATTTCCAAGAAGCTCCCCCAGCTTGGTGATGTTTATTTTATTTCCATCCGTTATCCCCACTCCTGAATCTTCGGATAATATGTCTGTGAGCACCTTTAATGCCTCATTATGCAGTTCATCTGCCTTGTTGCCCTGCGTGGTGCTGAGAATGACATAAAAAAAGAAAACCGTGCCTATAAAGATTATGACTGCAAGCATTATATCCATAGAGAATGCCTGGGATGTTGGATTATTGCATTTTTTTCCCATAAAAACCTCTTTTAGTCATAAAACAATCTTTCTTACTTCGCTTATTTTTTCAAAATCCTTATCCTTAGTCAGCAACACCATGTTGTTCTCTATAACCTGCGATGCAATAATTAAATCAGCTAATGGAAGAGCCAAGCCCTTATCATCATACTTAAACTTTAATTCTGCCAGTATTTCACCGGTTTTCGCTGATGCTTTTAAGCAATTGAACTTGTTTATAAACTCAAGCATAAGCTGCTTGCTCTTAATATTTTTTGATATTGCGCCAAAATAAAATTCAAAATAGTTTACAAAGGTTATAGCTGCAGGCGTATAGTGCACTTTTCTAAGCTCTTCTATTTTTTCCATTGTTCCTTTGTCCTTTGTTTCTATATCGATTAAGACAGAAGTATCAAGCACAAGAGTCATCTTATGCTCCTAAAGCCATGCTCCTTTCTGATTTTTTTTACTGCTTCTCCCATTGCTTTAGCCTCGCCATCTGTAATGATTTTAGGCCCTTTCAGCACATCATCCCAGAATTCATTGCTTTTTTTCTTATATTCAACAACCATTTTCTCAAACAAGCTCCCCATATTTACCTTGTCCTTGGCTGCCAAGCTCTTAAATTCCGACCATGTTTCTTCATCTACGCCTTTGATAGTCTTTACGCTGCCCATATTAGTAATAAAGTATTACTAGTATTTAAATATTACTATTTCTAGAACTGTTACCTGCAGGGCTCGCCATTGACGTATATTTTATCAGAGCCGATTCCGGGATTTATACCATCTATCTTAACTATGTTTCCGGTTGCATCTTCAAAATAAACGCAGAAGTCATTCTTAACGCCAAGCATGCCTTTTATCTCATTATAATCCATCTTATCAAGCATACTGAGTTTCCCTGCATCAATTTCATTTGAGCTTAACAGGCTTATTCCTTCATGCCCGTCTGTAAGCTTTGCAATGACAATATTAGCCTCCTGCTCTAAACTGGAAGTTTGCGGGGCAACAGCCGCTTTAATTATTATAAAAATTGCTATAATTAATAATAAAGCCATTGCTTTATTAAAATTAAATAATTCTTTTTTCTTGCTCATTTTATCAATGCGGAGTTTATTTGCCAAAGCAGCATTTTTATTAGCCGCATACAGCAACAATTATCTTTACTAATCTTCCCTGGTAGTTGACAACCCTGGTAGTCTTGATCAAATTCTCTTTTGCGCATGTGACTGTTGCCTTGACCTCAACTTTATCGAAAGGCGCTCCTTCACCGCATTCAACCTGCTGTGTAGCGCTGTAGTCCCTTATCCAGCCGGGCTGCGCCAAATCGCAAACCAAAGCTGCCTGGGTGTCATTAAAGCTGCATCCATTTATGCCATTGCATTCCTCGTGGATTATGCTGTCCATTGCGTATGTGCAGTCATCTTCGCATGTTGATCCTGTGACCAGGGCATTGCTGGCGATAAAGTCCACTATAATTGCGGTTACAGGGGGTGTGTATATGTTTGTTTGCGTTGAGGGTATATAGCCAACGGCAGAAGCCACCATATTGTAGGTTCCGCATAAAACATTGTTTATCTGGTAATTCCCCGATGGGCTTGTAGAGGACGTGTATCTGGAGCTTGCGCCCTGAAGCACATCAATCACCGCATCAGCAACGTTCTGGTTGTCTGTGTTTTTCACATTTCCGGAAATAGAGCCTGCGCAGTCTGAATCCTGGCAGTCTTTTAGGCCGTCGCAATCATTGTCTAAATTGTCCGTGCATATCTCTGCTGATGTGGCTATGCATTTTCCGCTGACAGCAGTATCGCATACTCCGGGCGCATTGTCGCACGTTGTGTCTTCACATTGCTGGTCTGCTCCATCATTATCCGCATCAGTTCCTGCATTTGTCCAGCCGCAGCCGGTTAAGCATGTTTGGTAAAGCCCGTTTGAGCATTGTGTCGAGCCTGGCGAGCAAAGTCCTTCTCCTATGCATGCGCCGCTGCAGTCTATTGTTCCGCAGTTGCCGCATGCCTGCCCATAATTGATTGGCGTTGCAACAGAGCAGGAGCCATCACATTGTATTACTCCGCCGCATGAGCCGCATGGCTGGCCGTAGTTTGGTGGGGCGCAGTCTTGAGGGCAGGTGTTGCAATTCTCAATTTCTACTGTAGAGCCGCAAATACCATCCCCGCAATGGTCCAATACGTCGCAGGCTTGAGCATTTGCATAATTTGAGTTAAGACTAAAAAAACTTAGAATGACAAATACAATTAAAAAATAGCTTAACCTCATTTTAGCCTCTTTTTTGTTCTATTTTATTATATTTTGTTATTTTGTCCTATATTCTTCTAATTAGTATTAATATTTTTCTATAAAATTTATTTTAACACCGAAACATTTATATATAAAAACGCTTAAAGTTGGGTCATGCAAGAAAAAGAGGTAGACAATCCTTTATTAATCAGCAATTTTGAAATTAATAAAAGAAGCAATGCCGTTGTTCTTTACATAAGTTCAAAGATATTTCCTGTTGCTATTGTGAATAAAACTGCTTTATTGTTTAAAGATAGGTCTTGGGTTGCTATTGACGCAAATGAAGAGGAAATTTTGGTTGAATTAAAGCCAAAGATTAACATTGATTTGGAAGTATTAGCAAGAGAGTTTAATAATGAATTACTGAGCCAAACAACGCAAGAAATTAAAGTTGATGCCAAATCAAACGCTTTACTCTCAAAGATTAAGGAGGTTGTTGCAGAGTTTGCAAGAGGAGAGCAGGGCAATATTTCAAAGCGGTCTATTGTTACAATAGGCGCTATATTGGCAACTTTAGGATTGGCAGAAATAGCGAGTGGAACGCACCTCTGCGATACTGGTGGTACTAGTGATAGTGGTGGTGGGGATGGTGCCGGTGATAGTGGTGGTACTGGTGAGGCGTCTTGTGAAAGTGGCTCAGATGGAAGTTGTGATGCGGGAGAGGGAGAGGGAGAGGGAGAGGGAGAGGGAGAGTAATAATACTTTTGCCCCAAAAATAATCGAATTCTATCTCTTTTTATGAAAATCAAAGTTAATAGCTCTTGAATATCTTCGGCTTGTCACCATATTTGTCCAGCATTTCCATCCACGCTGAATCCAATTGCCTTAAATCCTTCCCAAAGAACTTTTTGTGGGCCGAATCCGAATAATCCATTGCCATGTAAAACTCCATGAATTTTTTAATGTCTCCATGCAAAACATCTTCCACAAGATACCTTACAAAGGAAGCTGCAACAGAGTAATTAACCTGCCTTACTATTCTCGGATCATAGCGCTCTATTCCCCCTATCCGCTCATTAAATATATCCAAAACAGACACCTTCTTGCCATACTCCTTGAATTTTCCGTTTACCCACGAATGCGCATCCTTGTCCCTTCTGTTGGCAAGCCTTATTTTTATATACTCTGCCAGCCCTTCTGGGTAAAATTCTGCACCAGATTGAGTCAGGGAATGCACAAGCTCGTGCCATACATTGACATGGTTTCCACTGCGCAATAAAGAAGTGGAGTAGTTCATCACCCAACCTATGCGTCTATCCACATGGGTTCTTTCAAAATCCCCTATATTAATGTAAACTTTTCTTTGCGAAATTCCAAGAAAATCGACTAATGTGTGGTAAGCTGTCTTTGTTTCTTTCAAGAAACTGTCGAACTGCTCCTGTGGAATTGGCTCCGGATAAGAAATATTGACCAAATCGTCTATTGTTGCTGTCTTCATACCGGCGCAGCTTGCCAGCGATGGCGATGTTAACGCTGTAGCCTGCAATGCTAACTTAAGGTAATTTTCCAGATTTGGCCGTAAGATGCTGGCAGTTGACAATGCTCCTGCCGATTTGAGGAATTTTCTTCTCGTTATTCCTGCAGGCTCTGCCTTTTCTTTATAGTCCAGCCTACGCTCAGAAGCTTGATTTAGCCCCTTATCCATTGACGGCTCTTCTAAAGTTTGCTCTATCATGTTACTAGTGCCTAAGAGTAACTATTTATAAAGCTTTCGGAATTAGCGGTTTACAAGTTTGTCAAAAACAATAAATTATAAATGCCCAAGAAAATAATTTTCGGATGTTTGAAACGAGTGCAAGGTTATTTCCTAATACGAAAAAATTACGTTGCAATTTTTTGTATCCCTCTGGGATAAGAAAATCACTTTTTGCTGGGAATAAAATTCCGGTTATTAAAGTGGTTTGCTGTAATAAACTTTGCGGATTAGCTATGCATCGTAATCATATTGTGCTCCTTATGCATTCATCAACATTTTTGGGCGTGTAATTATTTCCTAGTTTTTCTATGCATTTTACAAATTCTGGATGATTATGTGAAAGTTTTGTGTGATGGTTTGGTTTAATGGTTAATGCTTTTTTAAGCATCAAATCAGAATCATCAGGCTTATTTTGGTTGTAATATACAAATGAAAGTCCTATATACGAAGCCACAAGTTTTGGGTTTCGCCTAATTGCCTCATTAAAAAATTCCGCTGATTTATCATAGTCATTTTTTCTCAGGTAAGACCACCCTAATCCATCGTATATGCTGCTCAGTGGCCTTAATCCTATTGATTTTTTGAATGCCTCTATCGCCTTATCAAATTCTTTTAGCTTATAGTATGTCCTGCCCAAGCCTTCGTAACCGTTAAAGCTTCTCGGATTAGACTCTAACTCTCTTAGAAAATGTGATTTTGCCTCTTCATAATTTTTTAGCTCGTAGCTGTTCCATCCCAGGCCTTCATAAGCATGATAGTCATTTGGGCTCATCTCGAGCACTTTCCTGAATTGTTCGTTGCTTAATTCGTAATTTTCCAATTCGTGGTAAATAAAGCCCAGCCTGTCATAATAATTCTCTTGGTAAGGGTAAATCTCAATTGCCATTTTTATATATTTGATTGCCGAATCATGGTCCTCAAGATATCTGTAAGCCTGCGCCATGCCGCTGTAGCTCTCTGCACTGTTTGGATCTATGCCAAGTGCTTTGTTAAATTGCTCTATGGCATCCCTATACTTTCCTTGCCTGTTATACACCCATCCAATCCCATAATAACTAAAATAATGCTCAGGGTCAATTTCAATTGCTTTTTTGAAGTACTCAAGTGATTTGTTAAAGTTGGAATTTATTTCGTAACTGTAGTCAACTGCCAGCCTATAATAAGACCATCCCAAACCATCATACATAGCGGCATGTGTGGGGTTGATTTCTGCAGCTTTTTCAAAATACTCTATGGATTTGTTGTAGTCGTTAAGCCTAAAGTAAGAGTCGCCTATGCCGTAATAGGCATCCCACGCCTCCGGATTAAGCTCGATAGTTTTTTCAAATAATCTTATGGCATTAGAGAAGTTTCTTTCAATGTCAGGCTTATTAGAATATACCCTAAAATACGACCATGCCAAGCCGTCATAAGCTCCTGCATTATCTTGTTTTAATTCTATAGCTTTCTTGAAGCTGTTTATTGCATTACTGAAATCTCCGAAAGATAAGCCTCTTTCTTTCCAATGGTATGACCACCCCAAACCTTCATAACTCTCTGAAATTGTAGGGTTTATTGATATTGACTTTTGAAAGGCATTTATTGGCTTATCAAACTTCTTTTCCCAGTCTCGATAATCATACTGCCAAGGATGCTCTGTAAAATTAAGCCGAAAGTAACTCCACCCTAAGCCGTTATAAGGATCATAGTGATTGGGTGCTAATATTGTTGCCTGCTCAAAAGTAGGAATGGCTTTATCATACTCTTTAAGCTTATAGTATGTCCACCCCAAGCCATTAAAAGGATCATCGGAATTTGGATTTAAATCTATTGCAGTTTTAAAGGAATCTACGGCTTCATCATAAATGCCTTTTCTGTAAAGGCTCCATCCTAAGCCGTCATGGGCAAAGAAATTCTCTGGGTTTCTTTTTATGTACTTTTTAAACTCTTTAATTGCTTCATCATATTTTCCTTCTTTGTAGAGTTTCCACCCTAAACTGTCATAGCTTTGCTCTGCTTTGAGCTGTTCTTGATATTTTAAATAAAAGTAAATAAAGCTGCTGATTATAACTAGAATCAGAATTACAATAACTATATTCCTGCCTCTTTTTTGCATTTTTTAGTATTAAAGAAGTACTTATTTAAATCTTTATCGTTTGCATTCTACGGGATAGGTAAATCTAATAGGTAATTTTTGGTAATTTTTAGTTGGCTCGAAGCATGTTATTTTAGATGGACCATCAGCCCAGTATTCATGTGGATTTACATGAGTCCATTTTTCGCTATATTTTTGTGTCGGACCTTTATAAACCATAAAATGTAGGTGGGGATAGTCGTATGACATACGACCAGATACTCCCGATAGTGCAATTATTTGTCCTCTTTTTATATTTTCACCAGGAGCAACCAAATTTTTATCATTGTGTAAATAAATCGTTCTTAAATAACTACCATCAACATCCTTACCATGCTCTATGACAATTCTCCAACCTAAATCGTCACTCCAGTGGGATCTAAAAATTACTCCGTCTGCTGCTGCTAATACAGGATGGCCTATTAGAACATCAATATCTATCCCACTATGGGGTCCAAGAGTTCTTTCATATCCATATCGACCTCTTAAGAAACCCCGGGTATCAAGATAATCAGAAGCAATCTTAGGAGCACCAGCAGGATAAACAATCTGCGGCACTTGCATTGCCGCACACACTTCCATTGAAACTATCGCAACAAGCCCTCCTAATCCAGCCATACCTAAATGCAAAGGATGCACCCTATAAGATTCAACAGGACTACCTTCAATTGCCTTGGCTAGCTCTTTCAGAAGCCTTTCATCTTCTTTTGTCGTATGACCTTCGGTAAACCTTAATCTTGACTCAAGATTTGCTTTTGCCATCTTATTTGTTATTAAATAGTGATAATATTTAAACCTTTCAGTTTTTATTTAAGCCTTGAAATCAAAACAGCATAATCTTTCGTTGAGATGTAGTAACCATTCTCTATAAGCTGATTCAAAATGTCAAGTGCCTGTGCTTTATTTATAAATTTCTTTCTGAAGGCTGTAAAAATAACAGTCGTTGTTCTTATGACAGGTACATTTAATGCTCTAGCAGCTTTTATGGCAAAAGAGTCATCAAGGATGATGCTGTCTTTTCTTTCTATTGCAAGGCTAATTGCTTGATTTTCTCCTGCTCCTAAACCTAGATTGATGTTACTCTTTGGAGCGACTACTTTAATCCACCCACTTTTAATAGCGTTATAGATGGCAGAATAGCCTTCTTTACCCTCGATTAGAACTTCTGTCTTTACAGCTGGAGGGATAAGTATAGAGGAATAAACCTTTTTAAGCAAATCAAGCTTATTTATTTTGCTGAGGCAGATAAGCGCTGTTGCATTGGATATCAAGCTTTTCCTCCTAAAATTTTAAGGTCTTTTTCGAGGTCTTCCTTAGAATAGCCTGTCCAGTCTATATTGTTCTCTTTTGTAATATCAAGCATTTCCCAAATTGAAAGCCTGCATTCCTCAGCAGCTCTGCCAATTGAAATTTTTTGCTCTCTCAGTTTCTCCAATGCACTTTGTATTTTCCAAGAGTTTACAGCCTTGACCAAAAGCCTTCTTATTGCCTCTGAGCGGTCAGCCTGCCAATTTTTCTCAATTTTAGCTAGGTCATTTAGCAAAGCCTTGTCAAGCCTTACTGAAATAGTTGTTGCCATTTGTATTCAATGTATTATAATGTAAACATATATAAAAACCTTTCGGTTTTTGCTTTTACTTTAGAAGTTTCTGTGCCCTTTCATTTAAATCTTCGCTGCTTAACTCCCCATACTTCTTATCGACTATTATCCCATTCTCGTCAATAAAATATGTCGTCGGCTTTAACAATAAATTATAATATGGCTCTATTTTTTTTTCTTTATCCAGTACAATTGGAAAGGTTATATTTAATCTTTTTATGAATTTTTCAATAGTTTCTTTGTCTTCCCCCAAATTAACCCCGACAACAATAACATCATTTTTATTTTCTTCGTATAATTTTTGTAAACGCGGCATTTCTCTGACGCAAGGAGGGCACCAGGTTGCCCAGAAATTCAGTATTACGGGAGTTCCCCTTAAATCATAAAGCGCAAATCTGCTCCCGTTTAAGTATTCAGTCTCAAAATCAGGCGCATATTCTCCAAGCTTAGTGCCTGTGTTTTTCTGTGTTGGGAATTCATTTTTTTCATTTAAATACAAAAAGAGAAATAGAATGAAAAGAGAAAAAAGCAAAATTAATGTATTCCTATTAGTCAATGTTATAGGTTTTATGAATTTGTTATTTTTTACTTTTTTCATTGTCGCTCAAAGCAGTATAAATAGCTGTCATTAGAGCTAACAAAAAGCTTTCCATTCTTTATTCTTGGCGATGAAGTTATGATGCTATCAGTCTTGAATCTCCAAAGAGGATTTCCATCATTTAAATCAATTGCATAGATATGCTTATCGTAAGAACCTATGTAAATTACACCATTGTCACAAAAAGGGGAGCTTAAAATTGAATCTCCAGTCATAAAATACCATTCTACTTCACCATTTTCCTTATTTAGGCAGGCAACTTGATTTGAGTAAGAGCCAATTATCACTTTGCTTCCATAAACCAGGGGCTTATTGAATAATTTTGTGCCTAATTTTCTTTTCCAGATTAAATCACCGTTTAAAAGATTTAAGCAATAAAGGCTTCCATCAAATGATGCAGCATAAACTTTATTTTTTTCATTGTCAATTGTCGGCGAGCCTTTTACTTCCCCATTCGCGGCAAATTTCCACAGCAAATCGCCCTTTCTTTTGCTACAGGCGTAGATATAGGAATCATTGCAGCCCACCACAACTATATCCTTACTCCTTGCTGTTTCAGGCTTGCTTGGGACATAATCACTTGTCAAAAAATCCCAAACAAGGTTGCCTTCCGAATCAAGGGTTGCCAACGAGCCGCTTTTAGGGTTATGCTCCAAGCCAATATACAACAGCTTGGTTTCGGGATCGTAAACTGGAGAAGAGCCTATCCAGTCTGAAATTTTGCTTTTCCAAAATAATGCCCCATCTTTCTTATCAACAGAGTAAACATTTCCGTCATAAGCGCTAAAAATTACCTTACCATCAACTAGAATAGGGGAAGAATGTACTCCGTGCTCATGGTAATCAGTTTTGAATTCCCAAAGCAGGTTGCCGTTAAAGTCTATTGCAAGCATTTTTCCTTGGTCGCTCCCAACATAGACTTTGTCTTCATCTATGTAAGGTGTTGATTTGGGAGCGGTATAGTTGCCTAGATTAACAGGGCCATATTTCCACAAAAGCTTAAACATGTTCTGCAGCTTTGGTTTTGTCAATGCTTTTAAGCCTAATTCTTCCAATGTAAATATTTGATCAACTTGATAACCTCTTTCCCTCAGCAGTTTATCTTCTTCTTCTTGATAATTTATTAACACTTCCACCCCCTGAATGCCGCATCCAGATTTTTCCAATAATCCGATGCTTCTTACAGAAAAATTAGCTGCGTGAAGGGCATCATCAACAATAACAACCCTTGAATTTGGGTTTAGAGCGCCTTCAATTTGCTTGCACATATTATGGTTTTTCGGCTCTTTTCTGATCATCAAACCATGCAATTTGTTGTCGGCAAAGGAGTCCATGAAGATTAATCCCGAAGCTATCAGATGAGAGGCCAAAGTCATGCCAGCAACATAACCAGAATCAAATTTTCTTAGCTTATCCTTAAAAAGCAATGTAGTTATAAATGCACCTCTAGGATTCAGAAGCACCTCCTTTGTGTCGAAATTCATTTTGTAAAATTCTTTACCCCTAATCCCTTCACCCCATTTGATACCCTTATTTAGTATTAATGCCTTTAATTCAGCCTTCAAAATATCTAATCTTTCTGGACTTGCCAAATTACTTTCCGATAACATAAGTCTTTCCATTTTCGTCCTCTGCTATAATTTTCGAATTTTCGTAGACTAAATCTCTTGCTTCAAAAGGCATTTTCGCACTTAATATCAACTCCCCATTTTTTGGATCTAAGAAAAATAAATTGCCGTATCTGCAGTTTACTACTATATTGCCGTTAATCCT
Source organism: Candidatus Woesearchaeota archaeon (assembly GCA_016184145.1). GTDB lineage: Archaea > Nanobdellota > Nanobdellia > Woesearchaeales > GW2011-AR4 > JACPDF01. The sequence continues at coordinate 63,975 of JACPDF010000030.1, read as the reverse complement.
TTTCATATCTTTTATCCTATTTTTTGGCTCAAAGAACCAGTTTAGGCTACCATTTTTTTTATTTAAATTGAATAGTATATTTAAATCTGGCTTAATGATAATGGAGTTACCACTAATCATCATTTGATGATTAAAAGTGTTACCAAGGTGCTTTTTCCAAATTAGTTTTCCGTCTATGCTTAAAGCATGCAGAAATCCATTATCAGTGCAAATAAACAGCATAGCACTTTTTTCATCCAGTCTTAAGTAGATTATCCTACTATTAGCATTATATTTCCATAAAGTATTTAATTCAGTGCCATCTAATTGGTAGACTATCCCATTATCTGTGCCAAAAATTAAGTGAGCATTATTCAAAATCAAGTTTGATTTTATAGCTGAATCGACTCTGAAGCTATTAATAACACTTCCTTGATTTATATCGATCAAGAAAATACTGCTTACTTTTAATCCAGAATATACTGGGACTATCAAGCCATTTCTATTAGGCGCTATTAACGCATTAGAAGAAATACTGCCGAGATTAGTTCTCCATAATAGCCTGTATTCCTGGTCCATGCAGTTTATACTATCATCTTGTTCAATAAAAATTGTTTTTTCATCAGACATTATAAAGTCTTTTACTTGGACATTCAATTTCGAAAATAACTCATTTATTGGCAGTATTGGTTGAGTTGTTGGTTTGTCAATAGGAGTTAAGCTGACATCCGTATAAGATACTTTTTGGTTTATCTGGAGCTTGAAGTCCTGCAAATTAAATAGCGAGTGCAGCCTTATACCAAGATCATTTAATTTATTCCGACCGCCTTTCATGAAATCAACTATTGTAACAACACCTGTAACTTTGCAACCTAGCTGCTGGACAGCGTTTATAGCCTTAAGAATGCTATTTCCAGAATTTATTACATCATCTACTAAAACCACTTCTTTTCTACTTATATCGGGGCCTTCAATCCATTTGATTAAGCCAGATTCTTTGAGCTTATCTCTAACTATAAATCCCTGAATAGAATTGCCTTGAATGTAACTATGCAAGACAAGCGACTCCACAATTGGCTCGGCTGCGATAGAAGGGCCACCAATATGCTCAAATTTGAATTTTTTAAGTTCCTCATACATTAAAAGAGTCGCCAGCTTTAAGCCATCAGGCCGTAGGACAATTTCTCTTAAATCAAAAATCCACTTGGGTGTTGTGCCATTCCTAAATGTGCCTTCCGCCCACTTTAATCCATGATCTAAAATTAATTGTCTTAACCTCTTTTTTGCTTCAAATATTTTATATTCCATAATTGAAGTTAACAGTTATGAACCTTTATATAATTTTGTCGGTAAATATATAGGCAGCTGAAAAAATAACATCCAAAGGATATATCTTGGGGTTTACAGAAACAAACGCGCTTCCATCCTTTATCTCAAAATTTTCCATAAAAAGAGGTATGCGGGAGCATTTTATAAACTTTGCTACACCAAAGCGCCTATAAAATTTCCATGAAAAACAATAGTCAATATAGCGCCAAGAAATATGAAAGGGTCAAAAGGCATTGTGGTTTGCACTTTTAAAGAATTGAGAGGCGATTTTCCCTGCAAAGACTGGAGAATCCTTATTTCTTTTTTGCCCAGCCCTTTGGCAGAATTTTTGAATAAAAGCTTTCCAATATTTTTCCGTTTAGCCAGCCCGATTATAGAAAATGCCACTGGGCTTTTAAAGTATTTTCCTTTGGATTTAAAAATGGTTTCTGCCGGAATCATCCCCTCTTTTAATTCGGTGAATTTTACTTCCCTTGCGAAATGCCCAGAGCCCATTGAAAACAAAAATATTCTGATTATCAAGAAAAGCAATGCCAGCATCGCAAATTCCCCAATAAACTCTAATGAGTAAACTGAGCTGTCAAAAATTAATCTTAATAATGACATTAACAGGCTGATATAAAGTATTTTAATTTTCAGGATTCTTTCAATAAAATAATACATTAAGAACACAGCAAATAAAGACAGGAGTATATTGCTTCTTAAGCCTATTAAATCAAACACTGATATTATTATCCACAAAAAACCAAAAATAAAAAGGATAATATCAAAAATAGTCTTGGCATTGAAAGTTTTTTTAAAATAAAATAATTTTTTCTCCGCGGTGGTTTTAAACAGCATATAAATAAAAAAAACTATTGAAATTGGAATAAATGCGTTTGATAAAAAGCTGATAAAGAAAAAATAAGAGTAGGGCTTGTAAATTGGCATGAGTGTTGTAAAGGCAAAAAACAATTTTGCGTCTCCGGCAGTCCATAAATTTAAATGCCAGATTAAAAAGCCGGCAGCCAGCGACAACAAGCTGTTTATTAAAAATTTTGTTAAATAATCTGCATCATAATATTTCAGCGAAAAAAGCACAATATTGGCAGCTATGCTGTAAGCCAAAGCTAAAATAATCCACTTGTTCCTTATCTTCCCGAACTTAACATCCTCATAGGAAGTAACAATACCAAAGAGCAATATAATTGGAAGAAACCAGTAAATGAGCATAAAAATCCATTCTTTAAATCATATAAAAATATTTCTAATTTAATAGTAGCAGACTAAAGTAAATTATAATAAATACCTGCTAATATTTATAGAAAGACAAACAAATTATAACCGACTTTTGTCTTTCTCTATAAGCTGCATCCTATTCCAATTTCAAAACAGCAAACTTTAAATATCACCAAAATATCCTGGCATCAGAGAGAAAAGGAGAAGCAAACTATCTTCTTTAAAATTACAATGGCTAAGGCAAAAACAAAACCATTATTGCCGACATTAAGGGAAAAAAAGCGCTATTTAGCATACGAAGTGATTTCAGGGCATAAGTTTAATGATGCATTTGAGGTAAACAAGGCCATAATGGATGCTGCAAAGGAATTTTTAGGAAACCTAGGAATGGCAAAAGCAGGCATTATGATGATAAATGACCAATTCAACAAGGAAAAGCAGAGAGGCCTATTAAGAGTAAGCAACAAGCACCTTGACAATTTAAGGGCGTCATTAATTTTCGCAGACAAAATAGATAATAATGATGTTATTATAAGAAGCGTTGGAGCTTCTGGAATTTTGAAAAAAGCACAGCAAAAATATTTAAACTAAAAACGAGGTAAAAATGGTAAAGGGAGAAAGTATGCAGCCGATGCCCCATCAGCTGATGGGCTATGACAGGGCAATAACAATGTTCAGCCCCGATGGCAGGCTTTTGCAGGTAGAGTATGCAAAAAAGACTGTAAGGCAGGGAAGCACAGCAATAGCGATGGTATGCGCAGATGGCGTTTTATTTGTAACAGACAAGAGGGTAATTGATTCCCTGGTTGTCCCGGAAGCTGTTGAAAAGATATGGCAGATAGACGAGCATATGGGCGCAACCGCATCAGGAATATTGTCTGATGCAAGGGTTTTGATAGAAAGGGCGCAGCTAAAGGCGCAGCAGCATCGCATCACTTATGACAGCCCGATAGACACTCTTTCAGTCGTAAAGGAAATCTGCGACTTAAAGCAGATTTGCACTCAAAGCGGCGGCTTAAGGCCGTTTGGAGTCTCCTTATTAATAGCTGGAATTGAAGACCACGCCCCTAGGCTCTACGAGACTGACCCAACAGGAATATTTTTCCAGTATAAAGCCACTGCAATAGGCGAAGGAGAGGTTGAAGTTGAGGAGATACTGCATAATGAATACAGGCCGGAGCTTACGATAGAGGAGGGCTTAAGGCTTTCATTAAAGGCATTGAAAAAAGTTTTAGGGGAAAATTTCAAGATAGAGAGGATAGACGCCGCTTATATCGGCATAGACGAGAAAAAGTTCCGCAAATTCTCCAAGGAAAAGATAGAGAAAACATCAGGGGAATCCAAAGAAGCAAAGGACAAGAAGAAAAGATAAAAAACCACGGAGTTGGCGCCAAAAATACACAGAGGATTTTTGAGTATGGTAACTGTTGATGAGGCAGTGATTGCAAGATTAAAAACGCACGGCCAGAATTTTGAGATTCTGGTTGACTGCAGCAATGCAATAGCATTAAGGGAAGGCAAAAGTATTGATATGAAGGATGTTCTTGCAGCACCCCATATATATGCAGACGCTAAAAAAGGCCTGGAAGCATCTGAGCATGCTATGCGGCAGATTTTTCAGACTGCAGATGCAGAGGAGGTTGCGAGGCATATAATAAAAAAAGGCGAAATACAGCTGACAGCTGAATACAGGAACCAGCTTAAGGAAAGGAAGAGAAGGCAGATCATAGGCATAATCCACAGGAACGGCGTTGATCCAAAAACGCATTTGCCGCATCCGGTAATAAGGATAGAAAATGCGTTTGAAGAGGCAAAGTTCCATGTCGATGAATTTTTACCAGTAGAGCAGCAGGTGCAAGAGGCTTTAAACAAGCTGAAGCCTATACTGCCGATAAAATTTGAGGTTAAGGAGCTGGAAGTCAAGATTGGGCCGCAGTATGCAGGCAAAGCCTACCCCACAGTAAAAAGCTATGGTACAATCTTAAGGGACGAATGGCAAAATAACGGCTACTACATGGCCGTAATAGAGATGCCCGGTGGTTTAGAAGAGGAGTTTTATGAAAAGCTCAACAACATCTGCCATGGAGAGGCAGAGGTAAGGGTTTTGAAAACTAAATAATGATTAGCATGGGAAAAATAAACGTGAAGGACAAGGACATTGTAGTTCCAGGAGAGACATTAGCAGTAGGAATGGATAATTTTCCGGGGCAAGGCACTTACAGGGAAGGCGAAAATATTGTTGCATCAAGATTGGGATTGGCGCAGCTTGACGGAAGGACGATAAAGCTCATACCTTTATCAGGAAGGTATATACCAAAAAAATTTGACACAATAATATGCAAAGTGACAGATGTGACAGTCAACGGCTGGCGCCTTGATACTAACAGCCCATACCAGGCAATGCTGTCAATGAAGGAAGCGACCTCGCAATTCATTGAAAGGGGCGCTGACCTAACTCAATTTTATGATATAGGCGATTATATTGTAGGCAAAATTGTCAATGTCACGAGCCAGAAGCTTGTTGATATCAGCATGAAAGGCCCTGGGCTGAGAAGGCTTAAAGGAGGCAGAATGATTGAGGTTGCGAGCAACAAAGTGCCAAGAATCATAGGGAAGCAGGGCAGCATGGTTTCAATGATAAAGGATGCAACAGGATGCAATATAAGCGTAGGACAAAATGGCCTTGTATGGATTGACGGAAGCCCTGAAGGCGAGCTTCTTGCAATAATGGCAATAAGAAAGATAGAGGAAGAGAGCCATCTTTCAGGATTGACAGACAAGATAAAGGAGTTTTTGGAAAAGAACAACAAAGGAAGGATTACTAACTGGAGGGAAAAAATAGAGGGAAAGAAAGATACAACAGATGATAATAATCAATAAAAGACAATAATTCAATAAAAATAAAAAAACCAAAATGGCTTACAAACAAAGGATAGACGGAAGGAAATTTGATGAGACGAGGAAAATAGAGGCAAAAGTTGGCATTATACCGAGGGCTGACGGCAGTGCAATGTTCAGGACAGGGAACACGGTGGCTTATGCAGCTGTTTATGGCCCTAGGAATTTGCATCCAAGATTTTTGCAGGACCCTTCCAAGGGAATTTTGAGGTGCAACTACAACATGATGCCTTTCTCAAGTTTTGGGGAAAGGGTAAGGCCTGGTGGAAGCAGAAGATCAAAAGAAATTTCTTTGGTAACTGAGAAAGCGTTATTGCCGGTGCTTGACTTGAATGAGTATCCGAACTCGGTTGTTGATGTTTTTATAGAGTTTCCGCAGACAGAAGCCGGAAGCAGGTGCGCGGGCATTTCTGCTGCTGCAATGGCGCTTGCAGATGCAGGGCTTTCAATGAAGGATTTGGTGGCTGCTGTATCCGTTGGCCGTGTGGACGATAAGCTTGTTGTCGACCTTGACTATAATGAAGAATCATACGAAGACGGTCCAGTAGCAGATATTCCTGTTGCTATGATGCCAAACCATGACAAGATAACCTTATTGCAGATGGATGGCTTGATATCAACGGACGAGCTGAAAAAAGTGATCGAGATGGCCAAGAAAGCATGCAAGGACATTTACAAGGTGCAGAACAAGGCGCTAAAAGAAAAATACAAAGCTGAGGCAGAATAAGGTGAAACAATGTACAAGGAGCTAAGGAACCATATCATCAAGCTTTTTGGATCTGATACAAGGCTGGATGGGCGCAAATTTACTGATTTCAGGCCTATAAAGCTTGAGACAGGAGTCGCAAGCTCAGCAGAAGGCTCTGCCAGGGTTAACATAGGAAAGACCGATGTCATTGTAGGAATAAAAACAGAGGTTATGGAGCCATTTCCTGATACACCTGATGAAGGGGGCATAATGGTCGGCGCTGAGCTGCTGCCATTGTCAAACCCTGACTTTGAGCTTGGGCCGCCAGGCATAGAAGCCATAGAGATAGCAAGGGTTGTTGATAGGGGCATAAGGGAAAGCAAAGCAATAAATTTCAAAAAGCTGTGCATAAAGGAGAATGAAAAGGTATGGATGCTGGTAATAGACATATGCACAATCAATGATTCCGGAAACCTGCTGGATGCATCCGCTTTGGCTGCTGTCGCCGCATTAAAAGACATGCGCTTTCCGAAATATGAAAATGAGAAGCTGGACTACAAGGAAAAGACAGACAAAAAGCTTGATCTCAAAGATTTGCCGATAACAGTAACAGTAATAAAGATTGGAGACAAGCTTATTGTCGATCCTGATCTTGACGAGGAAAAGGTGATAGACGCAAGGCTTACTGTAGCTTCATTAAGTGACGGCACATTATGTGCTTTGCAGAAAGGCGGCGACTATCCATTGACAGCGGAAGACATTGATAAGATGGTCCATATTGCTTTGGGGAAAGCAAAAGAGCTAAGGAGATTGATTAGGTAGATTTCTTATATGCAAAGTCCGTGAAAACAAAAGATTTAAATATATGTTTACAATCTATATATATCGTAAACATAGAAGAACAAAATGGCAGAAGGAGTAGTTGCGCGGGTCCCAAAGGACGTAAAGAAGGATATAGAGTTTTTTGCAAGGCAGGAGCAGACAGACAAGTCGAATATAATAAGGAGGCTCCTGACTAGCGCTGTCAAACAAAAAAAATTGGAATATGCTCTGGATGAATACAGTAAAAGAAATATAAGCCTAGGAAGAGCCTCAGAAATAGCCAGTGTTCCATTAGCTGATTTCATGAAAGTTGCTGCAGACAGAAAAATACCCATTAACTACACAGTTGAGTCTTTGGAAGCGGATTTTAAGGCAGCCTTAAGAAAAAAATGATTGTTTCTAATTCTTCCCCAATAATTATGCTTGGCAAGCAAGGCAGATTAGAGCTGCTTAAAAAATGCTTTAACACTATAATGATTTCAAAGAATATTTATGAAGAGATAAGAAAAAAAGCACAAACTCCAGAATTTATAGCGTTAGAAAAGGCAATAAGGGAAAAATGGATTCTTGTTGAAAATGCTGCAATAAGCAGAGTTCTGCAAACAAAAAACATTGGGCAAGCAGAAAAAGAAACAATATCACTGGCAAAGGAGCATAAAGCTAAAGCGCTTATTGATGACGAAACTGCAAAAAAATTTGCTTTATTGCTGAGGGTAGAAATTCATGGAACATTATATGCCATTTATCTTGCATATACTAAAGGAGTTATTGGCAAAGAAGATGCAAAAAATATTTTAAAAACTATGATAAAAGACGGCTTTTATATATCCACGGAAGTTTACGCAAGGTTTTTAGAGCTGCTGTAAATTGAAAATAAAATGGACACTCTAACAGATGAAAGGCTTGAAAGGGAGTTCAAAGTCACTGAAAAAGTTCTCAACAATATTAAAATCAAAATAAAAAAAGGCAATAAAAACTACAAGCATGCCATTAAATTCCTTGATACGGCAAAAAGGTATTATGAGGATGCTAAATATTTTAAAAATAAAAACGACAGGGCATCTGCTTTTGGCGCCTTGAATTATGCTTTTGGCTGGCTTGATGCCGGGAAAGAGATTGGGCTTTTCGAAGAAAGAAAATGATCATTTAATGTACTTAATCCTGAGTCTGCTCATTATCCATTCTGTAAGAATTCTTGTCTCATACTCATCCGGAGTATGTATTGATTCATGTATGTCAACCATTTTCTTTGTTTTTCCTGTCAAATCGTCCCTCAATGCCATGTAGCCCTGCCCAAGGTAAGTAAACCCAAGCACAGAGCCCATCATGTTTGCTGGAAAAACATCAACCCATTTTCCAGGAACCCTGTCGGAGAAATCATTAAGGGCCTGCTGCCTTCTGTTTAAGTAAGTCCCTGTTGTTGACTCATAATCTGCATTTTGTCTTTTTTGCCTGTAATCATCTAAATACACTACGTTTGAAGAAGGCTTTTTTTCTGTATCTTCGTCCACTATGTTTTCAAGCTCGCTTTTTGGTTTATTGTCATTAGCAGACTTCTTATTTGGCATGGCAAGGTATTCCAAAAAAACCTCTGGCTCTTCATAAGTTTTTTGCATTAACATTGTATTTTATGAAATTGAATAAATGAGATTATAGGATTGTTGTTATGCATCAGTTCTGCGCCCTTGCTATCTGCTTCCTGCATTTCCCGCATTTTAGGATTTTATATCTGGTTCTGGCTATAGTCTCCTGCCTTAAAAGTTCCATTTCCTGCCCGCATTTTTTGCATATATTGTCCTCTACCATATTTCCAGCCTTTGGGATTACTTTATAAGCTTTAAAGCTTCCTTAACTATGAGTTCTGCCTGCTCTTTCTTTTGGGCATCTGCAATAACCCTTAATAAGTTTGCTTCTGTCCTTGAAGCCCTGAACCATATAAACGAATTATGATCAAGCATGACTTTCAGGCTTCCTTCTTTTGATTTCTTTATTTTATAATTTTTTCTCTTATAATAATTATATATTTTTTTGAGTATTGAATCATATCTTTTCGAATCAATAGTTGCCTTTGTTTTTAAGTTATAGTATTGCGGCAATTCCCTAATCAATTCTTCTATTTTTTTGCCTTTGTTCGCAATAATTTTTATTAAAAACAGCAAGGTTAATATGCCATCCCTGCATCTGCTGTCAGGTATTATTACGCCGCTGGAGCTTCCTTCCCCTCCGACAGGCGCCTTTAGCCTGTGCATCTCATTGACAACATTTATCTCTCCAACTTCTGTCTCAACATATTTTGCATTATGCTTTTTTGCTATATCCCTTACCATAAAAGAGGTAGCGTCATTCACCACAATGACTTTATTTTTTGATTTTTTCAATATATCATCTGCAATCAAAGCAAGCAGTTGATTTCCGGAAATAAGGCCTGTGGCAGCCATAATCTCCACCCTGTCAGCATCGCAGTCAAATCCTGCAGCAAAATCATAATTACTGTCCCTTACCATATTTGAAAGGTACAATAAAGAGTCCTCATTCGGCTCAACAGCCCTGTTAAAGACTCCATGCTCCATATTAATTCCCATAACTTTAACATTTAATTTTTCAAGAATCTGCTTTGCAATGATTCCAGAACCGCCATTAGGATCAATAATAACTTTAAATTTAGAATTTCTTATTTTTTCCTTTTCCTTATTTGAAAGAAAGCCTAAAACATACTCAGAATATTCCTTATTGATTTCCTCATATTTTTTTTGGATTTTTTTGATTTTTATTTTTTTTGGATTGGTGTTTTTATACAAATAATTATTGAAAAAGTTTTCATTGCTTAATTTCTTTAATTTGTGGTAATTCCTTATTATTGCACCCATCTCATTGGCTTTCAGAACTGCGCCATCCTTATCCAGAAACTTGAACCCGTTCCAGTACGGCTCATTATGCGAGGCTGTTACCACTATGCCGCCATTGGCTTTATAGCGTCTTACAGCAAACTCCGTCATTGGAGTGCTTACAATGCCCAGATCAATTATCTCGCAATCAAAAGCCTCTATTAAGGCGTTTTTTAAAATATCCCTGGAAGGCCTTGTGTCAGTCCCTATAACAACCTTGAGGTTATTGCCGTATTTTTTCTTTAGAAAGGAAAGGTAGGCATAGCCATATCTAACAGTTACCTGCTCATCCATCCCGTCATCATAAATTCCGCGAATGCCCGAAAAAGATTCCACCAAAGGCATAGAAACAGATTATATAATCTATATATATAAGCTTTTTTGTGCCTCCCTAAGAATCAAAAACCATGGCCATCTGATTCCCAGGCCCTCAGCTTAAAATAGAGTTTGTCGATTAATGAAGGTGCCATCATCTTGTGAGCATCTTTACTGCTTATAACTAGCAGACAAGGGGGATGTCCCTCACGGGGAATGTCTGCCATAGCTTACGACATCAAATGCGAACCCGATGGCACCCAAGCATTAGCGAGAATTAATCGACAAACTCCTTAAAATAGCAAACTATTTAAACAAAATCAATAAAAAATGGAATACAGCGAGTGGTTGGTATGGATGACAATGTGCAGTTGGGCGGCAATATAGAGTTGTCTGGTTTTAGGGATATAGATGGCGCTTCTATGGTGGTTCTAAAGAAAATAATAGGCAATTATGCCCGCCGGATGTCTGAGCTTTCCGAAAAATTCGAGAAGCTGCACGTTACCATGAAGCCGGTGCATGAGACAGAGAAAAGCGAGAAATATGAGATACACGCCAAACTGATTGATAACGGAAAGCCTTTTGTCTCTGAGGTTGTTGAAAGAAACCTGTTTATAGCAGTGGATAATGCTTTAAAGAAAATAGTTAATGAACTTAGCTGAGATTTTTGGCTTCCTGCTTGGTTTTCTTGAGGCTTATTATCTGTATAAGCTTTAATGCATTTATTTCCTGCTTTAATTCCTCTACCTGGTCTTTTAATTCATATATCAATTCGTAATTGTGTTGTATATTGTCTGTATTCTCAGAAATAATACTGGGAACATCCTGGAAATTTGAAAATTCCCTCCTTATCTGCTTAATCCAAGCGTCCACATTGTCAATGAAGACTTTTACAAAGGGGCTTTGATATCGTAGCAGAGAGGTCTAATGAAAATCATTTTGTCCTCATCTATGATACCTTTTATGCCCCTTTTGACATAAAAGGTAATTGTAAACTAGTATACAAATCTCCACATTACTGATATTTAAACCTTTCGGATTATTTATATTCTGTAGAATATAGGTTAAAATACATAAAATAATAATGTCAAATAATAAGCAATAAAATTAAATATTAAAAAATAATATTGCCATATATGAACCAGCAGCTGATATCAATAGGAATTTTGGTAATCTTAATTGGTTTTGCAATCGTTTTCATAGGCTCTTTCCTTGGAACGCAAAAAAGCGAAACAAAAGTAGCTGTTGGAGGATTTATAGGATTTATTCCGTTTGGGTTTGCGAATGACAAAAGAATGCTTTGGATAGTGGTAGGAATAATGGCTGCATTAGCATTGTTCTTTATTATACTGCCGTACCTTCTTAGAAACCAATAAATTTACTCATAATACTTACTTGTCATACTGCCCCTTGACCTTGTACTCGTCAGAAGTCAGGATCTTGTTGTACTTATGCTCAAATTCCTCATCAAGCTGGCTTTTTCCAAAGAGAAGCTTGTACAATATGTAGATTCCTATGATAATCCCGAAAGCGATTAAAAAAGTCTTGTCCATTGCCATAATGCTGAACATAACAGCCCACTATATAAATTTTTTCATTTCCATAGAAAAAAATTGCAGTAAAATAAATTCCAACAGAAAAGTTTTTAAATGAGCTGCAGAATTTTTTATAGTTATAATGGCAAAAGAAGAGGACTATAAGGAGGAAGAGGAAAAGGAAGAGGACAGCGTCTATGACGAGGAAGGCAGGGAAGAGCTCATAGAAAGCGATGAAGTAAGCCCTGAAGAGCAGGCATTCATGCAGGGCTATGAAGACGCTGACGAAGAGAAAGAGGAGAAAGAAGAGAAAAAGGAAGAGGAAGAATAAACTTGTTCTTTTGTTTTTTCTACATGCTTCTGTCTGTTTCTGCAATGTGTCAAAAACCACCAATCAAACACGGCTAACATGATTTGTTTAGCGTACCTTTAGTGGTTTTTGATGCTCAGAATTTCACGAATAGTGGAATTCTGTTGATTAAAGATAATGTTTATATAAGGACTTAAGATACATCATCAAAGGGAAGATAGAGATGCAAAGAAAGGAAACTGCAAAACTGCCGACAGAATATGGCAATTTTACCGCATACGTTTACGAGTGCTCCGAACACCTGCACCATCTTGCATTGGTCAAGGGAGACATCAAAAGCAAGGATGCAGTATTGGTAAGGATGCATTCAGAATGCCTTACAGGAGATGTTTTCCATTCAAAAAGGTGCGATTGCGGTGAGCAGCTTGACAAGGCCTTAAGGCTTATAGCCAAGGAAAATGGGGTTTTGCTTTATTTGAGGCAGGAAGGCCGCGGCATAGGCTTATTGAACAAAATAAAAGCCTATAATCTGCAGGACAGCGGCATGGACACTGTTGAAGCAAATGAAAAGCTCGGCTTCAAGGCAGATATGAGAGACTATAATCTTGCTGCTCAGATTTTAGCGGATCTTGGCGTGAAAAAAATAAGGCTCATAACAAACAACCCAAAAAAGATAGAAGGCCTTGAAAAATACGGCATTAAGATTGTTGAAAGAGTTCCTTTGGTAATAAAGCCCTCTGCAACGAACATAAAATACTTAAAGACCAAGAAAGAAAAGCTTGGGCATTATTTGGAAGATAAGGGATTTGTTGAGTAAGCAATTGAGGTTTTATTTCTTTTCGCTTTTTATTTGCGCTGCATTTTTGTAAATATGCTTATGCAAATGCCTGTGGGTTGGCTTCTCGTAAAAGTGGAATGCGGCCAAAAATCTCGGCAGTCTTGCCAATGGCTCCATAATTTTTGAAAAATAAGATAATCTTGTTGGACCTAATACTGTTCTCTGCCCAATTTCCAAGGCCTCTTGTGAAAATTTGACAGCATCCTCGAGCTTTGTGACAATCAAAAATTCCTCCACCAATCTTACTATTAGAAATGCCGGAAACAATGCAATTATCTGCAGCCAGTGTTTTCTCAAAAATGTTGGAATATTTTTACTGTGCTTATATTTGAAGAATAGGTCAAAAACAAAAGCGCCTATTATAAAGCCGTCTATAGTGGACACAAAAAGCGAATAATGCTGGATTTGCTCTGCAAAGAGTATTTCTCCTATAATTAAAAAAAATAGCAATATTAAAGCGTAAGGTATTGCCCTGTCAACAATTACCTCAACATCATGCTTCCACCCTCTTGTTTTTTCCATTGCCTGATATTTTTGACAGAAAGAATATAAATATTTCTTAAAATCTCAATAAAGCCATAACTTTGCTCAGATCCTTTTCCTCAATCAGAAATATCGTGTCGGTCCAGCAGCTCAGGGTTTCGTAGACATTTATATCATTTTCCCCCAGCAGAGAATATAAATAAGAGATTACCCCAGCTGTAGTCTCTATCTGCTTTGGGCTCTTCAATATAACCTCAACCAAATCCTTGCTTTCCTTTAATATTTTGTTCCTAAAAGCCTGCTTGATTTTTACTGCAAATTCGTCAGAGACTATTATTGTTATCGCTGTCGCTCCATCAACAATATGGAAAGTTTCCATTGATTTTTTTGCTTCCTTCTCGATATCAATGAGATTAGGGAAAAAAATATTCTTTTCAAGAACTATGGCATTAATCTTATTTTTCACCTCAATCTTGCTATTTTTAAGTATTTCCAGTATTTTTTTTTCTATTGTAGCCTCTGATTTAATTTTATTATAGAAGCGCCTGCAGGCAATCAGAACAGCGTCAAAGCTCTTTTTCGCATCCAGATTCAAATCCAGGCAGATCTGCCTTGCCAGGGAAGAATAATTTATCAGCCCTTTCTTCAGGCAGTCTTTTACAAAAGGGTGCTCTGCTATATAGCCCTCTGTAAGCTTGGTTATATTTGCCAATTATACACCCCCAACTTAAGCAAGTATGTTTTTAATATTCAGCAATTGGCCTGCTTATTTTCTCTGCGGTTTTGTTGTCTATCCTTATTTCTGCTGTGTTTATCCAGTCAGAAAGGTCCTTTTGCATGATAAATGAGCATAAACCGGAGCCGCGTATTTTCATACTGCGGCTCTGGAATTTTCAAATATGGAGCGTCTATGTCTTGGCCTTTGTGGTACTCTTTTCAAAAAGACACATCGCTCATCTATATCCTTCCTATAACTTGTATTTAAATGTTTTGTTTTGGACATTTTATATTGATAAAAAACAAATAGTTTTTTATTCGACAATATCTCTTCTAGCTAATAATGTCCAATATTAGACATTTTTGTCTAATTTGTCCAAAATGAGGCGTTAAGCTTAAAAGAGGAAGCATAATTATCATTAGGATGGTATTGCACATAAAAACAGGGTTAAAACACCTCAAAGACGATAAGCTCTATGAAGCATTCAGAGATACAATCGAAGACGCATTTCGTGCCAGAAGGTATTCTATAGTACCGGGATTTTTTGAAAGCCTGGAAAATGAACAGGTTGCGTATATTGTGTTGGATACAATTCAAAATGGTTCCGTTGGCGGAGTCATGCTCGCATTGCATCAGGAAGCTGACGATGAAATGAAAAGCGATGGCCTTGACGCCTATGTTGTAATAGACAAGATAGCAGTATCTCCGGAAAGGTGGGGTAATGGCACTTTAGCGGATTTGATGTATGCGGCGAAAGCAATAGAGTCCGGTAAGAGAAAAAAAGGCATTCCTACTATATGGAGGACATCAGATGCAGACATAAGCAGAAAATACGAAGCCCATTCAGAATTTGGCAATAGCCCAGCTATTATAAGCAATTATTTCGTCCATGGTTTCGGTTTTAGCGAATTGGCAAATGGTGCAGATCCAAGATACATTTTTGAGCATGTGGCATCATTAGCGGCTGCAAAGCCTGCAACTATAATAAAGGCTGGAATCAGTTCGTACCAGCAAAAACCTTTAGAAAATATAGTCCAGCTAAACGCTCACCAGCATACCTGAGCTGCCGCAGTAGAAATAAGCCCCTGATTTCTCCATATTCATCAGCCTTCTCATCCTGTTCAGTTGCTTCCTTGCCTTGACAATCCTGTGGCTGCACTTTACCTCATACAGGTCAACTTTCTTGCCTTTCCTTGCAACCAGGTCTAAGCTTCTCTTCTTTCCAGCCACTTTTACATTAACAGAAATAGAATCATACCTGTGCCTTATTTTGTCGCGCAACTCCAGCACATATCTGTCGTGTTTTGAAAGCCTTTGCTTAAAAGCCATTCTTAACATTATTAATCGCGGGTGCAAACTATATAAATCTTTCGCTGGACTGGCAATTATGAATATCACGCCTATTTATCATCGGTTTGGGTTGCTGTGTTTTTGACAAAATCCAAAATAGAAAACTTTATATACTTTATGTAATACATATGTAATACAATGCCAACAGCAAAAATAAGAAAGTCGGGAAACAGCACAGTGCTGGTTATACCGCCAGAAGTTGTTAGGGAAAGGAATGTCAAGATAGGGGAAATTGTAGAGTACCAGATTTTTAAGAAAGTGAATTTAAAGAGCCTTTTGGGAAAGAGCAAACATCTGAAAATAGATGCTCAGAAAGCCAAGGACGAGATTAGAAAAGAATGGTAATCTTTCTTGACACGTATGCAATAATAGAAATAGCGATAGATAATCCACTCTACAGAAAATATGTTGAGCAGGGAAACATTGGAATCGCCACAATCTTCAACCTTGTAGAAGTGCATTTTTATTATTTAAAGCATCATGGGCAAAAAGATGCTGATGTTATCTACAATATTGTAAAGGACATGGTTGTAAGAATTGACGATTCAATTGTAAGAGAAGCAAATATGTTCAAAATCAAGCACAAGAAAAAAAGATTTAGTTTTGCGGATTGCATCGGCTATGTAACTGCGCGCAGATATAATGCAGAATTCCTGACAGGAGACTATATGTTTAAAGGCTTGGAAGGAGTGGAGTTCGTTAAATAAAAGATTGCTTTGAAAAACAGCAAACTTTATATATAATCCATTACTGCTTCTTTTTTTTAGTATGCTGCTAAAAAAGAACGCAAAGCTTATTCTTGAGGACGGCTCTGTTTTTTACGGCTTCTCATTCGCTTCTGAAAGCTCTGTTTCCGGAGAGGTTGTTTTTTCCACAGGCATGGTAGGCTACCCTGAAAGTCTTACAGACCCCAGCTATAAAGGCCAGATACTCTGCCTTACATATCCCTTAATAGGAAACTACGGAATCCCTTCGAATGAGACTGACAGATATAGCATGCCGAAAAATTTTGAATCCTATGCAATCCACATACAAGGGCTTGTAATCTCTGATTATTCTTTTGAGTATTCCCATTGGAGCGCAAAAAAAAGCCTTGGAGAATGGCTCAAGGAGCATAACATACCTGGAATCTATGGCGTTGACACAAGGGAACTGACTAAAAAGCTCAGGGAAAAGGGCTCAATGCTCGGCAAAATTATAATAAACGGCAAGGATGTCGAGCTCTACGATCCCAATAAGGTTGATTTGGTAAAAGAGGTCACAATAAAAAAGCCGGTAATTTATGATAATTCCAATAATAAAGCACGCGAAAATCAAAGATTTTCGGTGCACGAACGGAGTTCGGCACAGAGCTTCGCTCTTGTGTCCCAGAAATCTCTGATTTCTGTGAATTCAATAGAAAATAACTCCGATAAAAAAGATAATTTCAATAGAAATAAAAAATTAAATCAAAATAATTCAATAATTGAAATGTCGGAAATCGCAAAAGGTGCAATCTCTTGTGCTTCAGCTCAGAGTAAGCCAGCGATTTCCGAGCATGCTCAAAAACACGCCACGCACTTTAGTGCGGGGTCGGTTTTTGACAAAATAAAAATTATCAAAAAAAATAGTAAAAATAAAAAAATAGTAATTCTCGTTGATTGTGGCGTAAAAAACAATATTATGAGGAACTTGCTTAAAAGGGAGTTAGCTGTAATTAGGGTTCCTTATGATTATGACTTCTTCAAGCTTGATTTTGACGGTATTGTGCTCAGCAACGGACCTGGCGACCCCAAGATGTGCAAAACAGCTATAGCAAATATAAAAAAAGCCATTGAAAAAAATATTCCGGTTTTTGGGATATGCCTCGGAAACCAAATTCTTGCCCTTGCAGCAGGGGCCGACACTTACAAATTAAAGTATGGTCATAGGAGCCAGAACCAGCCTTGCGTAATGGAAGGCACCAAAAGATGCTTCATAACAACACAGAATCACGGGTATGCGGTTGACACTAAAACACTGCCGAAAGAATGGGAGCCATTATTCACGAATATAAATGATAATACAAATGAAGGAATTAAACATAAAACTAAGCCTTTTTTTTCCTGTCAATTCCATCCGGAAGCGAATCCTGGACCTGTAGATACTGAGTTTTTGTTTGATGAGTTTGTTAAAAAACTAAGCCAATAATAAAATTGTCAAAAATAAAAGATAATTCCAATAAAAACAAAATAACAATAAAAAATTATCATTGAGAATAGAATAATAAAATGGAAAAAATAAAATTGAAAAAAGTATTGTTGGTAGGTTCTGGAGCTCTGACCATTGGGCAAGCGGGCGAATTCGACTACTCAGGCTCTCAATGCTTGAAAGCCTTGCGTGAAGAAGGAATAAAGACAATTTTGGTAAATCCGAACATTGCCACAATACAAACTTCAAAAGGCATGGCCGACAAAATCTATTTCCTTCCTGTAACCCCTTATTTTGTCGAGCAAGTAATTAAGAAAGAAAAGCCTAATGGTATTATGCTTGCATTTGGAGGCCAAACAGCGCTAAACTGCGGCGTTGAGCTATATAAAAAAGGAATTTTTAAAAAATATAATGTAGATGTTTTAGGAACTTCTGTGCAGACAATCATTGATACAGAAGACAGGAATTTGTTCAAAAAGAGATTATCGGAAATTAATGTAAAAGTCCCTGAAAGCAAAGCCGTTGGAACAGTAAATGAAGGCCTCAAAGCAGCGAAAAAAATCAAGTACCCAGTCATGGCCCGCATTGCCTATGCATTAGGCGGCCAAGGCTCCGGGATAGCCTATAACGAGAAAGAGCTGAAAGAAATTCTTACAAAGGCATTTTCCTATTCAAAGCAGATTTTAGTTGAGAAATATGTTGGAGGCTGGAAGGAAATAGAGTATGAGGTTGTCCGCGACAAGTTTGATAATTGCATTACAGTCTGCAACATGGAAAACTTTGACCCCATGGGGATACATACAGGAGAGAGCATTGTTGTTGCCCCTTCCCAAACACTTACAAACTCCGAGTATCATAAATTAAGAGAGATTGCAATAAGGGTTATAAGGCATCTTGGGATTGTAGGGGAATGCAATATACAATATGCGCTTGACCCTGAAAGCGAGGATTACTGTGTCATAGAAGTGAATGCCCGCTTGTCCAGGAGCTCTGCCTTGGCGTCAAAGGCAACCGGCTATCCTTTGGCGTTTATAGCGGCAAAATTGGCTTTAGGATATTCCCTGACGGAAATTGAGAACAAGATAACAAAGAAGACAATGGCCTGCTTTGAGCCAGCGCTTGATTATGTTGTCATAAAAATCCCCAGATGGGACCTTGAGAAATTCAGGAAAGTAAAGTTCCAGATAGGAAGCGAGATGAAGTCTGTAGGGGAGGTAATGGCAATCGGCAGGAAGTTTGAGGAAGCCTTGCAGAAGGCATTGAGGATGCTAGGCATCGGATTGCATGGTTTGGTTTGTAACTCAATAAAAATAAATAATAATTTAAATACGGAATTGAAAAATCCAACTGACAAAAGAGTAATGGCGATAGCAGAAGCCATAAAAGGGAATTATTCTATAGATAAGATTTATTCTTTGACAAAAATAGACAAATGGTTCCTGTACAAAATAAAAAACATTGTTGATACTGAGAAAGAGATTAGGAAGCATGGCATAAAAACTGTTCCTTCTGAGCTGATAAGGCTGGCAAAGCAGCAAGGATTTTCCGATTTCCAGATTGCAAGATTATTATTCGCCGACAAAAATTATGAAGATAATGCTCTTGCTGTAAGGAATCTAAGGAAAAAATACAATATTGTCCCATATGTAAAGCAGATTGACACCCTGGCTGCTGAATGGCCTGCAAAGACAAATTATCTTTATGTAACATACAACGGCAGCAGGGATGATATAAGGTTTCAAGATAAGAATTCTGCGATAGTTCTTGGCTCAGGCGCATACAGGATTGGAAGCTCTGTCGAATTTGACTGGTGCTGCGTAAATGCCGTTTTGACGTTAAAAGAGCTAAAGTATAATACGATAATGATAAACTACAACCCTGAGACTGTCTCAACAGACTATGATGTCTGCGATCGTTTGTATTTTGAGGAGATGTCTTTTGAAAGGGTTTTGGACATTTATGAAAAAGAAGCTCCTAATGGGGTAATAATCTCGATGGGCGGCCAGATTCCCAATAATCTCGCAATGAGGCTGCATAAGCAGAAAGTAAGGGTTTTAGGGACTAGCCCGGAAAGCATAGACAATGCTGAAGACAGGCACAAATTCTCAAAATTATGCGACAGGCTCCAAATAGACCAGCCGGAATGGATAGAAGCAGCAACAATCAAGTCAGCAGAAGAGTTCGCAAACCGCGTTAAATACCCTGTTTTGATAAGGCCGAGCTATGTCCTGTCAGGAGCGGCCATGTCTGTGGCATTCAACAAGAAATATCTTGATAAATACCTGCAAAAAGCAACCGAAGTAAGCAAAGAGCATCCTGTGGTGATAAGCAAATTCATTACCAATGCAAAAGAGATTGAGATAGATGCGGTTGCTTACAAGGGAAAAATACTGGTTTATGCCATATCCGAGCATGTTGAGAATGCCGGGGTCCATTCAGGGGATGCAACCCTTGTCTTGCCGCCGCAGTTTACATATATAGAAACAATAAGAAGGATAAAAGGCATAGCAAAAAAGCTTGCATCTGCCCTGGAAATAACAGGCCCGTTTAACATACAGTTCATAGCAAAAAACAATGAGATTAAGGTTATTGAATGCAATCTAAGAAGCTCAAGAAGTTTTCCGTTTGTTTCAAAAGTGACCAAATATAATTTTATAGATATTGCAACCAAAGCAATGCTCGATATTGTAAAAAACGAGAGGTATAATACTGTTGACCTTGATTATGTAGGCGTAAAAGCCCCTCAGTTTTCTTTTTCAAGGCTGCATGGGGCGGATCCGGTTTTAGGCGTTGAGATGGCGTCTACCGGAGAAGTTGCCTGCCTGGGGGAAAATATTAGCGAGGCTTTCCTGAAAGCGTTATTGTCCGTAGGCTATAAAATGCCTGAAAAAAATATTTTGCTGTCAACAGGAACGGTAAAAAACAAGGCTTATCTGCTTGAAAGCATAAAAAAGCTGGAAGAGAACAAGTTTAATCTGTATGCGACAAAAGGAACCCATGATTTCTACAAGAAATATGGCATAAACACAAAAATCCTTTACTGGCCTTTGGAGAAAAAAGAGCCAAACATCCTGACTTATCTCAAGGAAAGGAAAATCGATTTGGTCATTAACATTCCAAAAAGCTATGAAGAGGAAGAGCTGGAGAATGATTACTTGATAAGGAGAAGTGCAGTTGACTTCAACATACCTTTATTGACAAACCCCCAGAACACAAAGCTGTTCATTGAATCGATTTCCAAGTTAAAGATGGAAGACCTTGAGATTAAGGATTGGGATGAGTATGGGTAAACCCAAACACTTTTAAAACAGCCTCAATTCCTGATTTGTGGTGATAATATATGGCATTTGATAAAAATCTTGACAAGGAATTGTTTTCAGAAACAGCAAATTTTGAAACAACAAGGATAAAAGTAGGCATATATTCTTACAATGACGGGGAAAAGAAGATGCAGATTTCAAGGGAAAACATGAGCCAGGAAGGCGTATGGTCTTTTGCAAAATTGGGCAGGATGTTCAAGGACGAAGCTGAGGCAGTTGTTCCCTTGATTCAGAAGGCTTTGAAGAAGATGTGAGTTTCCAATAAGTTCATTAATTCTTATTTTTGATTATAATTCATGAAAAATAAAAGTGATTTGCCGGAAGATGAATGGAAGAAAAAACTAAGCCCTGAGCAATACAGGATATTAAGGGAGAAAGGAACAGAGCTTGCTTTTACCGGAGAGCTTTTGCACAACAAGAAAAAAGGGAGGTAT
This sequence comes from Candidatus Woesearchaeota archaeon, assembly GCA_016184145.1. Taxonomy (GTDB): domain Archaea; phylum Nanobdellota; class Nanobdellia; order Woesearchaeales; family GW2011-AR4; genus JACPDF01. Next base: position 42,684 of record JACPDF010000030.1, on the reverse strand, counting down.
GTTTGCGCAGCCTGCGGAAATGAATTGTTTTCTTCCGATACAAAGTTTGATTCAGGCAGCGGCTGGCCGAGCTTCTATGACGCTGTTTCTAAAGACAAGATAGAACTAAAAGACGACTTTTCCCATGGAATGCACCGCATAGAAGCTATGTGCAAAAAATGCAAAGGGCATTTGGGGCACGTCTTCAATGATGGCCCAAAACCGACAGGAAAAAGGTACTGCATAAATTCCCTGGCTTTGGGGTTTAAGGGGAAAGAATAGAAGTGCTGTATAGCAGTTAAAAAAGTTCTTATTAGAAAGGAGTAAACATTTTTAAATAAAAGCACTTTAGCTCTTATAATGCTAGATGAAAGCAATTTCTTTGCACAAGAGAAAGTAAAGGCTGCAATACGTTTTGCTGAGTTGATTAGGGTAGTTTATGGAGAGAAAAAAGTACAAGAATTTCTAAGATCATACTGCTATCTAAGAAATTTAGATAATTTGAATGATAATAATGAGAAAGGTGCTGAAGAGGTTAAATCTGAATTAGAGGACGAGATAAATAAGATGCACGACTTTAAGAGGGGTATAAGAACATCCTCATTTTTTGGAAGACTGTCTGACGCATATGGTCGGGGAATTATAGATTATTTTATAGCCAACATAGAAGGGTTCCTAGTTGATAATAGCATAATAAGAAGCAGGTCTCCCTTAAGTGAAGCTGAGCTTAGAGAAAGGAATAAAAAACATTACTTGTCAGGATTTAAGATTACCTCATTGATCCTTTTTGAAAGGGAGTTTGAATTTGGAAGAAAATTTGAAAGGATGGGAGATACATACATACAATATGATGCTCTAATTGATATTCGGGAAGACTTTCCAAATTATCTGTACCTATTTCCAAGAGAGGAGTTGGCTAAATTTTGTAGGTATGGTGTTTTGGATCTGCTTCATTTTTACGAATTTACTAAGAGAAAAATCTTAGTGGCAATTCCAAAAAATTCAGCTGGAATATTTGAAACAAATGCCCCTTTGTGGTTTAAGGTTGCTTTTTCTGCGTATTTTTTATCAAGGTATTTTAAGCTGGCAAGCCACGCATTTGATTATAAACCTGAAGTAAGAATAGGTGCATAGGACAGGATTATATTCGCCCAAGATTTGTTTATACGCATAGTTTCTGTTATCCCCATTTAATTAAAACAAACAAATTTAAATAAACAATTAAATTCCCGTTATATTTGCTTGTCAAATACTCGGGATTGTGCAAACAATTCCCGTTGTATTCAGTTTGCTGAATGCTCGGAATTTCGTTAGAAATTCCCGCTGGCAATGGGGGTTTTGGTTGGATGATTTCGCATAAGAAATATATGGATATAGCCCTTAAGCTTGCTGAAAAAGGCAGGGGCTATGTAAGCCCTAACCCGCTTGTTGGCTGCATTATCGTAAAGCGCGGAAAAATCGTTGGCAAGGGCTACCACAAAAAATATGGCGAAGAGCATGCAGAAATCAATGCCATAAGGTCGGCAGGAAAGAAGGCAAATAATGCCACAATGTATGTCAATTTAGAGCCTTGTTCTCATTGGGGAAAAACTCCTCCGTGCACTGAAAGCATTGTCCAGGCAGGGATAAGGGAAGTTATTGTAGCGATGGAAGACCCCAATCCGGTTGTGGACGGCTTCAAAGAGCTGAAATTCCGCGGCTTAAAAACAAAGATAGGAATTCTAAAGAACGAAGCGCAAAAGCTTAATGAAATCTATATCAAGTACATGAAAAAGAAAATGCCCTTTGTTATATTGAAATTGGCAACAAGCCTTGACGGCAAAATTGCAACCCAGAGCGGTGACTCAAAATACATAACGAGCAAGGAAGCCAGGACATATGTGCATCAGATAAGGAATGAGGCGGATGCTGTTATGGTAGGGATAAATACTGTAATAAGAGACGACCCATTGCTTGATTCAAGGCTTGTCAAGGGAAAAAACCCGATAAAGATAATAGTTGACTCAACATTAAAGATTCCTGAAAAAGCAAAAGTCCTAAAGGATCCCAGCAAGGTTATCATAGCAACAACAAATAAAGCGTCAAAAAGCAGGATAGACAAATTGCACCAGAAAGGCGTTACAATATTGACATTAAAGCCTAAAAAAGGCCTCGTTGACTTGAAAGAATTAATGAAAGAACTTGTAAAATCAGACATAGCCTCTGTGATGATAGAAGGCGGCGCTGAGCTGAGCGGCAGCGCAATAAAAGAAGGGATTTTGGACAAGATAATGATGTTCACTGCACCAAAGATCATAGGCAATGGCTTTAGCCCCATAAAGAACCTCAACATAAAAAAAGTAAACAAGGCCCTCAACCTTAAGAATGTTTCCACACAGAAAATAGGCAAGGATTTTCTAGTAGAAGGTTACCTGTAAAAAGCAGGGCCATACAGGCTTTTTATTTTAATTTTAAAATAGAAAACTATAAAAACCTCTTACTTAAACTTACGGGAGATGGTATTCAGCAAAATAGAAGAGGCAATTAGCGATATTAAAAGGGGAAAATTTGTAATTGTCATTGATGATGAAGACAGGGAAAATGAAGGGGATTTGGTTCTTGCGGCAGAAAAAGCAAGTGCCCATAAGATAAATTATATGATAACCCATGCCCGCGGCTTAGTCTGCATGCCAATAGTAAGGGAAAGGCTGGAGCAGCTTAAAATACCTCCAATGGTAAACCATAATGAGATAAACAGGTGCATGTTCACAGTGTCAGTTGATTATAAGAACGGGACAACAACAGGGATTTCTCCAGCTGACCGCGCAGCAACAATAAAGGCCCTTGTCGATTCAAAAACAAAACCGGAAGATTTCATCAGGCCGGGTCATCTATTTCCCTTGATATACCGTGAAGGGGGCGTTTTGGCGCGACAAGGGCATACGGAAGCTTCTGTGGACCTGGCAAAGCTTGCTGCTTTGTATCCCGCAGCCGTAATATGCGAGATAATAAACGAAGACGGCACAATGGCAAAGATGCCTGACCTTATTGAGTTCTCAAAAAAGCACAATGGCATGAAAATAGTCAAGATAAGCGATTTAGCGCGTTATCTGAAAAATAAAAAGGTTAATAAAGTTGAAGAAAGCAGTGTAGTCTATGGCTGATTTAAACACTACTGTTGCATTTCTGACCCCGTATTATTCAACTGTAGAGCAGCTTATCGGCACTATAAGCCTGCTTGTTGGCGGCATTTTCGGGATTTATTTGGTGATTCTTGCTATAAGGCTGATTTATCTGAAAAAAACATTTGAGTTCTATAAGCAAATTAAAAATGATATGGCAAGGCTTGAGCAGAAGATTGATGATATTGCCAAGAAAAAGAAATAATTTCTTCGATTAAATAATTGAATGCTTTTTAATTCGGTGCTTCGCACAAATTATAGTGCTAGGCACTCGCTTCTCAACATTGCGCTCGTGCCTCGCCTATTTATTGTCAATATGCACAAAAATCAAAGATTTTTGGCATCCTAGAAATCCTTCAGATTTCTATGAGATTCGAGGCGAAATTTTATTGGCAGGAAAAAAAATTTGCCGAGTGTAAAATTTGTTGCGAAGCAACGGAATGATTTTTGTTTTATACCAGATTTCCCTATCAAAAAACCGATAGATTTATAAATGAAAATAGAATTATTCACTACTGTATGAAAGTGAAATTAATGTTTGTTTTATCAGTATTAGCAATATTTCTTTTGTCTAGCTGCGCTTATGAGCAGCCAGTTCCAGCAGCTCCAAAAGTCTATGTTGTGGATGAGTCTATGGCAGCGGAAAAAGGGCAGCCAAAAACATTTGTTGTTGAGGAAAATGCCCCTTTGGCATGGAATACAGAAACAAAAGAAAAAAGAAGCGAACTCAATAAAATAAGGGCATTGAGGGAAGATAAAGATGAGCAGGAAGAATTTTATTATGAAAGCACGTATAAGAACGTAAGAAGGATAGTTGATGATGAATTGGTTGTTGGCTATAAAAAAGAGCTTGATAATCCAGATTTTAAGGAAGTGGTTGATTAAAATGAAATTAATAAAACCCGTACAACATGAAGAAGGCAATGTAGTCAGAGTTGTGCCTGTAGACTTTAGTGCTGGCAACCCTGAACTGGAAATGCTGAAAGTCGAAATTACACCTGGAGGCTTTGTTAGTATTGCAAATTACTTGCATAACAGAGTTCTTGCAACATATCAAAGTGCATTAGGAGATAATCCAATTTATGTGACAAAAAGTGGATCAGCTGACATAAGTGAACTCTTAGAAAATAAAAATGTTTTGGAGCTTATTGGGGAAGGGCCAGGAATTGGAATTTGTTTGGCTCATGAAAATGGAAAAACTACGGTGCTGATTAGACAAAGAAGATTAGCTACATTGGCTTGCTCATCTGACTTAACATATTGGAGCAATTTTTGGGTAGTCCAACCAACCTCTCTAAATGACGCTTTAGTTGAATATGTTAAAGGACAACATCCAATTCCAACTCAAATTGGCGATAGAAAAATGCAATATAGCCTTGAAGGCCACTCAATTAATATTACTAGAGAAAGAGTTCCTTCCGTAAGAGATGCTCATGTAGAAAAAAGATTGACACGTATGTTAGATAATTATGGGATTCGTTAAAATGCAATAACTATACTTAGTAAGGCATGGACAGAAAAACGCTTAAGTCTTATAAGATTTTGATGACATTTTTAGATAAAGCTGCAGAATATACTATTAATCAAAAACCATTAAATTTATATTAAACTTAATTCTAAATTTTTTATGAACAACTTCAAGTAAGCTGAATAACTCTCACTTTTTTCTGAATCTTCTGATTTCGCTAACAGCGTATTTTATCAAGGAGCGGGTCAAAAAAAGCGATGAATTTTTATAAATGCCTTCTAAGATTTGCACTGCTTCTTTTTCATTAATAATCTCTTCCCTAAAGCATCTTATTATTATTCCAATTGTGCCCACAGGCTTTATGCCCATATCAATTGCAGCTTGCCTTGCATCTAAATCGTCAGTGAGCAAAATAGGCACTTTGAGGCATTCGCACATCCAGAGAGCAGAGGCTTCTGCGATGCTCAGGGCAAATCTTTCAGCTAAAAGCGCTACCTGGTCATTATCCACAGGCTTTAATTCTATATTCCTTGGCAGCTTTTCAATTTTGTATTTTAATAATTCTTCATTTATAAAACCAGAAATAAAAATTTTTGAGAAAACTTTTAACAATTGAGATTGGCTTATTTCATGCAAATGCAGGACAGGTCCAGTATCAGAGCAGGCTTTATCTGCCATAGAGTCCCCACTCTACATCTTCCTTTATGGCCTTCTCCAATTTCTGCATTTTGTTCTTGTTAATGAGCTCCCTTACAGCGTCCCTTATAAGTTCGGATTTGTTTGCGTACCATCCTTCTTTTATGAGCTCATCTGCCTCTTCTATGAGCCTTTTAGTCAATTTCGCAGGAACAGTGTCCATTTGCATCACCTAAAAAGTATTACTATAGTAATACTATTTAAACTTTTCTATTTACACCAGTACAACCAAAAACTATATATTCCACCTACTTTTAATTTCCCTTATGAACAAATTCAAGGAGCATATTATTAATTTATTAAAAAAAGAGGTAAACCAGGAAATAGAATTGGAAATCCCTCCAAACCCTGAAATGGGAGATTACGCTTTTCCGTGCTTTCCTTTGGCAAAAACATACAAAAAGAACCCGAATGATATTGCCTCGGATTTATCAAAAAAACTGAAAAAAGACAGGTTCATAGATGAAATAAGGGTTATAGGCCCTTACCTCAATTTCTTCATAAACAAAAATGCTTTAACAGAAGAGACATTAAAAAAAATCCTGAAAGAAAAGGAAAAATACGGCTCTTCAAACATCGGAAAAAACAAAAAGATAATTTTAGAGCATACAAGCATCAACCCAAATGCAAGCCCCCATGTAGGCAGGGCAAGGAACGCATTGATAGGGGATTGTTTGGCAAGAATCCTGAGATTCCAGGGCTATAAGGTAGAAGTCCATTATTATGTAAATGATATCGGAAAGCAGATTGCTATGCTTGTTCTAGGCACAAGAAAAAAGAAAGATGCTGCTTTTGAGAGTTTATTGAAAATCTACCAGGGAATAAGCAGGGAAGTGGAAAGCAATCCTGAAAAGGAAAAGGAAGTTCTTGATACACTCAACAAGCTTGAAAAAGGGGACAAAAAGATAAAAAGCGAATTCAAAAAAGTTGTGGATATTGCTGTAAAAGGCCAGGTAAAAATTCTCTCGGAATTAGGGATTAAGTATGATGTTTTTGATTATGAATCATCTTACCTCTGGAGCAAAAAGACAAATGAGGTTTTAGAGCTGCTAAAAAAAACCGGAAAATTCTATTTTGACAAGGATGACAGGGTTGTTCTTGACCAGAAGGGCTTTGAGCTTGGAATGAAGATGCCGGTACTCGTCCTTACAAGAAGCGACGGCACATCCTTATATTCATTAAGGGACATTGCCTATGCACTGGATATGGGGAAAAAAAGGGAAAACATTGTTGTTTTGGGGGAAGACCAGAAGCTCTACAATGAGCAGATTAACGCAGCTTTATTGATGCTGGAAAAAAAGCCCAGGAAAGCAGTGCATTACTCTTTCGTTTTGCTGGAAGAGGGCAAGATGTCAACAAGAAAAGGAAACCTGGTGCTTTTAGAGGATTTTATGCAGGAAGCGGTAAAAAAATCATCTGATGAATTAAAGCAAAGATACAAAAAAATAGACCAGAAAGCAGCTAATGCAATCGGCCATGGAGCATTGAAGTACAGCATCCTGAAAGTGAGCCCTGAAAAAAATGTCATCTTTAACTGGCAGCAGGCTTTAAGCTTTGAGGGCGAGACAGCGCCTTACATACAGTACGCCTATGCAAGGATAAGCAGCATAATAAAAAAGCACCGCAGGCAGATGCCGAAAAAAGCGGATTTCTCATTATTGGTCAAAAAAGAGGAGACTGGGCTAATTAAAAAAACAGCAATGTTTCCAGATTTGCTGGAAAGGGCTGCAAAGGAATTAAGGCCGAACATAATAGCAAACTATGCTTACGAGCTTGCAAAGCAGTTTAATGAATTCTATCATATCCATAACATCCTGAAAGAGGAAAAAGGCGTCAGGGAAGCAAGGCTGCTATTAGCGGAAAGTGTAAGGCAGACGCTAAAAAACAGCTTAAATCTGCTTGGCATAGGTGTTCTGGAGAAAATGTAAGCAATTCAAATATAAATATCAGCTTTAGGCTGCTTAAAACTTGATTTGCAGCGCCATTAATTTTAATTTATTGAAGTAAATCAAAATGAAGGCAAAAGACCTAAGAAAAATAGAAAAAATCGTATTGGTTTCCGCAATAGTATTAACTTTAATAGGCATAGTGGAAATTTTTGCGGGGTATTTCTCAAAAAGCATCGGCTTGATTGCAGACGGCATAGACTCCATCAGCGATTCCGTCATATCATTCATGGTATGGTTTGGCCTCAGGATTTCCAGAAAAACCCCCGATAACAAATTCCATTTCGGCTATTACCGCGTTGAGACGCTGGTATCCATGATGGTAGCGCTGGCTATGATAATTATGGGCATTTTCATTTTTTATAGCGCGTATTTAAGGCTTGTTAATCCTGTCAGAATAGTATATCCATTGACGGCAATGATAATCCTGCTGATAGGCGGCTTAACTTCATTATGGATTTCAATAATCAAAAACAGGCTGGCTAAATCCTACAAGCTGCTTTCTGTCAAAGCAGATGCGAAAGTTTCTACAAAAGACTGGACTAGCTCGCTGGTAATTCTTACCGGAGTTTTTCTCTCTTATATGGGCTTTGCTTGGGGGGATGCCATAGGCGCCTTAATTGTAGGCGTGTTTATTATCTCGGTTGCGATTACCACAATAAAACAGGCTTCATTGATTTTGATTGACGGCTTTAACAACCCTGAATTAGTAAGAGAGATTTTAAAAATAATCAGTAAGCATCCAAAAGTGAAGCTGAAGGATTTGAGGCTGAGAATGTCAGGCCCGTATATAATAGGCGAGATCAGCATAACTGTCAGCAGCAATATGACTGTAGGGAAAGTATTCATAATAAAAACCAAGATAAGGGAAGAGATCATGGAAAAAATCGGAGGTAAAAAATAGAATAAGAATAATAAAATTTAAATATATGCTAGAATTTGGCTGAATTGGGTGGTCATATGCTTTGGAAAAAAGAATATGCTGATTGGGCGACAATGCCTTTAAGGCTTGCTTTAGGCATCGTATTTTTAATGCATGGCGCGCAAAAAATGTTTGGCGCTTTTGGAGGTCCAGGGATTAGCGGCACCCAGGGATTTATGGCAAGCTTGGGGGTTGTGCTGCCAGGATTAATTGGAGTGGTGGTTGCTGCTGTCGAGTTCTTTGGAGGATTATTGGTTTTATTGGGCTTGTTTACCAGATATGCATCCTTGCTGATAGCGATAGACATGTTCTTTGCATTCATATTGGTGCATATGAAAAGTGGATTTTTCCTGCCAATGGGATTTGAGTTCGTATTTGCGCTGTTCCTTATTGCGATAGCTTTGGTTTTGAGCGGAGCAGGAAAATGGTCATTGGAAAAAGCCTTGTTCAAAAAGGACTTTTGAGCTTTTTTTTATTTTTTTTATTTGATTATTAAAAATTGAAATTATAATTTTCATTGTTAATTATTGGATTTTTTAAAATGGAAAAAATAAAGCTGTGGTTTAGGGCTACAAGGGTGCCTTTCCTTACTGCAACTTTAGTCCCGGTTATTTTTGGAGCTGTGGCGGCATGGCACGACTTTAATGTTTTTTCTTGGCCCCTGTTTTTTCTCGCTCTGATAGGCGCTGTATTTGTCCATCTGGGAGTCAATCTGTCAAATGATTATTTTGACCATATAAGCGGAAATGACGAAGCCAACAAAACTCCAACCATGTTTAGCGGAGGAAGCCGCGTTATTCAGGAAAAACTCATCTCTGCTGGGCAAATTTTAACAGCTGCAATATTGTTTTTTGCCCTTGGAGCATCCATCGGCATTTACCTGAATTATATTCTTCCAGGAAATACTATTCTGGTTTTAGTCGGTATTGGGATATTTTTGGGATTGTTTTACACTGCGCCTCCATTTAAGATCGGCTACAACGGCCTTGGGGAAATAACCACGGGCATTGGTTTTGGCCCCCTTATGGTTTTGGGCTCTTATTTTGTGCAGGCTAAAGCCGTTACTTTAAGCTCATTTTTCATCTCAATTCCTGTCGCTATATTAATTGCCTTGGTGCTTTTCATAAACGAGTTTCCGGACTATGAAGCGGATAAAAAAGTGAGAAAAAACACCATAGTTGTCCTATTTGGTAAGAAATTTTCTGTTAATATTTACATTGCATTTTTAATATTGGCTTATATTATTGTGATGGCAGGAGCAATTTCCGGATTGATGCCGTATTATGCCCTGATAGTGTTTTTTTCACTGCCATTAGCCTATACAGCAATAAAAAACCTAATCAAAAATTATGATAAAATTGAGGAATTATTGCCGACAAACAAAGCCACTATTATGCTTCATCTTGTTTTTGGGCTGTTATTAACAGCTGCGTATGCTCTTGATTCTGTTTTTTAGGAAGAGAAATGTTTATAAATGGAATATTGGTTCTACAGCAAAGCGAAAACATTAATCAAGAAATGGAAGGTGGTAATATGGAAGAAGGGATGGCTTCAAGGGACAACAGCGTTTTTATTGGTGGAAAGCCTTTTATGAACTATGTCACAGGAGTAGTGATGCAGTTTACGACAAAGAATGCGGATGAAGTGATTGTTAAGGCAAGAGGCAAGTTCATAAGCAGGGCTGTTGATGTGGCGGAAGTTGCAGCAAAAAGGTTCCTGGACAACACTGTGGGTGTCAAGGACATAAAGATAGACAGCGAAGGCTTCAAGAACAACGAAGGCAGGGATATAAGAGTCTCAACAATTGAGATAACATTGGGGAGAAACCAGTAAAAAAGTAAATAAAAAATTTTATTTTTCTTTTGATTCTAATATATTGGCACTTGTTGGTCTATCTCCTTTGCCCAAGCATCTATGCCGCCAACAAGATTCTTTACATTCTTATAGCCTTTTTTCTTTAGCATATGCATAACAAATGCGCTCCTGTTGCCGGTATGGCAGTATAAGACAATTTTTTTGTTTTTGCCGATATTATCAAAAATTTTTAGATTCCCTCTGGCAATTTCCGAAAAAGAGGCTAATTTTGCATTCTCTATTTTGCACATATCCTGCTCAGCCTTTTCCCTTGTATCTACCAAGACAAAATCTTCCTTGTTGTTAATCATTTGCTTTAATTCATGAACTGTAATTTCATTTTTATCTTCTTTTTTTCCGTTGCAGAATTCATCATAATCTATCAGCTCCTTGATTGCTGCATTCTCTGAGCAAACGGGGCAATTTTTGTTTTTCTTCAAATTTAGCTCCCTGAATTTCATGCTCAAAGCATTATAAACCAACAACCTTCCGGATAAGGTTTCTCCTTTCCCCAGGATTATTTTTATCGCTTCAGTTGCCTGTATCATTCCTATAACTCCGGGCAATACCCCCAAAACACCGGCTTCCGCGCAATTTGGAACCAAATTTGCAGGCGGCGGACTAGGAAACAAACACCTATAACAAGGCCCGTTTTCATAATTAAAAACCGAAACTTGTCCGTCAAACCTGTAAACAGAGCCATAAACATCTGGTTTATTTAGCAAAACGCATGCATCATTGACTAAATACCTGGTTGGAAAATTATCAGAGCCGTCAATTATTACATTATAATCTTTTATTATTTCCATGACATTATTTGAAGTTAATTTTTTATCATGGGTTATTATTTTTGCATTTGGATTAATTTTTTTCAATTGATTTTTTATTATTGCTGTTTTGCTTTTTCCAATGTCCCCTAATGAATAAAGAATTTGCCTTTGCAGATTAGACAGGTCAACTTTGTCATAATCAACAATGCCTATTTTTCCGACACCGGCAGCAGCCAAATAAACAGCAGCAGGGCTTCCTAAGCCGCCAGCTCCTACAATCAGCACTTTAGCTTTCTTCAGCTTTTTCTGCCCCTCAATGCCTATTTCTGGAAGCGCTAAATGCCTCGAATACCTTATTTGCTCTTCTTTGGATAGTTTTCCTTCATTCATCTTCTAATTTTTTATTATTTTTTTATTATTAATTATTGTATTGAAAGTATTGCCGGTTTTTAATTGTTTTTATCTTGCGGCATTTGAATAATATTTATAAAGAAAGTGATAATAATTTTCCTAATGGGCCTGTAGCATAACCAGGATAGTGCGGTCGGCTTCGGTGGGTGACGCGAGCAAGCGTTGCTTGCAGGGACCGATTGATCAGGGATATTGCAAGTTTATTTTTGCAGTACTGAACTTCGAATCCCTGCAGGCTCATCATCTTACTTGTTTAGTTATCACTAAAAAAGAGCTAAATTTATAAATAACAATCCTCCACTAAAAAATATGCCAACAATAATTCTATACATGACATCAAAACCAAAGAAGGAATGGGGCGTAATGCATCAGAGGCCTGCAGGCAGCAGCTTTGAGCTTCACCATGAGGAATTTTCCGGAATAGAGAAACTCATTGAGTATCTGGTAAGGGAAAGGTCAGCTGGTAGGATAATTGACATTAGAGGAGAACACAAAGCCCTCGTATTTAAATCGGATGTCCCTCTCTCTGTTTGTTGGAATTATGGAAAGGAAGGCTTTGAAAATCCTGACGGTTATCGCCCAACTTCTATTGATGTCTTAAGAAATGTTGAGTATCTAGTCCATAATATGCTATACAATCAAGCGTAATCCAAAACACTATTTTTATATATAAAACTTATTCTAGGAATGGGTGAGTCCGGATGCTTGAAAATTGCGAATTTTCGGCCGGAAAATTCAAATATCCCGGACTTTTTGGTCAGGATTTGGAAGTCCCCTCGGGCTCATTTTACCTTTCTCCCATATCCGGGGAAGAGGATCAGAAAGTGCACTTCTATAGGAGATGACTCATTTTTTCTGATTTTGGAGATACTCACTTGCGTATTGCAAGGTTGTTTCATCAAACCCGCGAGACCTGGCAACTGCGATAGCATACGCATAATCTTTTAACCCTCCTTCTTGTTTTTTATGCGGAAACGTCACTTTTTTTCCTTCCATAGTAAAAGGGAAATGATTGAATTTAACTGTAGAATCACCATCTAATAATTCTTTTAAGCTGGGATAATGGCTGGAGAGAATCAACAATGAATTTCCTTGTCCAGCGACAGTTATTGCAACACCTGCCGTAAGATACATCCCTCCATCAGCTTCTGTAGAAGTAAATGGCTCGTCTAATGCGGCCAGCCAATATTGCCCAGCAGGAGGCACAATTTCGTTTACTCTTGCAACATCCTGTACGAAGGCTGAGCGATCCTGGCCATCTCCCTTGCCTCTGAGGATAATCCTGTCTCTGGCAGAAACACATGCATATGTTGCTGGGACAAAGCTGCCAGACAATGCCAATGTAGCAATATAGAGGGCCTTTTTCATATCCATAGTTTTACCGCCCATATTAACTCCCTCAAGAATTTCGACACGATGAGTATTGGCCAGATACAAATTCAAGTAAGTGTCATTAGGTGTATAATCATGCCTTCTTCTCTGACGGGGGTAAAACACACCATTCCTTATGATGAGGCAATTTTCTTCCCTTGGAGCAATCTCAGGGCGAGTCCAATTGTTTCTGTAGGCAACTGCTGCTAATTCCATATAGGTGAACAGCTCGGTTAAATTCCACTGTTTTTTCATCCCAGTAAGGATTTCTAAGTTTCTGTTGGCATCTTCCGTTTTAATCAAATCGCCAAGCTCAGAAATTAATCGCTTTACAAGTCTAATTTCATAATCCCTAGAACGTTCTTGGCTTCTCCTTAGTTTTTCTATATGTTTATCATAATCTTTCAATCTCAAATTAGGGTTATCTACTTTTTTTCGCCTCAAATCAATGACATGCGCATACTTTTCTTTTTGTTTATCTGATGAGTATTTTTGTTGAATGGTTTCAAAATGACCAACTGCTCTTGAAGCATAATCTAATGCTTCAGTAACCTGTGGGGATGAAATTAACTTATCATATTCCGCACATATGCTTTCAATTTTTTTTGGAGTATGTTTTTTAATTTCTAATTTTCTTGGAAGCTTTTGCGCCAGATTGAAAAATCCTATTGCATTTTTTATTCCCTCAATTGCCTGCTCCCAATGGTCTTTTGTTTCTCGCTCCAAATATCTTAATAATTCGGCTAATTGCTTATCTTTTGGTGAGTTGGCCAGATAGTTCTCCCATCCTTTTCTTACCAGTCTTGGAGACTCAGAAAAAAAGAACCCGCCAATAGCAGCATGAGTATCTTCATCAATTCTTTTAAATTGCTTTAAGAAATCCGGATTCCTGATTAAATATTCCACTGCATCCAATTGGCCATTTATTTCATTTATGTCAGTTTTGGGGCTTAAGAGCAAATCATCCAAGGACGGAACATTTGGCACCCCAAAATTAATGAGGCCATCAATCTTCCTCCAGAGACGGTCCCATCTTTCTAATTCGTCATCATAGGTAAAAATTTTTCTTGTTTCCTCATCAAGAACACTACTTTTCATGGTGCTTCTCCTGGTAAAGCCTCATTGCATGGGCTAACACCTGTGGATGGAGTCCTTCTGCGCGCGCTATCACGAAAGCGTACCCTGGCTGTGGATTTGGCCCAGGAAGCTTTTGGTGATTTGTTATGACTTCTCCATTTTCCTCACTATATTCGAAATGGGAATGTGCAACCCCTTCAATTCCTAAAGTATGCTGCCTCATTTGAGGGTAATGGATTGCGAAAACTCCCCTCGCGCTCGGAATTTCCGCTATTTGCCTGATTTCCGATATTCGCCTCACTAACCCATATGTCAGCCCTTCCCCTTCCTTTGCATTCGTAGAAGACCAAGGCTCATCAATGCAGACCAGGGCTGCAGAGCCAGATTTTATTTTTTCAATGAGTTTATGTGTAGAATTAAGCTCCTGCTCAAGAGCACTTTGGTCGTTCAATCCACCACTTCTGAGACGAATATAGACATTATCAAAATAAGATATTCTTGTTCCTTCTCCAGCCGGGACATAATTTCCTGCAAGCGCGCAAACAACTGCAAAAGCGGTTTTTCTCATATCAATTGTTTTGCCGCCCCTATTGGTGCCATCAAGTATTTCCACTCTTTGCTGGCCGTTAAGGTAGGTGTCATTATAGGCAAACTTCTCTCCTTTGTATAGCGGAGTTAGAGGATACCACCCGTTTTTAATATCTATAACCCCTAATCTTTTTGGAAGAGTATTGGGAACTGTCCACCCTTCCTTATTTCTAATATATTCAGCATGAGAGAGGGCTGCTGTAAAGTGATTTGCAAGGCGATTTATTGTCACGATTGCATTGTCAGATTGGGCAAATGGCCATGGGACGGTTAAGCCTGACTTTATGGAAAAATAACCTAATCTCCTCATTTGTTCTTTGTAAAGATAGAAATCCATGTATTCCTTTTCTGTTGCCATCACACTTCCTTTTTTTGATTTGTCTTCTTGAAATATTCTTAACCACTCAGGTGGGTGTTCAAAATAAAAGTCTCGCGCTTTCCTCGCTTCATTGCGAACCATTTCAGTCAATTTCTCCAGTTTCTCTTGTGTAACTAATGGTTTTCCTGAAGTGCACGCCATAACCCTCTCACGTAATTTGCCAAAAGAAGCAGGAGCATCATCCACAAGATTGCGAGCTGTCTTATAGGAAGCAACGAGAGGGCTTTCAGCTAAAATAGAACAAATCCCTTTGACAGTTCCCTTCATATTTTGGGATGTTGGCTGAACAGAGGAAGAAATGTCTTTCGCTTCATCATACCAACGGACAAACTCCCTGCAAAAACGTAGGTAATCCTGGTAAAAGGCATCTTGGTCCTTTCTATGGATAGGCATAGACCTTGATGCGCCTAAGGTATTTGAAACCAGCAATTTTGTAAGTGAGGAAAGATGGAGGTGAGGCAGGAGTATGTTATTCAAGGATTGAGCAAGAGCATCAATCCCATCTGCATATGGTTTATCTTCTACCAATTCCCGCAATTCTTGCTGTCTTCTCTGAATTGCATTAATGTTTGGTAGAGGCTTCACCCAAGAATCTTCATAAAGCATAATAACTTCCCTTTCCTTGTCTTTTCTAATTGTAGGGAAATATTCGAGACTTTTACCGCCCATCATACCATACGAAGCCATTAAAAAGTTATTTATGGGTATATGAATCACTTTTTCCCCTTTAAATGGATATTCCCTTTTGACTTTAATCTCCCTTTTTGTTTTTTCTAGCGGGGGCATTAGATTAGATAATCTTTCTTGGAGTGGCCCATAAAAAGAATCAACCAACATCCTTTCAGGTCTTTTTTCTTTCTCATACCGAGGACTCAAACACCATTCAGAATATTTCCCGGTTCGTAATGGCTGGTTTCTAAAGAGGATGGCAATAGTTTCATAATCGATAGCTCTTACCTTATCATCTAACATTGTTATTTGGTAGTAGTGTCAATTTATAAAGGTTACTGGGGGAAATGGATAGTATCTGCTTGCATAACAAATTGAGATGAGAAAATGTATTTTCGAATCCCTGCAGGCTCATTAATTACCACTGGACATTTAGGGGAAGAATATATAAAGCAAAAAGAACTCCCCTATTGCATGAAAATAAAAGGCAAAGTTGTTATCTTGGATAAAATATTAAACAATCTCGATAAATTAGTCATTGACTTTGTAAATGTCCTTAAAAGGCATACAGATTATGTTCTGGTTTCTGGGTATGTTGCCATACTTTTTGGCAGGAGCCGCATTTCAGAAGACATAGATATATTAATCCCAAAGATTGATGAAGGCAATTTCAAAAAGCTCTATAAGGATTTGTCAAAAGAGTTCTGGTGCATTAATGAAGAAGAAATTAGTGAACTTTTTGAACTGTTGCAGACAAAACACTCGATAAGGTTTGCAAGAAAGAAAAAAGTCATTCCAAATATCGAGCTTAAGTTTGCTGATTCTTTGATAGACAAAGAGACCTTAAAGGAAAAAGCTAAGGTAAAAATAAGAGGTGTAACCTTGTTCATATCCCCGATTGAGATTCAGATACCTTATAAGCTAATAGTGCTTGGAAGCGAAAAGGACAAAGAAGATGCTCTGCACCTGAAAGAGGTATTTAAAGGGCATGTCTCTGAAGAAAAAATTAAATACTATGAAAGCCTAATTAAGGAATATGGAAAATAAGAACAAGGAAGACAGGGAATGGATGATCAGGTACTGGGCTAAATACATCAGAAACCATCCTGACAAGGTCTGGTCCCGGCAGCAGAAAGAGCTTATTGATTCTTTAGTAGACTAATTTTCCTCTATGATTATTTTAACCTAACAGCAGTCCCGTAAGCCATGACTTCAGCAGCTCCCTGCATTATATCGGATGTTGCAAACCTTACATTGACAATTGCATCGGCTTTCAGCTTTTTTGCCTCTTCCACCATTCTTTTTACTGCTTCATCTCTGGCTTCATTTATCATTTGAGTATATCCTGTAATCTCTCCCCCTACAATCTGCTTTAGCATAGCCATTACATCCTTGCCTATGTGCTTTGCCCTTACTGTGCTGCCCCTCACTATGCCGAGGGTTTCCTTTATCTTTTTGCCAGCGACATAATCTGTGTTTGCAATAATCATGATTATTAACGGAATTAAATTGAATATAAATTGCTTTCGTTTTGCAGCAAAAAACATTATTTTTAAATATAATAAGCGCTTCCCGGAATTAAGGTGATAAAATGGCATTGGTAGAATCAATAAGCAAATTAAAAAAAGGAATGAATGCTCCGGATTTCAAGCTTCCCGGTGTAGATAATAAAACATATTCTTTATCAAATTTTAAAAATGCAAAAGCATTGCTTGTTGTTTTCATGTGCAACCATTGCCCCTATGTAAAGCCAAAAATCAATGAGCTTAAAAGAATACAATCCGACTATAAAAACAAAGGGGTGGTTGTTGTTGGCATTAACCCAAATGATGAGAATTTTGTCCCGGAAGACAATTTTGAAGGCATGAAGAAAACTGCCAAAGAAAGGGGCATTAACTTCATCTATCTAAGGGATGAAACACAAAAAACCGCAAAAGACTATGGAGCAAGCTGCACTCCGGATCCATTCCTGTTTGACGGCAATTTTAACCTAATATTTCATAGCCGATTGGATGACACCCACGGCCAGGAAGAAGCAAATAAGCATGAGATGCACGAAGCCATTGGGCAATTCCTAAAAAACGGCAAGATTGCATTAGAGCAGCAGCCTTCTATGGGATGCAGCATCAAGTGGAAGAAGTAGAATTCTTGTAGGAAGTCTGGGAAACTCGAGTAAAACCAAAAAGTATTTAAACATCTGTTAATTTTAATTAACATATGTTAAAAATAATTAATGATTTAAGCCCGTTTTTTGAGGATTGCTACAGAAGAATCAATGTGAGGGAGTATGCGAAATTGACCCATATAACACCCCCAACCTCATCCAAAATGCTGAATTACTATGTGAAAGAAGGATTGCTGCTCAAAACCGCGTATAGGAATAACCTCCTGTTCTATGCAAACAAGGACAGCAAAGTTTTCATAGACTTGTCGAGAATCTATTGGCGCCAAAAATTAAAAGAATTGACAGCCTATATTGAGGAGCATTTAATGAGCCCCGCAATAGTGCTTTTTGGCTCGCTTTCCAAGGCGGAGGCAAAAAATGATTCTGATATTGATTTGGCGATCTTCGCAAGCGAAAGAAAGCTCGACATTAAAAGTTTTGAAAATAAGCTGAAGAGAAAAATACAGATTTACTGGTTTGAGGGATTGGCAAAAGCCAAGAGCAGGGAATTGGCAAGCAATATAGCCAACGGCTATGTTTTAAGCGGGAGGCTGAGAACCTAGCATGGACTGGGAAGAGTGCTGCAATAAAAGAATTGCCAAGGAAGCAAAGCCTGATGAGGACATGATAAATTCTCTTGTAAAGTCCAGCAAAAACAAAATGGAGTCTGAAAGCAAGCTTAGCATGGATAATATTACCGCAGCCTCAAAGCTGTCCCTCGCCTATGACTCGCTTAGGGAGCTTTTGGAGGCTTTGGCGCTTAAAAACGGGTTTAAAGTCTACAATCATGAGTGCTATACTGCATTTCTGAGAGAAGTCCTAAGTGAAAGCCATCAGGCAGAGGAATTTGATGAGATAAGAAAGGCAAGGAATAGCGTAAATTATTATGGCAAGGAAGTTTCTGAGCAGGAAGCGAAAGAAATGATTTTAAGGATAAAAGCCTTGAGGGCTCTTGTCAGTAAGCTGCTGGTCAGATGATCTTGCAGAAACAATTAAATTTATTAATAATAATCAAAATACATTGTAAAAATGCCAAACTGTCCTTACTGCGGCAAGAAACTGGTTGAAGACGAGAGATATTGCTATTTCTGCGAGCAGGATATGGAAGACAGGGAAAGCTACAAGAACAGGCCAAAAGGAGAGGGTTTTATTAAAAAGCTTAGGAATTATTTTAAAAGGGGAAGGGAATAAATGCCGAGAAAAAAGCTTATTGCAGCAAACTGGAAGATGAACAAGAGCATTCCAGAATCGGTTTCTTTCATTGATAATTTTAAAAATTCAATAAAATCCACGAAAATCAAAGATTTTCGGGACACAGAAAATCCCAAGGATTTTCCAGTGAGTTCAAAAAATGAGATAGTGATCTGCCCTCCGTTTGCTTCATTGAATGAAGTGAAAAAATCAATAAAAGGCACAAAAATAAAATTGGGGGCGCAAAACATGCACTTTGAGGAAAAAGGCGCCTTTACTGGCGAAATATCCGCGCCGATGTTGAGGGATGCGGGCTGTGAATATGTGATTCTTGGCCATTCCGAAAGAAGGGCTTATTTTGATGAAACAGACGGGATAATAAACAAGAAAATAAAGGCGGCACTAAAAAATAAATTAAAAGCCATTTTGTGCATTGGGGAGACTTTGGAGCAAAGAGAAAGCAACGAAACAAAAGCAGTGATAAAATTTCAATTGGAAAATTGCTTAAGAAGCATAAATAATGAGGAAATAAAGAACATTGTAATTGCATATGAGCCTGTCTGGGCAATCGGAACAGGAAAAAATGCTACCCCAGAGCAGGCAGAGGAAGTGCATCTGTTTATAAGGGGATTATTAAAAAAATTATACAATGTGGATATTTCTGAAAATATAAGAATTATTTATGGTGGAAGTGTTAATGAAAAAAATGCCAAAGAATTACTGGCTATGAAAAATATCGATGGCGCCTTGGTTGGAGGAGCTTCTCTAGACCCAAAAAGCTTTGCGGAAATATGCAACACCTAGGGCACATCAACATAAAGCTTGTGCAGCCCACCATAAGGCACTGCCCCCTCATCTATAATCTGCTTTACTTCGACATCAAGGATGTAAGTGCCTGACTCTGCATCCTTGGAGACTTCCACACCAACTCCGAGAGATTCTTCCTCATTCCTGTTAATAAAAAAAGCCTGCCTGTATTTTAGCTTAAGCTTGCCTTGTTCAACCGGAATAATAGGGCCATTGTTTTTTATATGTCCTGTAGGCGTTATCTGCATCTCAAAATTGCTTCCTGGATTTATGTTTATTACCTTGATTCCGAAAACATCAAATTTCCCTTTCTGGATGGTTTCCTTGTCTATGCCAATGCATACCCTGTCTGTGCTGTCGCAAAGCAGCTGGCCTATCTGAGTATCCAACTCATCAGTTGTCATGCTTTCAAGCTCTGTTGCCTCGCTGGCAAGAGTATAAATGAACCTTACCCCAAGCATGAAAATTGTAAATGCAATTATTATGGTAACAAGAAAATTTAATGAAAGCTCAATCCCTTTTTTCATTTTGCTTACGGATTTACAAAAGTTATTTTTGTGGTAAATCTCTTTTGGTAGTCATCCCTCACCAGCTCATCTTTATAGGAGTAAGAGCCATCTTGCAGCCTTTCGTCCTTGACTTTTTGAGTATATTCATAATTCATCTGGTAGGTAAGGCCTCCTGCTTCCTCGACCTGTTCCAAGCGATAATCCAAAGGCACGTTTACAGTAACGGTATCGCCTATTTTTCCCAAAGCGAGCTTAACCTCTTTCTCTCCAAAAAGTATTTCCCCGTTTTTGAGGAGCAGCTTGTTGAGGTTTACAGGAAGAACTATTCCTTCCTTATAGTCTTTCAATGATATCCTGAAAGCGAAAGTGTCTTTTGCGGCATCAAAAGGCTCATTATAAGTTACTGTAGTTTCCAATGTGAACAAGCCAAAATCCTTCTCGTCCAGCAGCGTTACAGGCCTTATATCCTCTGGAGGAACCCCTAAAACACACTCGGCATTTTCGCAGAAATATTGCACGTATTGGGCATCGTAAGTCCTGCCTCCTGCCTGTATTTCGGCCTTGCCTGCGCATGTGCCATAATCTTGTGGGCATGTGCAGCTGTTCCCCAACTTTCCATCCTCTATGGAATCCTTGATTTTGTTGCCGCAGCAGTTTTGCACTGTATTGTATGTGCATTCATTGTCTGCGCACGAAGCACTAGAGCATGTCCTCTTTCCGCAATCAGCATCAACCTTGCACTCGGCAGGCTTTCCGCAGCCATTTGCAAGAATAAGCAGCAAAAAAGAAGCTACAACAAAAAGCAAAAACCTGTATTTTATTTTGAAATGCCTCATTTTTCAGTTAATCCAGAAAAATTATTGGATAACATATATAAAAAAGTTGCTATAAGAACAAACTATCTTACCATCTCGTATTGTTTTACTACCAGAATCATGAACAATATCAGCACTACTGCGCCGACAACCATCCACATGAGGCCAACAGGAATCCCTGTTGCAAACATCTGGTATAATCCAAAGCCCATAATAATGAATCCGAGCCATAAGAACTTGTCCAGAACAAGCTTCATGATTTCAAATTCCTGCTGCTCCGAAAGCCTTCTTTTCATCTTAGCCATGCTCAAAAATCCTCCGTATTTTTGGCACCTGAAAATCTTTGATTTTCATGGTTTTAGCCCCTCACAACAATGAAAAAGTCTTTTGATGCATATGTATAATCGTCTTCCCCTATTTGAGAGTCTACATTTATCACATCAAATGTAAGGAAGTATGAACCTGATCTCCATCCAGAAGGTATGCTTAGCCTGACGTTCCTGACAGTTGCATCCGCAGGAGGCAGTGTGTCGTCCTCTGTGGAAAACTGAAACCATTCATCTAATGCGTCAGGGACAATGTCGCCATCAGGACCGGAGATAGCAGAAAACTGCATCCTGTAGTTCAATGGCTGATCTTTCTTATTCCTTATTCCCACTGTCAAGACTTCAGAGCCCCCTTTATCAATTGTTATCTCTGTTTTTGGAAACGACACTTTTTTGTCGTTGGTTATCAAATCATCAAGAATCTGCTGCCTTATCTGCTCTGTAACGTCTGTGGTAACTCCGCCTATGTCCTTGAACATACCCCTTATGAATCCCAAGCCCAACCCAAGAAGAGTCATGGCAAGGATTACAATGACTATGGCCTGTATTGAAATTTCTAAAGAAGCTCTCTTATTTTTAAGCATCAATCTGGCACCTCTTTTAATATTATTACCATATTCTAGCTTCTTTATAAAATTTTCTATTTATCGGTGATTTCAAATCGGATATGTTATAATTTTTCAATCTGATTTCGGTAATTATTTTATTCTGGAATTTTTATCAGAAACATTTAAAAACCGCCGCTATTTTCAAAATCTTATGGCAAGGCAGCGGAAACTGAAGTGCGAGAAAATCCAAAAAGATTTTCTGCACACCGAAAATCAAAGATTTTCGCGTGTTTCGAGCCTTTGCCTTAAACTAAACTATAGAAAATGGCAAGGATAAGAAAATTTGTAAGCTACAGGAGAATTGAAAGGCCTTACACTAGAGTTTCTAAGTATAAGGAAAAATCATTCATCAGGATGAATCCAAATTTAAAGGTAATTGCATTTGAGACAGGAACACCTAAAAAAAAGTTCCAGTATACATTAAATCTTATATCAAAAGTTGACCTGCAGATAAGGGATAATGCATTGGAAAGCGCAAAGCAAACATCCAACAGGGTCCTTGAAAAGGGCATTGGCCTGGGAGCCTATCATTTGAAGATAAAGCCGTATCCTCATCATGTTTTAAGGGAAAACCCCATAGCTGCAGGAGCCGGCGCTGACCGTTTTAGCACGGGAATGCAGAAGTCTTTTGGAAAGCCTATTGGCGTAGCAGCCCAGATAAGGAGGGGAGACACAATATTCCAGATTTCTGTGGACAAAGCTAATTTAGGGCTTGCAAAAACAGCCCTAACCAGGGCCTCTAAAAAGCTTCCTGGCTCATGCACCATACAGACTACAGAAAACAAGTAGTTTTTCTCGGAAACTGCCTTAGAAGCCAAAAAATAAAAACCATAAGCTTTATAAATAACTCATCTTTCCCACTAATAGCAAATTACAGTCAAAAATTACAATTTGGAGGTAGAAAATGGCTAAAGGAAAAGTGCATATTAACCTTGTATTCATTGGTCATGTTGATCATGGAAAAAGCACTACAGTAGGCAGAATGCTGTATGACACAAAGAATATAGACGAACAGGCCATGAGGAAACTCAAGGAAAAAGCTGAAAGCTTGGGAAAAGGAGGCTTTGAGTTCGCTTTCGTAATGGACAATTTAAAGGAAGAGCAGGAAAGAGGAGTTACAATTGACCTTGCCCATAGGAAGTTTGAAACGCCAAAATATTATTTTACAATAATTGATGCACCGGGCCACAAGGATTTCATCAAGAACATGATTACAGGAGCATCACAGGCTGATGCAGGCGTCCTGGTTGTTTCAGGAAACCCTGGAGATGGTGTGCAGGCGCAGACAAAAGAGCACGTTTTCTTAGCCAGGACATTGGGAGTTAACCAGCTTATTGTCTATGTCAACAAGATGGACATGGCAAAGTACGACCAGAAAAGGTTTGATGATGTAAAGAAGCAGGTTTCTGACTTGCTAAAGAGCGTTGGCTACAAGCCGGATGAAATTCCATTTGTTGCAGGAGCATCATTGCTAGGGGAGAATGTAGCTAAAAAATCAGATAAAATGCCATGGTATACTGGAAAGACATTGTTGGAAACATTAGACACATTAAAAGAGCCTGAAAAGCCAACTCAGCTTCCATTAAGGCTGCCTATACAGGATGTTTACAACATCACTGGAATTGGTGTTGTGCCAGTTGGAAGAGTAGAGACAGGCATAATGAAAGTCAATGACAAGGTTATAATAATGCCCGGAAGGGAAGGCAAAGGAGTGCATGGAGAAGTAAAGACTATAGAGATGCACCATGAGCAGCTGCAGCAGGCAGAGCCAGGAGATAATGTAGGGTTTAACGTTCGCGGCCTAGGCAAAAAAGATATTGCAAGAGGAGATGTTCTTGGGCATGTTGACAATCCGCCAACTGTTGCAACCGAGTTTACTGCACAGCTTGTTGTATTGAATCACCCAACTGTCATAAGCGCAGGCTACACGCCCGTATTCCACGTGCACACAGCGCAGGTGGCATGCCAAGTCATTAAGATAGAGAAGAAGCTTGATCCTGCAACAGGGCAGGTGAAAGAAGAGAATCCAGATTTCATCAAGAACGGGGATGCTGCTATAGTGAAGATAAAGCCTATACAGCCGATGGTTATAGAAAGGCAAAAAGACATTCCGCAGATGTCGAGGTTCGCAATAAGGGACTCTGGCACGACAGTAGCAGCAGGAATGTGCATTGACCTAGTCAAGAAATAAAGCAAGAATAAAGTTAGCAAGCATAGACATAAACAAGATAAACGAAGTCTGCAGCTACATAAAGGACATTGCAGACAAGACCGGAGTAGAAATGCGCGGTCCTATTCCTATGCCTACCAAAAAGCTTAAAGTTACCACAAGAAAAAGCCCGGATGGCGAAGGAACTGCCACATGGGAAAGATATGAGATGCGCGTTCATAAAAGGCTTATTGACCTTGGCCTTGATGAAAGGGCTTTAAGGCTGGTCATGAGGGTTCCTATTCCTGAGGGGCTCAATATCGAAATCGAAATGCTCGAATAGTTCTTTAAAAGTCCCGAAAGCTAGAAAATTTCAAAGAAATTTTCCACTGCCCGAGGGTTTGAATATCGAAATTGAAATGTTAGAGCGATTCTGTTTCTAAAAATATAAAAAGGTATTTAAACACTGCTTCTTAGAGGTATAGAATTAAACTAAAAAGGGTGATGCCTAATGTGTATGTGTGATAAGTGCATGAAGATATGCGGCGCCATTTTTTTGGTGTTGGGCATAGTATTCCTGGTTGTTGACCTGGGCTACTGGGACTTCTGGAATATCCAGTGGTGGACAGCAGCATTCATAGCAGGCGGTGTTGGCAGTTTGGCATCTGCTGGTTGCCCGGACTGCAAGGCAGTAAGGACAGGTGGAATGGCCAAGAAAAAATAAATTTTTTTCTTTTTTATTTTCTTATTTCTCATCAAATAATAAAGCTTTTTAAACAATAACAAACTCTTTTATTTCATGCCGAGATCGCATAACCCGGTATTGCACAGACCGTTAGGGTGTAAGCCTGGAATTATGCAAGCAAGCCTG
This sequence comes from Candidatus Woesearchaeota archaeon, assembly GCA_016184145.1. Taxonomy (GTDB): domain Archaea; phylum Nanobdellota; class Nanobdellia; order Woesearchaeales; family GW2011-AR4; genus JACPDF01. The sequence goes on along the minus strand of JACPDF010000030.1, from coordinate 17,953 downwards.
GCCCGTGAATTGTGAGCGAGTTCGCAAAAAAGGAGCTCACTCGCAGGCGAGGGGCATCTGGGTTCAAAGACAGCAATTTGCAAATTGGCTTGAGCTTTTGCACGAGCCGCTTGTTGCCTGACTTAACAACTAGGCAGCTGTTTGAAAGTCCCAGTCTCGGCGTTTTTATATTCATGCAAATGCTTACAGCCTAATCTTGCCCTTATGCCAGTCAGTAAGAAGCTGTATTGCAGCTCTTCTCTCATCAACCATTCCTTTTTTGATAAGCATGTTTCTCTTCTTTCCGAATTCCAGCAGTAATTCTTCCGGGCTTAAATCAGCATTAAGACCATACTCTTTTTCAAGAACAATCGGATTATTTTGCTTGAATATTTTGAGAAGATGGTAAGCGACAGCTTCTGGATCGCTTAACTTATCTGGGCTGATAGCAGATGTTAATCCGAGCATAGCCTCTTCCCTTGCCCCATAAGGCACTACACCTGGAGTGTCTATGAGCATAAGGCCGCTTTTGCCAGTAATCAGCTGCATTCCTTTAGTAAAACCTGATTCTAAGCTTGTTTTTGCCTTTCCTCCCCTTGATAATCTGTTTATAAGCGAGCTCTTTCCGGTATTGGGATAACCAATAACGGTCACTTTGAAAGCGTCTTTTTTTGTTTTGCCTCTTATTAACCTGATAAAATGCTCCATGCCTTTGCCTGCTGTGGAAGATACAAGGGCATAATCCTGGCCGGAGTATCTTTTTTCTATGCTTTCAATTGTTTTTGGAGATACTATGTCGATTTTGTTTATGACTAGGATCAGCCTTTTTCCTAAAATTGAGGCATACTTTTCCAGTTTTTTGTTTCTGGTAAGCTCAGGCATTCTTGCATCTAGCACTTCCAGAATAACGTCTGCATTCCTAATCATATCCTTGACTACAACCCAGAATCCTTTCTTCATGAGCTTGCTCATGCCGCCAGATTTAAAAAACTGCTTATTATTTTAATTTGACACCACAAATATTTATAAAGCGGTAATTTTTCTCTTACCTTGTGCTCCTGTGGTGTAGTCCGGCAACTGGTTACGCGCGGTTGACACGCAAGGTGCGGCATTTGCTTCGCAAAGCCCCACGTGCTCGCTAAACGCTCGCAACCAGATGGACAAACAATCATACTGGCCTCTCGCGCCGGTGACCCGAGTTCAAAGAAGCTAAAGGGACTTTAGCATTGAAAGTCTCGGCGGGAGCATCAAATTTTACTTCTGATTAAGCAATTACAAATTGGAAATAAGAAAGTTTATAAACACTAATTCTCATAAAATTAAAAAATAGCGGAAAAATGCCAAAAAAAGAGGCCGAGGCGGAAGAAAGCAAAACTCATAAATGGTATCCTATTCTGCTTGTTTTGATTATTTTAGCAGTATTTATAGCAATAATTTCTAATGGTTTGTCTTCGCTAACCGGAGGTGCAGTAAGGTCGAGCAACCCCAAGCCAGACTTAGTATTTTATGACATTAAATACTTAGACATGTGGTTTAGTTACGGTACATATAGCAACTATGCAGACCCAGATTCATTGCGTGTGTCTACTTGGATACTTAATAGCGGCACTGCAAAAGCTGGTAGATATATAGCTGAAATGAGTGTACCAGACTATATGAACGTTAGGTATGAAATGCCATCGCTGAACGCTGGCGAGGGAAGCGGGATTGGTGCATTTCTTGGGCAAATCCCTAACGGAAGGTATAAAATAGCTTTTACAGTTGATGTGACTTCAAAAGTGCGTGAATCTAATGAGAACAACAACTACCTAGAAGGGTACTTTACTGTGAATTGCACTTACTATCCTCTTACTACTGGTTTTCCTTTTTACAGGCTTGACAATTATTCAGACCCTACTGTAACTAAACCCTACTGCTGCCTAACACGGGAGTGGCTAGCGCCGCAACTTCAAACTTGGTGCTGGTGATTTTTATTAGCCGGAAAATACAATATGCAGGCAAATTCTAAATTCCCTAAATTTTAACAAAAACGTATGTAGCTCGGCGGGAGCATTCTTATTCAATAAAAATTTAAATATCATTGTTTATTTAGCTTGATTATGCAGGTTTCTGAGCTCGAATGCGGGAGGTGCGGAACGACCCTTATCGAGAGGCATTGCAAGCTTGTTTGTTTAAACTGCGGCTTCATGGAAGACTGCTCAGACCATTAGGTTTTTAAAATAAGAATTCTTTGCATATTATTATGCCAAGGTGGCGGAGTCCGGTCTAACGCGCACGCCTCGAAAGCGTGTGTCCGCAAGGACACGTAGGTTCAAATCCTGCCCTTGGCGTCAATATTTATAAATAAAGCCATATTACTTCTGTATAATGAAAACAAAAACCCTGGAAATGCTTTTTGCATTGCTTGTAGCGCTTGTTTTTGTGGTTTTAATAGCTTTAATTTTAGTCAACGAAACAGAGCAAAACAAGGAGTTTGGCGGCTTTAAGGAAATCACGGGAACAATGCAAAACTTTGAAGTTTCTCATGATAGTTACCAGAATTATGCTCCAACAAAGACCTCTGACAGGTATGATGAGAAATATTTGGGATACTTAGATTCAATAGAAAAATCAAGGGATAATACATTCCTGAGATAAAAAATAAAAATGCCGCTGGCGATATTTGAAATCACGACCTCTAGATAACCCGGTTTGAGGTAAGTCATCCCTTTCGGTCCTAACTCAAAAATATGAGTTTCGCTAAAATCTAATTTCTAGCGCTCTAACCAGGCTGAGCTACAGCGGCGCAAGACAAAAAGAATAAGTAGGGCTTTTAAAAAGATTGCTATTAAATAAACTTCCTTATTTTCTCCTGAAACTGCTTCATTTCTCCTTCTTCATATTTTTTATGAGTCCATTTGTAATGGAAATCATCCGTGCCAAATCTGGGCTGTATGTGCATATGAGCATGCATCACTTCCTGCCCTGCCGCCTTTCCGTTGTTAAGCAGCAAATTAAATCCCTCGGCATTAGTTGCTTTCATTACCGCTTTTGCAATTTTAACCTGCAGCTCTCCAAATTCCTTCCCATCTGGATTAGGCATCTCCTCCAGCCTTTCATAATGCTCTTTTGGAATTATCAAAACATGGCCTTTATTGGCAGGGCTTATGTCCAGGAAAGCAATAAACTTGCTACCTTCATAGACTTTAGCTGCTGGAATGTCCCCTTTCACGATTTTGCAGAAGATACAGTCTGGCATTTTAGGTTAAAAAATTTAATTATTTTTAATTTTTTTGATTGTTTTTAATAATTTTGTTTTTTCTAAACGTATAAATCAATCTTTTTGCAGTCTTTTAATCCTTTCGTCAATTGGAGGATGCGTTGAAAAAAGAGTATTAATCCTGCCCTTAAAAACCCTTAGCGGGTTTTCAATGAATAAATGGGCAGTTGCCTTGTTTGCTGCCTCTACCAATGGCTCTTTGTCATTACTAATTTTCTTTAGTGCATTTGCCAGACCTTGAGGATTTCTTGATAATAAGGCTCCGTCTGCATCCGCAAGAAACTCTCTTTGCCTGCTGACCGCAAATTTAATCAGTTGAGATATCAAAGGTGCCAATAATGCTAAAACAAGACCAATTATGATTAACAAAACTCCAATTATACCGCTGGCTTTAACACCTCTACGCCCTTTTCCATAAATTAATGTTCTTAGGAAAAAATCGCTTAATAAGGCTATAATGCCGACAAGGATTACAACTAGCATCATCATCCTTATATCATAATTTCTTATATGCGCTAATTCATGGGCCAATACTCCTTCCAGCTCATCTCTCTTAAGCCTTTCAATTGCTCCTGTTGTAACAGTTACAGAAGCGTTTTTTGGATTTCTTCCCGTGGCAAATGCATTTATTGCTGCGTCATTAATGACATAAATTTTTGGAGTTTGAATTCCAGCTGCAATAGCCAAGCCTTCCACAGTATTAACCAGATGAGGATATTTTTTCCTATCTGCAGGAATAGCATGGCTCATTTTCAATATTAATTTATCGCCGGAATAATAGCTAATTAAGAGCATTATTGTAGAAATAAGAACAGCAACAAAAACTCCGGTAAAAATATCACCGATATAAAACCCAAAAAAATAGCCCAATGAAACTATAATTATAAAAAAAAGAGCAATTAAGAATATTGACTTTCTTTTGTTAGAAGAGATGTGCTCATACAAATTCATCTTAAAACTCTACTTTTACAGGTTTTCTCTCTGATTCTTGAGATTTGAAAAATTCCCTTTCCTTGAAGTTAAGCCAATTTGCTATCATGCTGCTTGGAAACTGCTGTATTTTATTGTTTAAAGACATTACATTATCGTTATAAAACTGCCTTGAAAATGCTATCTTGCTTTCTGTTCCTGAAAGTTCTTCCTGCAGCATCTTAAAGTTTTCTGATGCCTGTAATTTTGGATAATCTTCGGAAACAGCAAAAATTGTCTTTAATGCATTGCTTATTGCATCGCTTGCTTTTGACTTTTCGCTCATTGAGCCAGAAACAAGCTTTGAGCGCATTTTTGTAATTTCTGTTAAAGTGCCTCTTTCGTGTTTCATGTAGCCTTTAACTGCATTTACTAGGTTAGGAATTAAATCATATCTTCTCTTAAGCTGCACATCTATCTGGCTCCATGCATTATTTACCCTGTTCCTTAACATAATTAAGCTGTTAAAAGTTATGACTATGTATAAGGCAATTAAAGCTACAATTCCAACTATTGCCCATAAGATTATATTTGCCATAAAGACTGTAATTGTTTATTAGTTTATAAATTTTATTGATGAACCTTAATAAAATGGACCGGCCGGGACTTTCACATAATCGCTTTGAACCCGGAGCCTCACCCAATTTGGTATAAATAGCCAAGGGCGCATTATACCAGGTTTAACTACCGGCCCATATAAAACCTGAAATTAGAAACAGTATAAAAAGATTATTGCTTTGCCGCTAACCTTATATCCCCTTCATGCACGGTTTTCCTGCCTGCGTGCTTTGCTATCTCTGCCGCTTTCTTTGCTATTTTCTCTGTTTCTTCCGTAAGGATCTCTGTAAATGCATCAACAGCATCCTGGGAAACCCTTTTAGCCCCTGCTTTCATCAGAATCCTTCCTACCGGCGCCTTTGGAATCGTTGATGCTTTCCTAGCCATAATGCCACCCAAAAATAAATCCTTTAATTTTGTTAATGATAAAATAAGTTGGTAAGTTGTTTATGCTAAAAATTGGTTTTAATCCTTCCCAAGCACCTTGCCAAGCTCCTCTATCTTGTTTGCATAAGCTGCAAAATCTCCCTGCTGCAAGGCTGCCTGGGCTTCTTCATAAAGCTGGGAGGCTTTGGCAAATTTTTCCTCAAGGGTTACAAGAACTTTGCCTGTTTCCTGCCTGATTTTTTCACTTTGTTTTTGCATTGCTTTTCCGCTGAATACCACATTCAATGCGTCTTCCAAAGTTTCCTGCATTGTAACCTTGTCGTCATAGGCTACAATAACCCTTTTGAATTGCGGCAATGCCCCGGTTGCAGAGGCTTTAAGGTATACGGGCTCAATGTAAAGGAAGCTTTTTTCTATAGGTATTACAATCAAGTTGCCCCTTATTACCTCTGAGCCCTGCTGGTTCCACAGCGTAAACAGCTGGGATATCTCAGTATCCTGGTTTATCCTTGCTTCAATTTGCATGGGACCAAAAGTAAGCTCCTGCTTGCTCAGCTCAAAAACCTCTAATTTGCCGTAGTTTTCAGGGTCTGAATTGGCGGTAAACCATGCAATCATGTTTTCCTTGCCTCTGGGTATCAGGGGTATTATCAGGAAAAACCCTTCTTTATCCGCATCGGGAAGCTTCATTATTATATAATAAGGGCTTAATTCTATCTGGTTGCTTTCAAATACCTCCATTGGAGTCCTCCACACATCCTCTTTGTTATAGAAAACCTGCGGATCCTTCATGTGGTAAGTTCCGTAAATCCTTGTTTGCACCTTAAACAAGTCCTCAGGATACCTTATATGCTCCTTTAGTCCTAAAGGCATTTCCTTGAAATCCTTAAACAAGCTAGGGAAGATTTTGGCATAATTTTTTATAAGAGGGTCTTCCTTATCAATAATATAAAAATTAACATCACCGTTATATACGTCCACAACAACCTTGACTGCATTCCTCACATAGTTAAGCCCAAAAACAGATTCGCTGTAAGGAAACTTATTTGTTGTGGTGTAAGCGTCAATAATCCAAAAAAGCCTGCCGTCATTAATCACGATATAAGGATCAGTGTCATATTCCAAAAAAGGCGCTATAGTTTTAATTCTGTCAATAATATTCCTCCTAAGCAAAACCTTGCTCTCGTCAGTAACAGCGCTTGAAACAAGCAGGTTCAAAGAGGCAAGCTTGATGGAAAAAACGGTTTTTCTCAGCATATTTGACAGCTGCACGCCATCCCTGCCTTCATAGGTTGCAAAAACATTCTCATTGCCTAATGGATAGTCAAACTCTTTTGCCTTTGTATTAACCACAACAAAGCCGTCTGTCTTTTCCCCAAAATAAATTCTTGGCTGTGAAACCTCAAGCTCCTCATAAGCAGTCTTTGGCGGTATGTCCTTCACAAAAAGCTCCGGAAGCCCCTCCTGCGTCACAACATTTACAGGCGAAGCGACGATGCCATAGCCATGAGTATAGACAAATTTCTGGTTTACCCATGTCTGGGCTTTCCTGTCCAGCTGCTTCTGGTCTAGCTCGCGGGGAGACAGCATAAGCTGCCTGAGCTCTCCATCGATTATGTAGCGGTCGACATCAACATCAACAAAATCATAATACGTCCTAAAGAGCTGTATCTGCTTGCTTGTCGTCAGCAAAGGCCTCCAGTCCCACAGCCTTACGCTATTTATTGTAGTAGGATTATTTCTTATATCATCAAGCGTGAGGTTGTATGCAACCGGAAAGTCCCTTGCATTGACCTCAGTAAGGCCGTAAGCAAACAATGTATGCTTTATGTTCTGCTTGATATAAGGCTCCTCAAGGTTAAATTCATTCGGCTCGACATACAGCAACTGGACTATTCCCGCAACAAAATTTCCTCCGAGCAATGCAACCAGCAAAACAACCATGCCAATAATGACAAGCTTTGCGTTTTGCATATAGCTGTAAGAAAAAGCAATAAGCGCTGTGGCCAACGAGATTATTGCAAGGATAAAATACAATGGAATTATAATGTGAATATCTGTGTATCCTGCCCCGTAAACAGCTCCCCTTGCAGAGGCTAAAACAGAGTATCTTTTCAGGTAAAAGAATGCTGCAGCTACAAGCAGCAATATTCCTGATAAGTAAGCAAGATGCGCTTTTCCTTTCTTCGGAAACTCCATCTTTATTTTCGGGAATCCCGGCTCGAAGCCAAAGGGCATATTCTGGCCAGGCACTTCCTCCCTGCCCATCTTTTTTGGCTTTGATGAAAATGCATACGAGACAGCTGCCATTATTATAGCCGCTATCAGCATGAAAAACAAGAGCATTAGAACAAAGTTATAGAAAGGCAGGACAAATATATAGAAGCCAATGTCATTCCTGAAAACAGGATCAACAAAGCCAAAGCCTGTAAAGTCAAGGAACCTGAGGGCAGTAAACCAGTATGAGCTTGATACAATGCCCGCAATCACCGAAACGGCAGCCATAACTGAAAAATATATTCTCTGATTGCTTACTTTTATCCTTCTTTTTAATATGATAAAATTCAGCCACAGGAAAGAAAAAAACGCCAAAAACGCTGTAATGCCCATGATTATCTTCGAAAAAAGGACTGTCTTGAAGACAGAAAGATAGCTTAATGAGTCAAACCACAGCCAATCGGCATATAATCCCGCAGCAATGAACAATGCTGCCACAATAAGAATAATAAAGCCGAGAATATTGTTTTTTACTATATTGCCCCCATTCATATAAAAGGGAGAATAGCGATAATATTTAAATTTAGGGGTATATATTTAAATAATTGCTCCATTCATATTTGCTTATGAGGGAAATCATATTCAAGTATGCATTGCAGAATGCGGTCAAATACAAGGGAAAAGCAAATATCGGGGCAGTGATAGGGAAAGTCCTGGCGGAAAATCCCGAGCTGAAAAAAGATACGAAAAAATTAAGCCAGGAAATAAAAAAAACAGTTGCTGAGGTCAATTCCCTAAACCTGGAAAGGCAAAAGGAAGAGCTTGAAAAATTTTCCGGTGAGCTAAAAGAAACTGCGCAAGAAAAGAAGGATATCTTTTCCATATTTGATATAAAAGAGAATGAAAAAGTTGTTACCGCATTTCCTCCCGAGCCAAGCAAATATCCCCATATAGGCCATGCAAAAGCCCTTTTTTTAAACTACGAATTGGCTAAAAAATACAATGGAAAATTTATCTTAAGGTTTGAGGACACAAACCCAAGATTGGCAGAGAAAGAATTCTACAAGATACAGCTTGACAATTACAAATGGCTCGGCATAAAAGCAGATGAGATTGTTTACGCTTCTGACTACATGCAGGATTTCTATGATCTTGCAGGGAAGATGGTAAAAAACGGCTTTGCATATGTGTGCACCTGCCCCCAGGAAAAAATAAGGAAAGACAGGCTGGAGGGCAAGGAATGCACATGCAGGTATTTGCTGGAAGATGAGCATCTAAGGAGGTATGAAGAGCTGTTTAAGGCGGCGGAAGGGAGCATGGTGCTAAGGCTTAAAGGCTACATGCAGCATGAAAACACGACAATGAGAGATCCAGCTTTGCTAAGAATCATTAAGCATGCTCATCCCAGGACTGGCAGCAAATACCGCGTATGGCCCACCTATGATTTTGAAAATGCTGTCTTAGACGGACTGCAGGGAGTCACACACAGGCTGAGGACAAAGGAATTTGAGCTTAGGAATGAGCTGCAGAATTTCATCCAGACGACTTTGGGCTTTCCGAATACAAAAATATATGAATTTGCAAGATTTAATCTTGAAGGCGTTGAAAGCTCAGGAAGGGTTATCAGGGATCTGATAAAGAAAAAAAAATTGATTGGATGGGACGACCCCTCATTAACAACAATTGTTGCTCTGCGCAGGAGAGGCTTTGTGCCGGAAGCAATAAGGAACTTTGTTTTATCGACAGGAATAACAAAAACAGAATCAACGCTGGCATGGGACGACCTCATTGTGCAGAACAAAAGAATCCTTGATGCGCAGTCAAACAGGTATTTCTTCATCCATGACGCCAAGGAGATTAAGATAGAAAATGCCCCGGAGCAGACTGTCAAATTAAAGCTGCATCCTGAGCACCAAGAAAGGGGCTTTAGGGAATTTAAGACAAAAGATTCGTTTTATATAGAAAAAGAGGATTACAATAAATTCAAAGAAAATAAAATCAACAGGCTGATGGATTGCCTGAATTTCAGGAAAAAAGGAGTTAAACTTGTTTTTGACTCATTGGAGCATTCAAGCTTTAAGAAAAATCCAGGGCTTATAATGCACTGGCTCCCAAAGCAAAAAGATTTGGCAAAGGCCGAGGTTTTGATGCCCGATAAAAAGCTCGTTAAAGGCATTGCGGAGCCTTTAGCAAGTAAATTAAAGGAAAATGATGTCATGCAATTTGCAAGATTTGGATTTTGCAGGCTGGATAAAAAAGGGAAGAATAAGCTAATATTTTGGTATACTCATAAGTAAGCATATTTATTATCGCCCGCAATGGGGCGATTGGGAAAGCTACGTACCAATGATGCGAGCCAGTGAGATGCGAGTGAGCGAATTTTTTGCGAACTCGCTCACAATTCACTGCGGCGAGCCTAGAATTGATGGAATAATTATTTTATTAAATAATTAAAAATAAACAATCAATGAGGTGGTTTTGATGGGCACAGCTCTTGTCGTAAGGTCGCAGATAAAGAATTATGCAAAAATTAATGGAAAGGCATTAAACATATCAAACGAGTTCTATGAGGCTTTGAACAGGAAAGTCCAGAAGATAATAGAGGAAGCCTGTGTCAGGGCGATAGCAAACAACAGGACAACTTTAATGGGAAGGGACGTTTGATTTACCTGACTTTATTCTTTACCTTCTTCTCTAATTCCCTTATTCTTGTTTCCCTCTCCTTCTTGCGCTCGATGAATGTCTCCATCCTCATTTTTATTGATGATAAAGCAGCATTAAGCTCATGAATTTGCTTCCTGTTCTGCTCTATTGCATTGTCTCTCTCCTGCCTTGCCTGCTGCAGCTCATGTTCCAGCTCGTCTATTTTTTCAGATAGCCTTTTTTCTTTTGCAGTCTCCGCCCTTTTATAGCCAAGTATTTTTTTCTCTGACTCAAGAACCTCATTTATTTTTGATTTTAGCCTGGGAATATCGCCTGTATCCAAGTTTCCTTTTAAATATTTTTTAGTTTTCTCCAGCTGATTACCTAAGTCCTGAATATCATGGTATTTTTTCTCGCACCTTCTGCTTGCTGCGCATAAGTTCGTAAAGAAACTTTTAACCTGAGAAGGGCTTATATGCTCTAAAGGCTCCATTTTACTTTTTTAATCTGCCGAAAATTCCTTTTTTCTTCGGCTTTTCTCCTAGATTACCTAGATTAAAATCTGAAAATGGTATGCTTGGCATTGGAACAGGCCCTTGAGGCCCCGGTTCGTTAAAGCCCGGCTCGAATCTTGGCGTCTTTGGCATTTCATTGAATTCTGGTTCAAATCTTGGTGGTTGTGAAAAATCCGGCCCTGGAAAATTTGGCTCCGGCCCAGACTGCGGGAATTTAGGCCTTGGCATTGGTCTTGGCATAGGCGCTGGTTCATACTTTTGCTTTTCAGCAAAATCCCTTACCATGTCTGCAACAGCTACTACGCCCTCTGCTATAGTCTTGTTTTGATCCATAACTTCGTCCAGCTTCTGCGCAATTTTTTCATGGCCTTTGTCCTCGCCTGTAACTTCATGCGAAGCCTCTGTAAAAAGCCTTAGCATGGCATCCATGCTCCTGGTCAACTGATCAAGGGCTCTTACAATTTCCTGAGAAGAAGATTTATCGGATCTTGTCTTTAATTCCTGCACCTGCCTCTTCAATTCGTCTATCTCACGGTGAGGCAACAAGTCATAAGGCTCGTCATCCGCCATTCTACCAACCTCTTTTTTATTATCGGGATTATAACTTAATGTTTATTTAAAGATTTCGGTTTTAGAAAACTACATCTTAAAGTTCCCTGGCAGCTGTCCTCCAAATTTCTTCATAATCTTGCCCATGTCTCCTTTGCTGCCCTTAAATAATTTGACCATCTTCTTGCTCTGCCTGTATTGTTTGATTAATTCCCTTATTGCGCTTATTTGAACTCCGGAGCCTTTGCTTATCCTTTCCAGTCTTTCATTGGACATAACATCAGGATCTTCAAGCTCCTCTTTGGTCATGGATTGCATAGCAATTTTCCACTTTTCAAGCTTGCCTTCCTGGACATCAAGCATTTCCTTCGGCAAATGCAAAGATGAAAAGCCTGGAATCATTTCCACTAATTTCTTCAGGGAGCCCATGCTTTTCATTGCTGCCATCTGCTCATACAAATCCAGCAAATTAAATTCTCCTTTCAGGAATTTCTTTCCCAAATCTTCGGCATCCTCAACTTTTATGGCTTCTTTTGCTTTCTCCAATAAAGCCTCTAAATCCCCCATTCCCAAAATCCTTCCCACAAAGCCTTTCGGGTTAAAGTGCTCAAGGTCATCTATTTTCTCCCCAACACCGATAAAGACAATAGGAGCCTGAGCAACAGAGCACGCTGTTAATGCGCCTCCTCCTCTTGCTGTCCCGTCCATCTTAGAAACAATAACTCCAGTTATGCTACAGCTTTTGTGAAACTGCTCTGCCTGTCTTTGAGCTGCCTGGCCAATATCAGCGGAAATAACTAAAAAATTCTCATTGGGCCTTATTTCATCATTTAGATTCTCAATTTCCTCAATCAATTCTTTAGATAAAGCATCCCTTCCGGCAGTATCAATTATAACAATGTCAAATTTGCTTAATTCATTTTTATAATTATTATAGATTTTTATTGGATTTTTCTCTTTTTTGTCCATAAATACTGGAACATTTGCCTGCTTGGCGATCTGCTCGATCTGCTCCATTGCAGCCGGCCTGTGTATATCCAAGCCCAATAAAGCGACTTTATTGCCTCTTTTTGCAAAATATTTTGCCAGCTTGCCGGCAGAAGTAGTCTTGCCGCTTCCAAACAAGCCAACAAGCATTATCTTGAAAGGCTTTTCCTTGATGTCAATCTTGTACTGCTCTTTGCCAAGAAAATCAACAAGAGTTTCGTAAACAATATTGATCAAATGCTCTTTTTTCGTAAGCCCGGGAGGAGTCTCCTCTTTTTTTATCCTTTCCTTGATGTTATTGGTTAAATCAAAAACTAATTGCACATTTACATCTGCCTGCAATAAGGCTCTTTGTATATCCTTGACTAGTTCATTTATCAGCTTGTCATCAACAAATACAGCTCTCGCTATTTTTTGCAAAGTGCTCTTTAACGAATCTCCCAGCTTTTCCAGTACCATAGTCTGTAGTTATGGTTTTTATTTTATAAAGTTAATGTTTTGCTATTGATTATAGAAAGTGCAATCTAATTTATTTTTCAAGTTTGGATAACTTCTATAACTTCAACCCAGCTTGAAGCTTAGGAAAACTATTTATAAATGCTTGACATATCATGTTTACTATGGCAAAAAAAAACTTTTTGCTTTTATCATTGGAAGACTCAAAAACAAAGAAAATAGCCAATATAGTCAGCAATGAGTCTTGCAGGAAAATATTAGATCATTTGCTGGACAAGGAAGCCACGGAATCAGAGATAGCTAAAGCCCTGAATATTCCAATTTCGACTGTGCATTACAACCTTAGACAACTAACAGATGCAGGCTTGTTAATCGCGGAAGAATTCCATTACAGCGAAAAGGGCAAGGAGGTTTATCATTATAAGCTGGCCAATAAGTATATTATCATTGCGCCCAAAAAAACTTCCGGAATAAGGGAAAAGCTGATGGGGATATTGCCAGCAGCCTTAATAGCTGCCGGGGCAGCAGGAATCATACAGTTAGTTAATAATTATTTTTCAAAGACTGTAGTGGCTGAAGATTTTGCAGTTGCTAAATCCGCTATGGTGCAGGAATCTGCGCTGGCAATGGCTGCAGAAGCCCCTGCAGGGCAGGCAGCACCATTACTAACGCAAAATCTGGCATTGTGGTTTTTAATGGGGGCGTTATTCGCATTGCTAATCTACCTTATTATTGGGATGATAAGGAAAGACTTCAACCGATAACTTCAACTCAATTTGAAACCATAAATAAGTATTTAAATATGCTCAACTTTACAAATTCAATAACAGGATGAGTAAATAAGCAAAAAATAAGCAAAGTGGCAAAACCAAAAAGACAATAAAGGAAAAAATAAAAACAAAAATCAAACGGGATAATGAAAATGAAAAACACAAATTTTGCTGACGGAATTTACATTTGTGTACTGGTATTTTTAGGCATATTGCTTGTATCGTGCCAAGTTGGAGTTACAGATAAAGACGGGAAAGCAACCACTAGTGTAAAGGACGCCAAAGTAGCCCAATTTGAATCAACGCAGGAATTGAAGAAATTTTCTTCCGCTCAGGAAGTTTTGGATTATATTAAGGACTCACAAGCAAATGCGCAGTATGGGGGCATATTTTATGGCGGCGGAGTTGGCATTGGGAGAGAAATGGCAGCTATGGCTGAAAGTGCTGCTGCGCCAATGGCAAAATCTGCTGATAGTTCAGGCAGCGCAGGCGTTTCAGCTGCCGACTACTCTAAGACAAATATTCAAGTTGAAGGAGTGGATGAAGCCGACTTTGTAAAGAATGATGGCAAGTATATATACACACTAACGCAAAACAAGCTGGTTATAGTAGATGCTTTCCCAGCAGAAGATGCAAAAATTCTTTCTGAAACAAAAATAGATGGAAGGCCAAGAGACATGTTTGTAAACAAAGACAGGCTGGCTTTATTTGTGGAAAGAGACGGGGAAGTCCCGGTTTTTGCGCAATATGATTATATTCCAAGACCGAGATATACCAGTGTAATTCATGTTTATGTCTATGACATCTCTGACAGGGAAGATCCAGAGCTTGTAAAGGATTACAACCTTAATGGCTATTATATCGAGTCAAGAATGATAGATGATTATGTTTATTTCATAGTAAGGGATGATGTGTATTATTATGCGCAGTCAATTGACTTGCCTGTGATAAAACAAGCTTCAACGGCTATTGCAAGGCCGGATATTTATTATTTTGACAATCCCGAATACAACTACAATTTTAACACAGTTGCCTCATTTAACATCTTCGACGAAAATGATGATGTAAATGCAAAAACATTCATGATGGGGTATTCAAATGCAATTTATGCATCCCAAGACAATTTATACATAACTTACCAGAAGAATTTGCCTTATGTTTACTATGAAAGCCATAATGAAGACAGGTTTTATGATGTTGTGAAGCCGTTATTGCCTGCAGATGCCAGGGAGAAAATTGACGAGATAAAGGCAGATGGAAGCTTAGATTCATATGAAAAATGGCAGGAAATCTCTGAAGTATTGGAAGAAATGTACAATTCAATGGATGAAGAGGAGAAATATGAATTGGTTAAGGATATAGAGGAGGCAATAAATGAATATGAGCTAAAGCGGGAGGAAGAAAGGGCAAAGACCGTAATCCATAAGATAAATATTGATAAGGGCAGCATCGAGTACGATGCCAAGGGAGAAGTTCCAGGCTACTTGCTAAACCAGTTTTCAATGGACGAGCATGAGGATTATTTCAGGATTGCGACAACTCTGGAGCTTTATGGCAATAGAGGGCAAATAATGCACAATAATGTATATGTGCTTGATGATGAATTGAAAATTGCGGGAAAGCTTGAGGGAATTGCGCCAGATGAGAGAATATACTCGACAAGGTTTATTGGCGACAGGCTTTACATGGTAACTTTCAAGAGAATTGATCCCTTGTTTGTGATAGACCTGTCAAGCCCGCAAAATCCAAAAATACTCGGAGAGCTGAAAATACCCGGATTTTCGGATTATTTGCATCCTTATGATGAAGACCACATCATAGGGGTAGGCAAGGAGACAGAAGGCAATGAATGGGGAGGGATATCTGTGAAGGGCATTAAGCTGGCATTGTTTGATGTTTCGGATGTCGAGAAGCCAAAGCAATTGGATCAATACACAATTGGAGAGGCTGGAACAGACTCAGAGGCTTTAAGGGAGCATAAAGCATTCCTCTTTGACAAAAACAGGAATTTATTGGTAATCCCGGTTACAGAAGTCAAAGGGAAGCAAATTTACGATCCAAAATATGGCTATTACAGGCAAAGATACTGGCAAGGGGCTTATGTCTTTGATTTAACTGCTGAGGATGGCTTTGAATTGAATGGGAAGATAACGCACAACGATGATTATGAGGAAACTGACTATTACTATTATGGAAGCCCGAATGCAGTCAGAAGGTCATTGTACATGGATGATGTGCTATACACTATCTCAGAAGGAAAAATAAAGATGAATGAGCTTGAAGACGTAAGCAAAGAGATAAAAGAAATAAAGCTTCCTTACGAAAAGCCTTACCCTTATCCAGTACCTTACTATGGGACTACTGTAGAAGGAGGTTCAGTTGGGATAGCAACTGCTGGCCCCGCAGTAGTAGAGTAATTTAGAGTAATTATTTCAACCACTTATATTATAAATATTATAAAAAATTAGAATTCTGCAAATCTAATACAACTCATTAACTCCAGTAATATCACCTGCATTTAAGTCTCTCTTCTTCGTCTCTCCAAAGCCTGCATACGCATACATTGTCTCTTCTGTGCATTCGCTTGGCGGATGTCCCATTCCAACGCTATGGCCAAGTTCATGTGTAGCTATATTTTCAAAGTCCATCTTGTCTGCTTGTCCTGTTGAAGACCAGTCATAATCAACCTGGTCATAAATCTGGTCCCACTCAACTAATTCTCTTGCGAATGATGGACCAGAGAAAATGCCCCAAACTATTGTGACTGCAATTGCTCCCGGGCTGTCGACATCGCCAAAGTAGACTTCATTTGCCCCATCAGTACTTTGTGTATCGGCAACTAAATTAGATGTGTTTATGCTGCCGCTACCAAGTATATTAGTTGAAGAGGCATCTTCCCATTTTGTTATGTCCGCTGCAAGGTTACCTAAAACAAAACTATCGCTTAATCCCTCAGTATTAGCCGGATTTACAACCCAAGGCTCCAGAACTTTCCATTTAGCGCCTTTTGCCAAAAATGAATAGCATTTTGTAGCTCCTCCACCGCCACCGCCAGCCCATGGAGGCTTTGCATTTTCCCTCTTCCTGTCAACAAACATAAACCCCTCTACAACTCTTCCATCAACATCCGTTGCTGTTCCTAAACTAAAGACGTCTGGAGCAACTTCTACTGCGTTTGCTGGTATTACAACTACATTGCCAGACTTTACGTTGGTAGCTGTAACCCTGTCTGTATTGGGTTTTGCCATTGCATAAACAGAAATAAGGATGCTAATTATCAAGAATGCAAATATGATGCTCAAGGTCGATTTGGCTTTGTCCATACTACAACAAATAAGATGTTTACATATTTAAATTTTTCTGGGAAAAACCAAAAGATATTTATACTTGTAGGATATTCCTACTTGTATGACTGAAGTAATAACTGTTGGCGAAAAAGGGCAAATTGTAATACCTAAAAAAATGAGAGATGAACTTAAGATAAGCAAAGGCACAAAGCTTATAGTAAGCGAGGACAAAGACAAGATAACTATTAAGCCGGTAAAGTTGACGGAAAAGCATCTTCTTATGCTTCTAAGCGAATCTTCATTAAAAAAAGTGTGGGACAACCCCTATGATGAAAGGTGGGATGATGTACTCTAAAGGGGATGTTATTATCATAAATTTTCCTTTTTCTGATCTTATAGATGCAAAAAAGATTGGCTGAAAAAGGCGAGGATATTATTGGATGTGCAATAACAAGCAATCCTAATTCTGAAGGGGTTCCAATTAACAATTTTGAAGAAGGAAGCCTTCCATTAAAGAGCAAAATAAAGTATTGGCAGATACATACTTTCTTGAAAGACTTGGCTATCAAAAAAGTGGCAAAAATATCAAAGAAAACCCATAAAGAATTGCTCAAACAGATAGATGGGCTTTTTCAGATATAAACTACATTTGCAATCGTTAAAGAAAGGATTTTTGTTTTGTAAAACTAATTGTTTTGAGGGCTGTTAAGTTAACGATGGGTTAAATAACCTTAAAAATTTATTTCCGATTCCAAGCCCTCCTAACTTTGAATCCCATTTGCTCTTTTACATCTGTAATCCAACAGGTCTTTACACTTCGATTAAATCGCTTTTTCCCTTCGTTTATAATTTCTCTATAAGTTAATTTAGGATTTCTATTGATAATTGATTTAATTTTTAATACGTACTTTTCAGGACACGGATTTATTCGTTTAACCATTTTATTTCAAATCCAACCCCCAATAAATTCTGCTCGGTAATTTTACCCTCTTTCTTAAAATCCGTATTCCACCTATTTTACTCGCCTCAAATCTCAACCTTAATATTTCTTTCCTCAATATCGCCAGTAACTTTAAGTATAAACTCATCAACTTTCATTCCATATTTGACATTTCCATCCAAAGTCCTTACTGCCAAAGTATTGCTTGTTTCTTCCTTTTCTCCAACTGTAACAATCAAAGGAACGTATTGTATTTGAGCTTCCCTCACTTTTTTAGGTATAGACTCTGCCCTCTTATCAACCTCAACCCTTATGCTATTCTTCCTTAATTTTTCAGCAACCTCATCAGCATAGGCATTGAACCTGTCAGAAACAGTCACAATCCTCACTTGTTCAGGCGCCAGCCACAAAGGGAATTTTCCGGCATAATGCTCAAT
>JACPDF010000005.1 GCA_016184145.1 Candidatus Woesearchaeota archaeon | reverse complement strand
TTCTGATCTCTCAACACAACTTTCTTCTATGAGCTTCAAAGTCGCAGCTATCTTAGCTTTATTATTCATTACAATTTATGTCATAATGAAAACAGTTAGCCGCACGGCAAGACCCAGATATTGACTCGCATTTAATCCAATTTTTTTGCACAATTTTCAAAATTTAATTCTAATATTCACACCTTAAGCATTACTCCCGCAATGACTGAAAGATAACCTTTTATTTTTGGCAAGTTTTATATTTAATAATGGATTTTTAGCTGAAATGCCGGAAAAATTTCATAATTCAGAAAATATAGAATTCAAGGAAAAATTTGCAGAAAGGTACTCCAAATTAACAGACTGGGAAGAATTCAAAACATGCTCCCTGTCATTTTTAAGAAGATCCATAAGGGTCAATACTTTAAAAATATCAATCCCGGAATTAAAAAAAAGACTGGAGAAAAATTGGGTTTTGGAGCAAGTCCCTTGGTGCAGGGAAGGATTCTGGATCGAGCATAGGGCAAAAGAAAGAAGAGATATTGGAAACTTAGTTGAGCATCCTTTGGGTTATTTCTATACGCAGGAAGCGGCTTCTATGATACCGCCAATTGTTTTGGAGCCAAAAGAAGATGAAATAATACTGGACATGGCAGCCTCTCCAGGAAGCAAAACCACTCAAATAGCGCAGTACATGAATAACAGGGGAATTCTGGTGGCTAATGATTACACGACCGATAGAATGAAGCCTTTAAGCATAAACATGCAAAGATGCGGCATTACAAATGCAATAATTACATTAATGCAAGGGCAATGGTTTCATAACGCAAATGTCAAGTTTGATCGAATCCTTGTAGATGCTCCCTGCTCCGGAACCGGAACCATAAGGAAAAGCCTAAAAACATTAAGAATCTGGAACCCGAACATGGTAAAAAGACTTTCAATAACGCAAAAACAATTATTGGAAACGGCATTTAACATATTAAAAAATAATGGAACATTAGTGTACTCAACCTGCTCTTTAGAGCCTGAAGAAAACGAGGCAGTTGTGGATTTTCTGCTCAACAAATATGAAAATGCAGAAATTGAGCCAATAGAGCTTAAAAATGTTAAAAAAAGCGAGCCAATATTAAATTTTGAAAATAAGGAATACAATAAAAATATAAAAAATTGCCTGAGAATCTGGCCGCAAGACAATGATACGGAAGGTTTCTTCGTTGCCAAAATCAAAAAATTGTGAATAAGCAACGAACGAAACTCAAGGAACGAAGCGTAGCGAAGTGACAGAGGTTTTTTGTAGCAAAAATCAAGAAATCAGCCTAGTTGGCTATTACTTTCTTCTGCCCGTTCATCTTTGAAAAGCCGTTTGTCATCTTAAGCTCCCTTACCTTGTTCCTTAGGAACTTAATGGTTTTCTCATTATCCTGATGATTTAGTATATTGCCGCACTCAGGGCATTTGAACTCAAAGTCAGTAGCTCTGTCAAAATTTACCCTTACGCAGGCATTAGGGCACATGTAAATATTGCCTTGGTTAGCTTCCTCTTCCCTAAGCCTCTGGGCAAATTTGTCGATTTTGGAATAATGGACATCTTTCATTAAGTCCCCTACTCTTTTCTTGTTGAAAGTCCAGTAGCTTATATACCAGCCTTTCTGCCTGTCCTTTTTCCTGTAATAAGAGACTAGGTTATGGTTGTAAAGCCTGTACAAAATATTCCTAATCTCATGTATGTCGGTCTTTACTTTCTCAGCAATCTTAAAATCAGAAATATTCTTCTTGTCCTTAAGGAACTCAACTACCTTTATGCTGTCTTCCCCTACGACTTCCTTTACAGTTTCATAAATCTTGGTGTCTGTGATTCTCATCTTATTCAAACCCTTATATTGTGAGTAAAAAATCCCCCGTCAAGGCTCCGCAGGAGAAAAGAGGTGATCAAAACTCCTAGGTGCCTCTCAGGTGGGATTAATTTAATAACATGACTCTGTCTTGTTGTTTTTGGCTTCCTGACTTTTCCACCCCCTTATTAGACAGGAATATCAGGTTGTCTCTTTTTTGTGCTCTTAATCGGTCCAGAAGCCCATTGCATTATCTCGGACCTAGCACAAGGTATGAACGCTTGTTATATATAAACTTTGCTATACTCCAAAACCACCTTCTTGAAATATCTGTTGGTAAGCATATATTTAAATGTTTCGTTTTTACTATAATTTATTATTTAAAATCTCAAAACTATATTTAAAAATACTAAAAAGCAGCAGTTAAGATGAAAAAAGAACGTTCAGCAGGGGCTGTTATTTTCAGGAAAGGCAAGGAAATAAAGTACTTATTGCTGCATTACGAGGCAGGCCACTGGGATTTTCCAAAGGGCCATATAGAGGAAAAAGAGGTTGATATAGATACAATCAAGAGAGAGGTCCGGGAGGAAACCGGCATAAAAGATATCGAAGTGGTTAAGGGCTTTAAAGAAAAAATAAGCTATTACTTCAAGCAAAATGGGGAATTGATAAGCAAGGAAGTTGTTTTCTATCTTGCTAAAACCTCAACAGAACAAGTAAAGATCTCCTTTGAGCATATTGGCTATATATGGCTTCCTTACGATAAAGCAGTGGAAAAGCTTACTTTCAAGAATGCCAAGGAAATATTGGAGAAAGCCAACGCCTTCCTAAAAACCCATAAGACTTTGGAGGATTTTTGACATGCTGGAAAATTCTGATTGTACCCGCTCATCGCTTTAGCATGGAGTAAGCAATCGGAATTTTCGGCATGCTCAGAAACTCCGCTACACGCTCCGTACTTTAGTGCGAAGTTTTTGACAGATTATAAAAAATCTTATATACTCATGAACAACAGATTTCTATTTATGAAAAACACCCTCGTGGCAGAGCTTCTGAGGAATATAGCCCAGCTTCTTGAGATTAAAGGGGAATTAGTCTTTAAGATAAGGGCATATGAAAAAGCTGCTTTAGTTATTGAGAATCTGGAAGAGGACATAGAGGAGATATGGAAAAAAGGCAGCTTAGATGATATTCCCGGCGTTGGGGAGGGATTGGCAAAGAAAATTGAAGAATTCCTGAAGACAGGAAAACTGGAGTATTATGAAAAACTAAAGAAGGAAGTCCCTGTTGACATGGAAGAGCTTGGCAGAGTTGAGGGCTTGGGCCCAAAGACAATACTTAAACTGTATAAAAAATACAAAATTAAAAACCTAAAAGAGCTGGAAAAAGCAGCTAAGCAGCATAAAATCCAAAAAATAGAGGGTCTTGGCCCGGTAGTTGAAAAAAATATATTAAAAAGCGTGGCATTTGCAAAAACTTCTGGAAAAAGGTTTCTTTTGGGGCATGCATTGGACATCGCAGAAGAAATAAAAGATAAATTAAAAAAATTAAAAGATGTCAATAAAGTAGAAATTGCCGGCTCATTAAGAAGAATGAAAGAGACTATTGGCGACATAGACTTCTTAATAACATCAAAGAACCCGGCAAGAATAATGGATTTTTTTATTTCTATGGATAATGTGGAAAATGTAATGGCAAAAGGCCCGACAAAAGCCTCTGTGAGGTTAAAAGAAGGTCTTGATGCTGATTTAAGAATAATTGGCGAGAAAAGCTACGGAGCTGCTTTATTGTATTTTACAGGCAGCAAGCAGCACAACATTGTTTTAAGGAAAATCGCAATAAAAAAAGGAATGAAGCTAAGCGAGTATGGCGTTTTTGACAAAAAGACAAGCAGGTTATTAGCCGGAAAAACAGAGGAAGAATGCTACAAAAAGCTCGGCTTAAGGTACATAGAGCCGGAAACAAGGGAGGATGACGGGGAAATAGAAGCGGCACAAAAAAACAGCTTGCCCAAATTGATTGAATACAATGATATTAAGTGCGATTTGCAGATGCACACAAAATGGTCGGATGGAAGCAACACCATTCTGGAGATGGCACAGGCAGCAAAAAAACTGAGCCATGAATATATCTGCATTACGGATCATGTCGGGAAAACTTTCAAAATTGTAAATTCATTGGATGAAAAAAGGGTTAAACTGCAAAGGAAAGAAATTGAAAATGCCAATACCAAGCTAAATGGAATCGTTGTTTTGCAGGGCGCAGAAGTAAACATAATGGATGATGGAACCTTGGACATGAAAGATTCTGTTTTGAAAGAGCTTGACATTGTTCTTGCATCAATACATTCAGGCTTCAAAAATCCAAAAGAAAAGATAACGGAAAGAATCGTTAAGGCAATGGAAAATGAGCACGTTGACATTATAGCCCATCCAACTGGCAGGTTGATAAACCAGAGGCCTGCTTATGAGCTTGATTTTGAAAAAATACTGGACAAAGCAAAAGCAACAAAAACAGTTCTTGAAGTAAATGCCTATCCTGAAAGAATGGACTTGAATGATGTTAACGCAAGAGCAGCCATAAAGGCAGGAATAAAACTTTCCATAGGGACGGACTCGCATGACGCTGACCAGTTAAGGAATTGCAAGCTTGGCATTGCAATTGCAAGAAGGGCATGGGCAAATAAGAAAGATATTATTAACACATATACTGTTAAAGATATGCTAAAATTGCTGAAATAAACAATTATATACTAAAATACCAAAAAATTTATATATTGTTTTTTACTTTCATAAATAAAATTGTTGAGGTGGTTTAAAAAATGGATATGGAAAAATTAGGGGTTTGGACGTTTTACGCAGGTCTAGTAATAGCTGTAGTAGCAGCGGTAATGTCACCTGGCGGCTTAGCGCCATTAGCAGTCCTTGTTCTGGGACTCTTGGGAATAGCAGTCGGATTGCTGAATGTTACCGGCAAAGAGGTTAACACCTTCTTAATTGCAGCACTAGCCTTGATGTTAAGCACAACTTCTCTAAGATTAATACTAGAGACTATACCTGCTGTTGGTGCGTTTGTACCGGCTTTTTTAACCGCAGTTAACGTCTTTGTTGCTCCAGGAGCAGCAGTAGTTGCATTAAAAGCCATTTGGGACATAACAAGATCCAAATAAACTCTTTTTCTTTTTTTACTTTTATTTTTATGCACAAAAAGGCGAAAACCAGCACCTTTAGGTGCTGGATGAAGCCTTTTTGGCATCCTAAAAATCGGTCTATGGATGCAAGTGTCCGTTCAAACTCAGCCCTTTAGGGCTGAGTAGGACACTTGCGACCGATTTTTATGATTTTCAAAAACTATTTAAACTACGCTCTAAATAAAAATTGAAAATGGCTAATATAGCTATCAACGGCTTTGGGCGCATTGGGCGCTTAGTTTTCAGGATCGGCTTTAGGGAAAAAGGCCTTAATTTTGTCGCTATTAATGACCTGACAGATGCCGAGACTTTAGCCCATCTTCTGAGATATGATTCGGTGCACGGCCCTTTTGATGCCAAGGTTGAAGCAGGCAAAGATTATATTAAGGTAAACGGAAAGAAAATAGCTGTTATTTCCGAAAAAGACCATACAAAGCTGCCATGGAAAAAATACAGGGTTGATATTGTTGTTGAGAGCACCGGCATATTCAGGAAAGAATCAGACTTAATAGATCATATTAAATGCGGCGCAAAAAAAGTTTTGCTTTCGGCGCCTGCCAAGGAAGGTAATGTAAGGACTGTTGTTTTAGGAACAAATGACAAGGAATGTAAATCTGTCAAATATGTTTCCAATGCGTCGTGCACCACCAATTCCTTAGTTCCTGTAGTGGATGTCCTTGAGAGGGAATTTGGCGTGGAAAAGGGGTTTATGACAACTGTTCATGCTTATACAAATGACCAGCGCTTGCTTGATTTGCCCCATAAGGACTTAAGGAGGGCAAGGGCTGCTGCTATTAATATTATCCCGACAACGACAGGAGCAGCTAAATCTGTTGGGGAGATCATACCAAGACTAGAAGGAAAAATGGACGGGATGTCTTTAAGAGTTCCAGTACCGTGCGGCTCGATAACTGATTTTGTCTGTTTATTAAAAAAAGAAGCTACTGTTGATGATATAAACAAGGCAATGAAAAAAGCCTCGCAGACATATATGAAGGGAATATTGGAGTATTCAGAGGCCCCATTGGTATCATCCGATATAATCGGGAATAAGCATTCTTCCATTTTTGATTCCCAGCTGACAAAAGCTAATGGCAATCTGGTAAAGGTATGCGCATGGTATGATAATGAATATGGCTATTCTTATCGCATGGTTGACATGCTAAAGCTGATGGCGGAATAATATAGTTTTTTAACTGGCAATTATTTCTCTTTCTTTATGTACAAAATAAAACAAATCCCAGAGGACTTCATTGTAAAAGAAATCAATGACATTGAGCTAAGCAGTAATGGCGATTATTCTTATTTTTTATTGAAAAAAAGAAATTACAATACTTTAAGGGCAGTAAAAATAATTTCCGAAAAACTAAAAATCCCTGAAAAAAACATCGGTTTTGCGGGAAACAAGGACAAACATGCAGTCACAGAGCAGATAATCTCTATAAAAAATGGAAATAGGAATATTGAAAATATAGCATTGAAAGACATCGAATTAAAGTTTATCGGCAAGGGAAACAGGGAGGTTTTTCTCGGCAGCCATAAAGGCAATGAATTTACAATAACGATGAGGAATTTAGCCAATAAGGAAACAGCCAATATCAATAAAAAAATAAAAAATAACGAAATTTTAATGCC
This sequence comes from Candidatus Woesearchaeota archaeon, assembly GCA_016184145.1. GTDB lineage: Archaea > Nanobdellota > Nanobdellia > Woesearchaeales > GW2011-AR4 > JACPDF01. The sequence goes on along the minus strand of JACPDF010000005.1, from coordinate 470 downwards.
TAATTTTTTTGGACCCCAAAGATTTTCGAATAACAACGCAGAAATAGGCAAAGCAATCATAAAGAAAGGCTTCAAAAAAGCAGTGGAGCTGATTATTGAAGCAAATTCAGACTTTAAAAACGAAATAATTGAACACTTGGAGAAAAGACCCAATGATTTTGTGGTTGCATTGAAAATAATCCCATTGAAGCTGTTGAAATTATACGTTCATTCTTACCAATCATTTTTATTCAACAAAACGTTAGAACAATATGCTAAAAAGAACAGCAAATTAAAAGACGATGTTAATAAAAAATTACCTCTTATCGGCTTCGGCACCGAATTAGGAAATAATGAGATGAGTGGTATGATCAAAAAAATAATGGAAGAGGAAAAAATAAACTTTAGGGATTTTATAATAAGGCAGATACCGGAATTAAGCTCTGAAGGCATAGAAAGGGAAGCATTCATAAAAATCAATGATTTCAAAA
>JACPDF010000004.1 GCA_016184145.1 Candidatus Woesearchaeota archaeon | reverse complement strand
TGAGGCGCATGTCAAGAAAGTGCTTGAAGCGGCTGGCATTAAGGTAGATGAAGCCAGAATAAAAGCTTTAGTGTCTGCTTTGGAAGGCGTCAACATAGACGAAGCCATAGAGAAGGCAGCCATGCCAGTAGCAGTTGCACCAGCAGTAGCTAGCGCAGGAGCAGCCGGGGAAGCAAAGAAAGAAGACCCAAAGAAAAAGGCAGAGGAAGAGAAAAAATCGGAAGAGCAGGCAGCCGCTGGACTTGGGGCACTCTTCGGAATAGTGTTTTAGTTTTTTCCATTAATTTAATTTTGGATTCTTTCCTAGTTTGCCCTCTTCTCAGGCTTAATTTTTTGAATTGATAATGTTTTTATACTTGATATCTTGAATAATGAAAATGGAAGATGCTAATGAAAAAAAAAGACCTTTTCAGGCAGCTTGATGCTCTTAAGAATGAAATAATCTCTTTGAGGAAAGATCTCAACAAAATAAGCAATGAAAAAGAGTTATGGTTCTCCAAAAAGGAAGGTTTCTCAAGGCAGATAAGGGAAAAAATAAGCATCATAAGGGAAAGCAGGGAAAAAAGGGATGCTTTGACAAAAAAGGTCAAGGAGCTAAAGGAAAAAAGAGCTGTTCTTTCGGAGGAAATAGGGAAAAAAATTTCTGAGTTCAAAAAGCTCAATGAAGAGAAAAAGAAGCTACTTTCAAAGTCAAGGGTAAAAGACCCATACAGATTAAAAAGTGATATTGAAAAACTGGAATTAAAGCTCGAGACAGAGGCAATGCCGTTTGACAAGGAAAAGAAGCTCTCAAAAACACTTAAAGATCTGAAAAAATCCCTGGGCGAGGCATCAGAGTCCATGGAAATAATGGCAAAAGCAGCGGGCCTTAACAAGGAAATAAATGAAATGAAGAAAAATTCTGAAATCATATATAATGATGTGCAGCAGACAGCAGAAGAAAGCCAAGTTCTGCATGAAAGCGTATTGGCGCTGTCGAGGGAAGTTGATGGGCTGAAAGCAAAAGAGGAAGAGTCCTTTAAGAATTTCATAAATTTCAAAGCCAGGTTTGCCGGAATAAACTATCAGCTAAAGGAAAATCTGGCTAAAATGGGCGGCATAAGGGAAAAAATCAACAAATTCAATTTGGAGGAAGAGGAAAAAAGGAAGCTAAAGGAAACAATGCTCATGCAAAGCAAAGAAAAGGAGATAGAGGAAAAATTCAAAGCCACAAAGAAGCTTACAACAGATGATTTCCTTGCATTTCAGGACAACATCAAAAATAAATAAAAACAGGAAATTCTATTTCTTTTCTTCTTTTTTAGAAATAAATTCACAGTAGCCGCATTTGCCGCAGGTTTCCCTGTCTTTATGCGCAGCCAAAAAAACCCCAGCGCCGCATTTTGGGCATGACTTGTTTTTTCTTTCCGCCTTGCCACTAGAAGCCTTGTAAATCTTCCACACTTGCATGGGCTTTTTTTTAATCTCCTTTTTCTTTGCCATTTTTTAATTGTTATTCTTATTTTGATAACTTTATTGATTAATTATTATTTTATTATTGCTTATTTTTATTGAAACTAATTATTGTTTTTTTTTGGAATTAGCGGTTTTTATTGGAATTATTTTTATTGGCATTGGTTTTTATTGTTTTTTCTCTGCTTCTTCTTTTGCCTCTTGCTTTTCCCCTGCTTTGGCTTCCTTCGCTTCTTGCGGCTGCTCTTTTCCAGCTTTGTCTGTTTTCCCCTTTGCCTTTCCCCTTTCCCCTTTTATTTTTTTCAAAACATCCTTGTTTTCGTAAGTATAGCAGACAACCTTTGCCTTTTTTTGCCCGTACTGGTTGTAAATTCCCTCTATATCGACTAAAGACTCGTCTTTGCCGAGGCTTTTTGCAACATTGCTTTTAATCTCTTTTGTTGATGGTGTGGCCTTCTCAAATAAAACTTCCCCTTCCAGCCTTGTCCTTGACAACAATGGCTCTTCCTTTTTCTGCAATATCTTTAGTTCCATAGAAACTCACCTTACCTTGATTGCATATTCTCCTTTCGCTTCTATGCCCACTTTGTTGGCAATCATTGACTTGTTGGCATCCAGAATATATAATCTGCCCTGCCAGTTTGTGGAAAACTGGTTGCCTTTGCACATGGGGCATTCATTCCCTTCAACAAAATACTTGCACTTCTTGCAGACCTTTTTTCTCATTTTTTGCCCTTCTTCTTGCTTTCTTTCTTTGCATCTTTTTTAGGAGCTTCCTTTTGCTCTTCTTCCTCTATCCAGTCTAATCTTCCCAAGCCTTGCTGCCTCATTGTAAGGCCGAGCTTCGGATTCAAAGGATCTTTGAATGAAACAGCCACTATTCTTGCCCTGCATACATCATTTACCCTTAAAGTTTTCTTGCTTTCCTTTCCAGCTAAGGTCTTTTCTTTTGAAAAAGATACAAAATCATCCATTGTCTGGCTTACGTGTATCATCCCATCTATCGGGCCTAGGGTTATGAACGCCCCAAAATCCACAATATCCTTTATCTTTCCAGCAACAACTTCCTGCATCTCTGGCTTAAAGGTCAGCAGCTCAAAAGCAGCCTCATAGTAAGCTGAGCCGTCTCCCGGTATTATGACTCCCTCTCCTATTTCCTTAACATTGGAAACGTCTATGACTATCCCTAATTCATTTGAGATATAGCCATCATATTTCTTTTTTACCCTTGCCAGTATTGCCTCGCCCTTGTTCTTGTCAAACAGGTTTGGAGGTACTCTTATATGGTCTTTAAGCTCTATTTTGTAGTACATTTTCCTTCGTTTTGTATAAGATTTGTGCAAATAAACTAGGCAATAAAAAACGCATCCTACTTTCCCTTGCACCAGGAGGACTTTATGCAAAGCCCCTCTCATTGGCTATTGTCAGGAACTTTTTCTTTCTTAAGACAATAACCCCAATGCCATGGTTAATAAGCTTCCTTTTTAAATCTTTGTCTTGCGTAGCCACAAGGCAGCCTTTTTTGGCATAGTCTAAGATTATGTCATCTGTATACTTTTCCGAGCTGGTTTTGATTATGCCAACGTTCTTGATTTTCAATAATTGCAGTGCTATTTTCGCCGCTTCCTTATGTTTTCCCTTTTGCTCACCAATAATTTTTTTTAATTCATCGATTGTTTTGTCTAAAACATACAATTCATGATTAAAATTACATATCCTTTCGATTTCCGAGAATATATCTACATGAAACTGATACGGAATCAGCAAAAAATTCGTGTCCAACAGTATTCTTTTCATTTTCACAGTTTCAATAATTTATTTTATTACTTATTTTTTAGCGGAGTATTATTATTGGATTTTTGTTAATTTTTATTTTTTTATTATTAATCCTTTGATTTCTTTATTGTGCGCTTTAATTGCATGGTATTAATATCTGATTATAAAGATTTTTATAACTAATAAGAAAACATAGCAATATGAAAGGCTTTTTGACAATCCATAAGGGCATGGAAGACATATCTACATTGGAAGTAAATGAACTTATAGGCAAAAAGGCAAACATAAATGAAAAATGCATTGTTTTCGATATAAGAAGCTATGAAGATTTGTTTAAACTGTGCTACTTGTCCCAATCAGCAATAGGCATTTATTGTTTACTTTCTGAATTTGATTTTGAGGATATATTCAACGATTTTAAAAAAACTATTCAAAAAATTGATTTCAGGGAATGGCTAAATGAAAGTATCACTTTCAGGGTAAAATGCGTTAAAGATTCTGATGAGGATCTATCTACACCAGAGATTGAAAAAGAGCTCGGAGCCGTGCTCATTGAGCATATTCAAAATAAGCATAAATATGTGCAAAAAGTCAGCCTTAACAATCCGGATATTGTTATTTTTATCTATTTAAATGGAAATAAGTGCTATGTTGGAATAGACTTTGCAGGCTTTGACTTAAGCAAGCGCAGCTATAATATCTTTATGCATCCTGGAAGCGTAAAAGGGACGATTGCATATTCATTAATAAGGCTCTCTGAATACAATCATAACGAAACCCTGCTCGACTGCTTCTCTGCATCAGGAACCATACCAATAGAAGCAGCCCTGTTTGCGTCTAAATTCCCGGTTAATTTCTACAACAAGGAAAAGTTCGCTTTCCTTAAGATGCAAAAATTCAAAAGCTTTGATTTTAAAAAATTCTTCAAAGATATTGATGATAAGATTAATGATAAAAAATTGAGTATCTATAATGTCGACAGCTCTATGAAATACATTAACTATGCAAAGAAAAACAGCAAGATAGCAGGCATAACCAAGAAAATAAGCTTCAGCCGCATGAATCTGGAATGGCTTGATACGAAGTTTGACAAAGGGGAGGTAGGCAAAATAGTTGCAAAAATGCCTGCCAGCGCAGAAGACATTGAGAAGCTTTACAGCGAGTTCTTTTACCAGGCAGAGTTTATTCTGAATGACAGGGGAAGAATTGTTGTTATGGGGAAAAAAGATTTGGCAGGAAAATTCTCATCCAAGCACAAATTCAGGACAATAAGCGAAAGAAGCATCTTTAGCGGAAAAGAGCAATACGATGTATGTGTTTTTGCAAAATCCCAATAGGAAAATATATAAATACCTAAATAAGAAAGTGAATGTTTAGATAAAAAAAGATGGGAAACATAAGGAAGACAAGCTCGTTTGAAAAGATGCTTCTTATAGTTGGCCTGCTTGTTCTCGTTATAGGCTATATGCTGATAGGCAAGGTTTATGTTATAGAAGGCAGCCAGCTGAGCTGGGGCTTCCTGCAGACAATATTCCTATGGCTTCTCATGGTAATTTTCATAATAATGCTTGCCATTGGGGAGGATATAAAGGAAGGCATCCTCCTCCAGCAGCTTGAAGAGATAAAAGGCCTGAAGGAATTTATGCATAAGCAAAGCAAAAAAAAGGGTTAAATTTATAAACCGCGTTTTCTTACTTTTTGATGCAGGGTTAGTACTTAGCTGTCGGTTACTTTCATGGTAACTGAGGAAAGTCCACCCACTTGAGCTTTGCTCAATAGCCACTTGCGGAAGCAAGATCCGGAAACGGATGGCAACCACTCAGAAACGGGACCGCTTGCGAGGAAGATGATGATGGAGAAGTTTCTGGTGACGGAAACAAGATAACCCTTTGATGCTCTTGCAAGAAAGGATGAAACGGTGAGCCCTGGCTGGTGCAAGTCGAAAATGGCTGCTATGCAGCCTTGAAAGACGCTTAGTTAAATGCTAAGGCAGGCGATGATAGCTTGCTATCGAAAACGCCTGACAGAAGGTGGCTTATTCTGGCCCTGCAACCTTTTTTAAAAAGAATTAAATTCAATAAAAATAAATAATTAATTAAAAGATAATCAAAAATGGCGCAACAAAGAATCAACTTACCCTCAGGAAGTGGCGGCTTAATGAGGTACTTTGACGAGTACCACAGCAAGATAAGGATAAAGCCCGGCCATATAATAATACTCTCAATTCTTGTAATAGTGATAATGCTATTTCTATACAGTTTCGGAAACAGCCTTTTGGGCATTTAAGATGATACCAGGAATTAATCCAAGGGACATGGCCAAAGCTATGAAAAGGCTTGGCATTAAGCAGGAAGAAGTAGAGGCTTTGGAAGTCGTAATAAGGACCCCGGATAAGGAAATCATAATAGCAAATCCCCAGGTGAGCAAAGTAAACATGATGGGCCAGGAGACTTTTCAGGTTTCCGGCGTCATAGATGAAAGGCCCCTTTCCTCAGAGCCCGAGATAAATGAGGACGACATAAAAACTGTTATTGAGCAGACAGGCGCATCAGAAGAAGATGCAAAAAAAGCCATTGCAAAAAACGATGGCGACCTTGCAAAGGCAATCATGGATTTGAAGGAATAGCAGCCTTTTTTCATAAAAATATTTAAACTGATTTCTGCTATTAATGGTTTAATGGAGAAGTTCCAGGAGTTAAGGGATGCAGCAAGGAAAAAATTGCAGTTAGCTGATCATATCCTAACTATGACTTATCCTGTGGTAAAGGATCCTCATTTGTTGCTTTCATCTGTTGAAAACCTGTTCCTAGCATTCTCTTATGGAATGGGTTCTGTGCTGCATTATGACCGCACTTTTAAGCGAATTCCGCCTTTTCCTGATAACTTTGTATTAAAATTTGAGCTTTTCAAGGGCAAATGCGCAAAAAGGTACAATATTCCTGAGGAGCACCTTAAAACAATAAAGGACTTAAGGGAAATAATAGTTGCGCATAAGAAAAGCCCTATAGAATTCTCAAGAAAGGAAAATTTTGTCATATGCATGGATGATTACAGTATGAGGACAATATCCTCAAATGAGGTAAAAGGCTACATGGAGAAGGCAAAATTATTTATAAAAGACGTTACTACTATTGTAAGCAAGAACGAGGCAATATTTAGCTGACAGAATGAAAGAAGCTTTAGACAACGCAATAACGGAACTTAAGCGAGTTGACCATTTGTTCTATGTAAGCTTAAAGTACACTAGGACTGCGGATATGATGAAGCACATGATAGAGAGGCTTATAAGCACCTTTTCATATGGCATTGAATCCCTGCTCAAGAAAGCAAAGGAAGAAAAGAAAATAAGCAATATACCTGATAACATAGGCTTAAGATGCAAGCTGTTGAGGGACACATTCAATGATCCGGAGCTTACCAACTTTCTGAATTTCTACGTAAGACTAAGGAAAATACAAATGGCCAAGCATACAAGCAAGGAAGAGTACAGGAGGCATGTAACAATGACAGTCACGATCGACAACGGAGAGGTGATTGAGGTAAACATAGACATATTAAAAGAATATTATCAGACGGCAAAAGATTTCATAAGCTATGCCAGAAGAATGATACATGGAGAGGAAGAGCTTTAATGCGCGATATAAAAAAGAGGCTTGAGCAGAAAGGATGGAGCAAAAAAGACATAAACAAAACAGTCAGGATAATAGAACAGGCAAAAGCAAACAAGCATCCTAAAATCAAAATATTGGATAAATCAGTTTATTGGATATCTTTAATTGCAGCAATAATCGGTAATTCGGTAATATCTTTTTCTTTGATACCATTCCTTCTTGCAATGGAAAGTTTCCAGCTTTATATTATAATAATAACGATAGGGGTTTCTTTTGGCTTATTGTTTGAATTGTTAATAAGGACAATAGAGCATCTGGAAGCAAAGCACCATATTTTTCTGGGAATAATAATACCTTTAATAGCAATAATAAATGTTATAATAATTGTAACCATTTCAAATGCTCTGGAAAAAATAATCAATATTGAAAACCCCCATAATCCTTTGTTGGCTGGAATTGCCTATGCCATTGCCTTTATGCTGCCTTATCTTGCCTATCAATTGTTTTTGAAGAACAAATATTAGCAAACATGGAAATGAATTCTGCTGCTATAATTATACACGGCTCTTATGGAAGCCCGAATCTGGATGGGAATTCTATATTGATAGGCCACAGCATCGGTTGCGCATTTATTTTGAGCGTTTTAGAAGAGCTAGATGTAAAAATTAAAGCTTCTTTTTTAGTCGCTGGATTTTTAGGCCCTTTGGGAAATGAGTTTTACGATGCAATAAGCAAGACCTTTACCCAAAGGGCTTTTGACTGGAAAAAAATAAAAAGCAATTGCAGCAGATTTCTAATCTACCACGCAGATAACGACCCTCACGTTCCATTGTCGAAAGGAAAGGAGATAGCGGAAAAATTGAGCGTTGAGCTGAAAATAGTCAATGGAGCAGGGCACTTCAATGAGGAGTCGGGTTATAAAACCTTTGAGCTTCTGCTGGAAGACATAAAAGGCATAAAAAACACAGCCGCAAAAGATTTATAAGGCAAAAGTTGATTCTCCATATTATAAGCTGGTGGCCTTAGTTTAGTGGCAGAATAGGGGACTGTGGATCCTCTGGCGCGAGATGGTGCAAAACCACGCGATTTCGATTCTCGCAGGCCACCCCATTTTTTTATTATCTTGGTTCTTAACGCTAATAATCAATTCAAGCAATAATGTCAACTTGTCCTTAACGTTGTATATCCAAATAGATGCGAGCCCGTAATGTGGCGAGCCTAAATTTCCAAGGACTAATCATTTATTATTTATAATCCTATCACAATATTCAACCGGTTAAGTCAACTCTGTTGAGTTGACCTTCTTCTGATTATAGTGATAGAAGAACATAGCAAAGAAAGCTCTAGCTCCTTCTAACGCTTGGAATGTACA
>JACPDF010000003.1 GCA_016184145.1 Candidatus Woesearchaeota archaeon | reverse complement strand
TGTACATTCCAAGCGTTAGAAGGAGCTAGAGCTTTCTTTGCTATGTTCTTCTATCACTATAATCAGAAGAAGGTCAACTCAACAGAGTTGACTTAACCGCCTCGTTTAGGCTCTGTAGAAAATGTAGGTTAGCAGCCTTAAGGTCGAATTTAATTTAAATGTACATCAAGCTGACAAGGGGGATGTCCAGTGAGATGCGAGTGAGCTCGTTTCCAACGCAGTTGGTGTCGAACTCTGTTAGAACATTTCTCACTCGCTCACAATTCACTGGGAATGTCAGCAATCAAAATACACATAAAAAATTCGAAGCTGCTAACCCGAGCGTATGCGAGATTTTCTACAGAGCCCCTCGTTTAAAGGAATAAGATGGCAGGAATTATATGAGTCTTGCAGGCTATAGATCTCCTCCCCTCAGCGTAAAATAAAGCCTTCTATTGCTCTTTCCCTTATTCTCCATCTTTACTGCCTCTATTGTTCCTATCTCTTTGAGGCTTTTTACATGAGTGCCTCCATCAGCCTGTATGTCCACGCCCTCTATCTCGACAATCCTTAATTCGTCTATGTCAGGAGGCAATGCATTTGCAAGCTTTATTATGCCTGGAATTTTCATTGCCTCTTCCTTTGTCTTGTAATAAACCTTTACCGGGAGGTCCTTTTTTGCTATTTCATTGGCTAATGAAACCATCTCTTCTATTTTCTCTTTGTCAAAATCCTCCAGGTTAAAGTCCATCCTGCTCTTTTCCACATCTTTCTGGTTGCCGGTAATTAATGCACCTAGCTTTGTGTGGAATATGCCGGAAAGCAAATGCGCAGCGGTATGCATCCTCATTAGCCTATGTCTTCTTTCCCAGTTTATTTTTCCTGTAACTTTGTCCCCTTCCTTAAGCCCAGGCTTGGAAACCTCATGGCTTATCTGCCCAGAAAACTTTCCGACATAGACAACAGGAAACTCCTCCAGATTCCTGATTAAAACCCCAGTATCATGAGGCTGGCCCCCGCCATTTGGATAGAACGCTGTCTTGTCCAATACAACATACTTATGCTCTTTAACAGATTCTACAGTAGCCTTAAATTCCCTGAGGTAAGAATCATCCATGTATAACGGCACCATCAAAACCACATTCCTTAATTGAGATTGGGTTTTTATGGCAGTTTATAGTTTTTGTGTTTCCTCTTTCTTCAAAAACACATCAATAACAGTGTTCTGGGAGTCTTTTGATAAGGCAAGAGCCCTTGCATATCCTAAATTAAGGGAAGCAATCTTCGCAAAAACAGCAGAAAAGAGCGTATTCATTGCTTCCTTGTTGGCTTCCTCAAATGGATAGTTTACAATCTCAACAGATATTTTTTCATGGTGAGAAACTACTTTAAAGCTGCCCCCCAGTTTTTTGCCTATATCTGCATAAGCATCGCATAGCTGGTCAAAGCCTAATTTTTTGGTGCCATAGAAATCAATATACATTCTATTAATCTCTTCTCCAAGGCTTATTCCGCTCTTTTCCAAAGTGCCTTTAAGCTCTCCTTTTGGAAGATTAAGAATAAAAGATGACATTATTTTACTCAAGAAGTTTTCTTTACTGATATTTACAGGAATGTACCATAATTTAGCCATTCCAAATTGTTTAAAGTCAATTAAAGACTTTTGTTTAATAACAGCTAAATATTTGGTTATTGTAATCCTATTAATACCTAAATAACTTGCAATATCAGTAGAACTAACCCCTAATGGGCTTTTTTTGATAAAATCAACAATTTTATCCTCTATTTCAAGCTTAAACATAGATATCACCCCTAGCTTGGCAATAAAGAGTAGATAACCATTAGTTATATATAAAGATTACTATCATTGATTATCAATAAACGAAAGATTTATATAGATGCTAGGCTATTTATAGATAATCAATGCCTATTGGCAATAAAACAAACACTTTGGAGGTGAAACCAAGTGGAAGAAAAAATCGGCCATTACTCCTTTATCGCAGGAGTAATAATAGCATTTGTGCTCGGCCTAGCATCTAGCTATTTAGGGGCCCAAGCTGTGGCATGGCTAACATCTTTGTTGGTTGTGCTGGGTTCAGTAGTTGGCTTCATAAATGTTACCGGCAAGGAGACAAAAGAGTTCATGTTAGTAGCAACAGTCTTGATCATCGCTGCGTTTGCAGGTGGTGCAACAGACATACTAGGCGGAGTGGAAGTTGTAGGACCATACCTAAAGGGCATCTTCCTCCACATCCTAGCATTCGTTGTTCCGGCAACAGTCGTTGTTGGACTAAAGGATGTATGGAGCCTGGGGCAGAACCAATAAAAACTGGTTTTTATTTTTTAATTATTGATAATATATTTATACCTATAAAAAATACTGTTTCTCATGAAGATTTTTGGCAATATAGAGTTGGTTGATCTTGCTGTTTATACTAACAGAACCCTGATTGTCTCAGACTTCCATATTGGCTATGAAGAAGCCCTTAACAAACAAGGCATTTTGATGCCCCGCTTCCAGTTCAAGGAGGTAATTGAAAGGCTTGGAAATATATTCAGGAAGCTGAAAGGCAGAAAGATTGACAAGATTGTTATTTTAGGAGACCTTAAGCATGAGTTTGGAACTATTTCTGAGCAGGAGTGGAGGCACACATTAAGGCTGTTGGATTATCTTGGGCAGCGTTGCAAAGAGATTATACTGATTAAGGGCAACCATGACACTATTCTTGGGCCGATAGCGCAGAAAAGGAATGTCAAAGTCCAGGATTATTATGTTGTTGAGCCAATAAAAAACGATAAGCAAATGCCAATAATTATGAAAACCAATAGCAAAAACAAATCAAAAATAGCCAATATAACCAGCAAAGCATTGAAAAAATTGAAGGTAACAAAAAAAGCCGGTAAAAAAATTAAAAATCATAATAAAATCCTATGCCTGCATGGAGACAAAATGCCTTCTAAAGAGCTGCTGGAAGGTATTTCCACTATAATTATTGGCCATGAGCATCCTGCTGTCTCAATCAAGGATGGTCCAAGAGCAGAGCTGTTCAAGTGCTTTCTGGTTGGGAAGTGGAAAGGGAAGAACCTGATCGTAGTGCCCGCGTTTAACCTAGTAACAGAAGGCACGGATATCCTAAGAAATTGCTATGCAATTTCTGGGACACAGAAAATTCCAAAGGAATTTTCTAGTGTAATGAAAGAAAAGCTGCTGAGCCCTTTCCTAAAAAGCAATCTGAGGAATTTTAAGGTGATTGTTGTTGAGGATAGGCTCTATTGGTTTGGGAAGATTGGGGATTTAAGTTAACTCTTATACAATTTCCCCAGCAAATCCGCTTTTGTTATTAAGCCAATCAATTTTCCTGAATCAGAGACCAATACCATGGGATAATGGCGCAGCAGGCTTGAGAGCACCTGTATGGATGCTGTCTTTGAGACTGTTGGAGGGGCTTCCCCCATTATGTCTGCTGCTGTTTTCCCTTTTTTGCCCATTAAAGCATCAAGCAGGATTGACTCTGAAATCAAGCCTACAGCCTTATGGTCTTCTATTACAGGCATCTGGGAAATGTCAAACTTTTTCATCTTGCTTATTGATTCCCTTATGTCGTCATCCGGAGAAACGCTGATTATTTTTGTATTCATAACTTCCTGGGCTTTTATTTCCTCTTTTTTTCCCAGATCATCCAGTGTCTGAAAGATTTTCTTTGTCTTTGTAAAGGTAGGGTCTATGTTGCCGGATTCTATCTTAGCAATGAGGCTTTGGGAAACGCTGGCTTTTTTTGCCAGGTCTGTTTGAGTCAAGCCCAATGCTTTTCTAATTTTTTTAATTTCCCCTAATTCGTATGGCATAAAACCGAATAATTTACACTTATATTTATTCTTTTCGGAATATTTTAAACAGTAAGCTTTTTATAATTAGCCTAATTTTCATGACTTTAATGAGCAAATTCTATAAAGCAGAGGTGGTTTAGAATGGTAAAAGTTGAATTTTTTACATCCGAAAGTGTTACAGAAGGTCATCCCGACAAGATCTGCGACCAGATAAGCGATGCTATTCTTGATGAACTGATTAGGCAAGATCCAAAGGCCAGGGTAGCTGTTGAATGCCTTACCACAACTGGGCTGGTGGTTGTTGCAGGAGAGATAACAACAACTGGCTATGCTGATATACAAGGCATTGCAAGAAAAACCTTGAAGGAGATAGGCTACACAAACCCTGAATTTGGCATTGACTGCGAGGATGCCGGAGTGGTGGTCAGCGTGCACGGCCAAAGCCCAGATATAGCCCAAGGCGTTAATGAAGGCTCCAATAAAGAGCAAGGCGCAGGCGACCAGGGAATGATGTATGGCTTTGCAACAAATGAAACAAAGGAATTAATGCCTTTCCCTATTATTATGGCTCATAATCTTACAAGAAGACTTGCTTTTGTGAGGAAAAATGGAATAGTCAACGACTTGGGACCAGATGGAAAAAGCCAAGTAAGCGTTGAATACCATGATGGAAAGCCAAAAAGGCTGTCAGCAGTTGTTATTGCCCAGCAGCATACAGACAATTGCCCGGAAGATAGATTAAGAAAGGAAATTATTGAGCATGTTATAAAGCCTGTTTGCGGCAGGTTTATTGATAGTAATACTAAAATACATATAAATGCAACCGGCAAGTTTGTTATTGGGGGCCCTGAAGGAGACTCTGGAGTAACGGGAAGAAAAATCATTGTAGATACTTATGGAGGCATCGGAAGGCATGGCGGAGGGGCATTTTCCGGAAAAGACCCCAGCAAGGTTGATAGGAGCGGTGCTTATGCAGCAAGGTATGTTGCAAAGAACATTGTAGCTGCCGGATTAGCGGATAAGTGCGAGGTGCAATTAAGCTATGCTATTGGAGTTGCGCAGCCAACATCCGTAAATGTAGATTGTTTTGGCACCAGTAAAATTCCCGAGCAAAAGATTAATGAGCTTGTAAAGAAGCACTTTGACTTAAGGCCTAAAGGAATCATAGAAATGCTTGACCTTAAAAGGCCCATCTACAGGAAAACAGCCGCTTACGGGCATTTTGGAAGGGACGACCCTGACTTTACTTGGGAAAAGACTGACAAGGCAGAGGTTTTAAGGAAAGAAGCAGGATTGGGAAAAACTGCTGTTAGGAAAACGGTTGCGGCTGAAGTAGCGGTTTAATTTTTTTGATTTATTTGATGGCAAATTTTGGCTTCTTTTTATGTTTGTTACGCTGTTGTCATAAGAAAATTTGGCATAGGGAACATAGGTTTTCACTTCATAGTAGAAAAATTTAAAAATGCTTGAAAATTATTCTGTGTCTTTTAACATCTTTAATTTCATAGCGAGATTGTTTAAATAAAATGAACCTAAAACCATCTATAATTGCTTTGGGATTAATTGCAGGAGATACCTCTCTTACCTTAAAAGATTTTTATACTGATAAAGTAAATAAAATAAGCAGGACAGAAACAGTTGTTACAACCGAAGTGAAAGGAAAAACTGGGAATAATGATTATGAAAACAAGTTTAGAGGAAAGATAAGTGTTTTTGGAAACTATGCCATTACCGCCAACCATGTTGTTTCCCAGGATGAAGTAGTTTTGGGTGTTATTTCCGGTCAAACAATGACAGCAAAAATTGAAAATAAAGTTGAAGTATCAAAAATAGATGGGCAAGAGCTTGCTGTTGTTGAAAAAAATGTAGAAAAAGACTATGCTGTTTTTGATTTGAAGAAAACACCAGAACTTTGTGAGAGATATTGCAATACTTTGGATATTAAAAAATCATTAAGAAAAAAGGATATTTATCAGGGAATGGATATTTATTTTTTGGCAAGCCCGGCAATGCAGGTTGGGTTTTATATAGAAAGTAAAATAGCAAAAACTAATGTTAAGATTAGCAAAGATGAAAAAGAGTATAACATTGATTTTTTAACTGACACTTTTATTGTTAATGGCACTTCTGGAACTATTGTTTATCATAGAGAAAGCCTCTTGGAATGATTAATTATAAATGGGTTGGTTATGGTGGGGGTAAGACTCTTGACGGAATAATAGATGCAATTGAGAAATATGAGGATAAAAATGGTATACATAAAAAAGATGGTTGATAATCTTGAACACGGCATATTAACAGCTGGAACTGAAAATATAAGGAACGCCCAGTTAAGCAAAAGCAGAAAAATAAAAATCAGGTATAATGGGCAAACTTATTTAATTAAAAGGCTTGGGAAAGAGCCTATTTATCTTACTGCTGATGCTATAGCTGAAAGGATAAGTATTTCAAAGCCAGACATTGAAAAAATTATTGATAGTGAGGGAATGAAATATATTTTAAGGAGGCAGGAGAAAATTCCAGACATATCGGTTTTGTCTCCTCTAATAGTTGCTATTGGAGAGCAGTATGCTTATAGCGGGGCTATGCTGTCTTTGCTGTACAGCTCATTCAGGAATGAAAGAAATAAAAATACAATATCAAATTTTTACTTTTGAAAATGAACTGCGAAATATGCAATAAAAAACTTGCAGAAACCGAATAAGCAAAAAGAAGCGATTATTTTCCCTTTAATTTTGTTTTTTCAGCCTTATCGGAAATAATCGCGCTGTTGCCGGAAGGATCCTCTATTATTATCTTCTGCTTTTCCTGGCCCCACATTACCCTTGTCAGCTTTTTGAGCAGGTTTTTTGCCTTCTTTTTTTCATCTTCATCTTCCGCAGTGTCCCTTGCAGTCTCTATCTGGTGCTTTATCCTGTTTAATATTCCTTCTATGTTTGTCACATAGCCTTGCGATGCAGGCCCGGGAGTTATGTCAGCTATGTACGGCACTTTAACAGTGGCTTCAGAGCTTTTAACCACTCTTACCTTCATATCCTCTTCTGAAGAAATCTCGAATGCGTATCTGCACGGCTCCTTTTGCTCAACAGCCTCCACATCTGATTTATGATATTTACAATTTGAGCATGTCATCGAGAACAAAGCGACTTTTCCAAAGTAAGGCACTTCCACCTCATGCTCTGTAAGCGTTAAAGTCTTTTCTTTGCAGAAAGCGCAGGGCTGCCCTGATAATATTTCCGGTTCCGACATAAACAAATGAGGAATAAATTTGGTATAGTATGAGTATCAAGGTGGTTCTTGACTCAGCGAATTCCACCACTATTTATCCACCAATCATAGAATTGGTGGAATTTTAGCGTATTAAACATTCTTTAATCTTGAATGTACCTTATTCAGGAAATCCAAGACCTTCTCTGCATAGTCTTTATCAAAGCTCTTGCCATAATAGAGTATGCCATTTCTAAAGTATCTTAACTGATTAGCAAACTCAATTTCTGTTTCTTTGAATCCTATCTCCCTCAGATAAGCTACTTCTGCCTCATGGGCTCCATGTCCTGAAGAATTATATCCTGAAGAGAGCATTTTTGCCCTAATCAATTCCATTATGATATCATAAGAATTTTTTATAATGTTATTGGCATTCTTATCCGTAAGTCGCATCGTTTTTATAATGTCCATCAAGAAGTTATAAGATCCTTCCGACTCCTTTATTAACGACCTTGCCCTTGAGAAGTCAGGAGACTGCTTTCTAACAACGCCCTCTTCAACATACTCTTTAAATGATTTTAGCGGTCTCAAAGCTCTATTCCTCCCGCTAGGACAATTCCATTCAACAGATTCTCCCTAAGTTCTTTTTTTATGTCCTTTAATGAAAGGTAGAAATGGAGAAAAACTATTCTTTCGAGCATTTTATCAAATTTTGTTAAGCTAACCTCTTTTTCTTTTGAGCCTATTATAGCTAAATCTATATCCGATTTTACAGTGTCTTCTCCTCTTGAATAGCTGCCAAACAGGATAATTGCACATCCCGGAAATTTTTCTTCAAGAAATTCAAGCAGAAAAGATTCATATACCAATTTTAAATTTTCGGCCCTTTTTAGCTCCATTGCTTTGATATTATCCCTATTGAATGATACGGAAATAAGGTTCATCCCTTTGCTTTTTTGGACATTTACCAGCCCTTCTTTCTCCAGTAGAGGGAGTGATTTTGCAACTGCAGTAGGTGATACTTTGAGCATCCTGGCTATTCCTCTTTGGTTTAAGGATATTCCTGCTTTTATGCAAAAGAGCCGGAATATTTCGTTCTGCAACTTTGTAAACTTTTGTTTGTACATGTCCATTTTAGTTTATACATATAAACTAAAGTTTATAAACTTTTCTATTTTTGATGGATTTTCTGACAAAGCCGCTTTTTCCAACATCTTTATATTCTCTAAATTTTCACCTTTTTCTTATGAATTACAAGCAGGCATTGGAAGAGCTCTATGCAATAAAGGAATGGAAGTTCAAGTTAGGATTGAAAAACATGAGGATTCTTCTTAAAAAATTGGGAAATCCTGAGAAAAAGCTGAAGTGCATCCATGTTACAGGCACTAATGGAAAAGGAAGCGTGTGCGCTATGATCTCCTCTGTTTTAATGGATGCCGGCTATAAGGTTGGAATGTACACAAGCCCTCATTTAAAAAAATTCAATGAAAGGATAAGGATTAATAATAAATTAATATCTGATAAAGATGCTACTGAGTATTATCTTAGGGTTAAAAAATATGTTGTCAACCAAAGTTTTTTTGAGATAACAACCGCTATGGCTTTTCTTTATTTTTATGAGAAAAAGGTTGATTTTGCTGTCCTAGAGGTTGGAATGGGCGGAAGGCTGGATTCGACTAATGTCATTACTCCTTTGATTTCGATTATAACAAATATAGGCTATGAGCATACAAACAGGCTGGGGAAAACACTGGGCAAGATAGCCCATGAGAAAAGCGGGATAATAAAAAATAATATTCCGGTTGTTACAGGAACTACGGGAGTGGCATTGCAAACAATAAAAAGAATTGCCAATAAAAAAAATTCAGAATTGTATGCAATAAATAATAAAAAAATAATTAAAAAAAGGTTTGATAAAAAAGGTAATATTTGGCATTTTGATTTTGATAATTATGGGGACTTAACATTGGATAATTTAAAAGGGGAATTTCAAATAAAAAATGCCATTATCGCAATAAAAACATTAGAAATTTTAAACAATAATAATAAAATAGAAATAAATAATAAAAACATAAGAAACGGACTAAAAAAAGCTGAATGGGCTGGAAGGTTCCAATTCCTGGGAAAAAATATCCTGATAGACTGTGCCCATAATCCGCATGGCTTCAATACTCTGTTTAAGGAATTAAGATACATCCATTATAACAAATTGATTTTAGTTGCGGGCTTTTCAAAAGGCAAGGATGTAGGGAAAATTTCAAGGATAATAAAAGCCAATAAAAAAATAAAAAAAATAATTTTAACGGAAGCTGACAATGAAAGGGCAATGCCGATAAGAGAGGCAGCGGGATATTTCAATAAAAAGGCTGTAATAAAAAATAATTCAAAAAATGCCCTGGAATATGCAGAGAAAATCGCAAAAAAGAATGATTTGGTTTTGGTTTGCGGCTCTATTTATATGGTTGGAGAATTGATTAAATAATTTGCATGGCACTTTAATAAGAAAGATCCGGGTCCAGGCCTAAAACATGCCGTACGAATTGCTCATGATGCTGCATTGTTTTTCCGAAGGTTATCCAAGCCATCTCCGTAAGATCAAAAACAGTCTCGTATGGTTTTGCTATCAATATGTGGCATTGCACAAAGTCGCGTTTGCCTGCTTCGTATTGCCTTTTAGCTTCTTCATAAGCAGGAGTGCCTTTTCCAATCATTATATTGTTCACTCTTTTTTCAAGCTCCCTAGCAGCAATATAATCGATATTAGTTGCCAACCCCACATCAAAATCAGAACCTTCCCAAAATTTACCAGTAGCGTGGGTTTGTATCACATACTTCCCAAGCATCTCCTGTTCAGTAGCTTTTCCCCAAGAGGAATCTATCTTTTCAGATATATCATGCAACAAAGGTTTTGCAGAACCATCAGGATTAAAAAAAGCGGGAGAAAGCCTTTCAGGCGGATTTGAGGGACTTTTAAAAAATTTTGAATCTACTTCCAGCCAGTATCTTTTCAATGGCATTATTTCCACAGTTTCTGGAGGTTGGCTAGGTGCATAAGAAATTTTTACCACCCCTATTATGGTTTTTTGTAAAAGCCTGCTGGCCTGTAAAGAGGCACACCTGCTGTCAGCATTCCACTAACGCTTAAATCCCTATCGATTCTGAAGATTGCCTGAGCAAGCATTGGCGCAATGCTAATCTGATCAAACCATTTTTGTTTTGTTAAGAAATGCGGCCCGTAAGGCACTGTATCTGTAGCTACTACCTTCCTGATTTTTCCTTTCTGATACAATCTGTCCATCGTATCTGCCGCAGGTCCGCTAAATATCGGATGAGTGCACATTACCATAATGCCCGTTGCCCCTTTCCTTAAAACTTCATGAACCGTTTTCTCCACCGTGCCTCCTGTGTCTATTATGTCATCAACAATCACTGCATTATAACCCCTAACTTTGTCAAGAATATAAGTGCTTCCAACAACTCCTGGCTCTGTTCTTTTCTTCTTTGCAACTGCAACTCTTAAGCCAAGATAATCAGCTATGCTCTCTACCCTAGTGGCGCCTCCAACATCAGGCGAAACTACAACAACCTTTTCTAAGTCTCCTTTAAATTCCTTACGCAGATAGTCTACTATAACGGGCTCCATAGTTAAATTGTCCACATAGCTTTCATCAGAAAATGCCAGCAGCGCTTGCTTGGAGTGCAGGTCGACAGCCACAACATGATCTGCTCCTGCCTTTGCTATTGTCTGGGCTGCAAACTTAACAGATAAAGGCTCCCTTTCGCCTGCAGGTACATGATCCTGCCTAGCATAGGGAAAATTCGGAATGACTGCAGTCAAATGCCGAGGTCTTCCGCTGTGCTTTAATGCATACAGGGTCAGATACATCTCCATCAAATTGTCATTCAGGCTGCGTTTACTTGTTGGATCGTCACATACCTGTACATAAAATACATCTTTTCCCCTGACATTGTCTCCAATTGTCGTCTTGAATTCGCCATTTTTGAAGTCCTTGTGCCTCAAGTTCCATAGCGTTATGGCTTCTTGTGGCGCTTCCTCTTTTGTGGGTTTTTCGCCTTGGCCTTCATAGATTAAAGTAAGTTCACGGGCTACTCTCTCCGCTAATTGTGCGCCAGACCTTCCGGCAAATAGAGCAAGTTCCCCTCTGGATTCCATATCATTAATGTAATAAAAGTGAATATAAAAATGTTTCTATTAGCAAATGGTAAAAATTTGTAAAATCAAAAAGTAAACTATTAAAAACAATTAAAAATAATTAGAATAATAATTGAAAATATGATGGAAAAAAACTGGAAGAAAGAGCTTGCAAGGGACGCTTTGGCTTTTGGCTCTATTCTTTTTTATTTTATAGTTATAATAAGGGCAATAATTGGAAAATACATGCCTTTTGTCTACCAGCTTCT
>JACPDF010000029.1 GCA_016184145.1 Candidatus Woesearchaeota archaeon | reverse complement strand
TCATCCTCTTTCGACTTAAAAACAAATTTTATAATTCTCTCTGGCTTTATCTGCTCTATGCACTCAAGTATTTTTCCTTCAAGATGCTTCCTTAGCATAACGCAGAAATGAGACGGCTTCTCATCAGAGGATTTTTCTTCAGAAACAAAAATTGCTTTTCCAACAATTATCCTTAATATCTTCTTCCCAACGCTACTCTTATGGAATTGTACATAAACTTCTTCATTGCCTGCGTTATAAACCCTGTCAACCCTTGCCTTTTCCAGCTCCTTTAGCTCCTTAAGAAGAAAATGCATCTCCAAAGAGCCTAATTGTTTTGCCATAGCATAAAAAACAGAGAATAGGATTTATAAATTTATAGGCACGGAAGTTAATTTTTGTAATAGGTAATCCGTGCCTATCATGAAAATCCCTTGGATTTTCAGGACACAGCAAAATCTTTCAGATTTTGTGTGCAAAAAATGCTATGCATTTTTACGCACCGAAAATCTCCGATTTTCGCGTGTATTAGCGGAATTTAACAATCATTACAAATATTAAATTCCGCCACTATAATCTCTGCCAATCAGTTTTTCAACAATTATTTTGTCTCCACCATTTATTTTTTTGAAAATGGTATAATCATCTTTAACTTTGCCGAAAACATTCACCTTGGAAGCGGCTTTTGGTCTTTCGTCTGTGATGCTGGTGTCTTTCCAAAGAAAATGCAGAAGCACCTACCAGCAGGCCAGTAAGCTATATCACCCTTAGAAACTATCTCTTTAGCATCTTTCTCTGCTTCTAAGTTTACCGGGATTTCAAAATAAACCTCTTGCCCCCATATGCTTGCAGTGCTTTCTATTGGTAGTTTTTCGTAAATTGCTTTTGCAGTCTTAGTATCTTTCAATTCCGCTATTGCTTCTGTTCTTCCAGATTTAATCTTTATCTTCATTCTTATTAGTCTAATATTGGATTTATTTTATTATCACTTTTATGATATTTTTAATATTTATTGACCTAGTGCAGTCTATAACCAGAATATTATGCCCCTTTTCTCTTGCTTCAACTGAACAAATATCAAAAATCTCCGCATCCAGATTTTCCCTTATCTTTTCTTTCGGGTATTTTCTCTTCTTTAATCTTTCTTGCAATGCCTTTAAATCACATTTGGTTACTATGCACAAATCAACATATTTTTCCGGTAAATAATGGGATAAATGGGAATCTATTATTATTCCTTTAGTTTTTTTATCTTTCTTGAAATTGCTAATTTCCCTAATTAGTGTTTTATTTAGCTTGGCGACATCCACAATCTTGGTCTTCCTTTTTTTGTCGTACCCCTCAGAAATGTTATATTTCTTTATCATCTTATTTACATCAATATAATCGAAATTCAGTTTACTGGCTAATTTTTTTGCAAGTTGTGTTTTTCCTGTCCCGGGCGTTCCTGTAACAATTATTGTTTTCATACATCAGGATTAAATATCGCTGTTTTTAAACATTGTTTATTTCAAGAGAAACCAGACCCCCCACTCTGTGACTGGGGTCAGGTTTCTAAGAATGCAAATATTCGCTATGGAGCAGTTTATTTCAAACCACCAGTTAAAGACTGGATAGAATATTTGCATTTAAATGCGAAGAAAGATTTAAAAAATAGGATAATATCATCTGGAATATGCAGCAAGTTATAACTATATCCACTTCTAAAAGCCAGGAAATGATAGATATAACAGAGCAGGTTTCTTCAATAGTAAAAAAATCAAAGGTAAATGACGGTATATGCAATGTCTATGCAATGCATGCCACTGCTGCAATTGTGGTTAATGAGAATGCTGATACAAATATATATTTGGATACTATAGATGCCCTCAACAAATTAGTTGAAAAAGGCATTTGGAGGCATGATAAGCTTGATGGGAATGCCGATGCCCACATTAAAGCCACAATATTGGGGCCTTCAGAAACAATACCTATAAAAAATGCAAAGCTCCAATTGGGGACGTGGCAGGCTATCTCTTTATTTGAGTTAGACGGCCCCAGGAAAAGGAGCATTGCTGTTACTGTTCTTGGTGATTAGATGCTATGCGACATGTGCGGCTCTTCCGGAAGTATGTTCAAGGCAGAGGTAGAAGGAGCAGTGCTTACTGTATGCCAGAACTGCAGCAGGTTTGGAAAGATTCTTGGTGCAGTGAAGCAGCATGAAGTGGAAAAAATAAGGCAGAAGAAGGCAGAAGAAAAGCCTGAGGCAATGGATATAATAGTTGACAACTATGCTGAAAAGATAAGAAAAGGAAGGGAAGAGCTTGGATTGACGCAAAAAGACTTTGCAAAAAAGCTCAATGAGAAAGAATCCTTGATACATCAGCTCGAATCAGGAAATTTTCATCCTAATATAGAGCTTGCAAAAAAGCTGCAAAAGGCCCTTGGAATTAAGCTTATAGAGGAATACGAGGAAAAGCATGAGGAATTAAGGCATGAAAAGGCAGAAGGCTTCACAATTGGGGATTTCATAAAGACAAAGAATAAATAGCCGCATAAAGCTTATATACCAAAAGCCACACATTTTAACAGAATTGTAAAAATGAACATTTACTACGCTATATTGGTGCATGTTGTGTGGTTTTTGTCCACTTATTTTGTGGTAGTCTTCATGCTGGCTCTTTTCTACAACAGGAAAAAGCTTTATGATTCCCCTGAGTTCAGAAAGAACGACAAGCTTCCTAAAATAAGCATAATAGTGCCTGCTTATAATGAAGAGGAGTCTATAGCAGACTGCATTAAGTCATTGAAGCTTATAGACTATCCAAAAAGCCTTTTTGAGGTCATAATTGTAAATGACGGCAGCATAGACAGGACAGCAGATATAGTGAGGGAGCACACAGGCAAAAATATCATTCTTGTTGACAACAGCAAAAACAAGGGCAAAGCCAAATCATTAAACCAAGGGATTTCCCTAGCAAAAGGAAGCTATATTGCGTGCATGGACGCTGACACCATAGTGCCAAGCGACATATTAAGGAAAACACTCCCTTATTTCAAAGACGAGAAGGTAGGCTCTGTAACAGTTTCTGTCGAGGTAAGGTCTGCAAAAAACTTCCTGCAGAGAATAATAAGGCTTGAGTATATACTCGGCCTGTCATTGTTTTTAAAGATTTTTTCCTTGTTTAATTGCGTCCATGTCACTCCAGGCCCTTTCTCGGTATACAGGAAAAGACTGCTGGATAAGATAGGTTATTTTGATCCTGAAAATATAACAGAAGACCTTGAGATTGCCTATAGAATCCACAAATCAGGCTACAAGATCGCAAACTGCATGTCTACTGCCGTGCACACAGTAACGCCTCACGACATGAAAGGGCTGTACAGGCAGAGAAGACGCTGGTATTCTGGAGCCTTGCTCACGCTATGGCAGCACAAGGATATTCTGGCCAAGAACAAGACAGGGCTTTTTGGCTATTTCATCCCTTTCAATTATGCCCTCATAGCCTCCGGGCTTGGGCTGTTTGTATTTTCCACCTATCTGCTGTTCTCAAACATATTCAGGAATCTTTCGTATTATTCGTTGACCAACTACAATTTTTTCTCCAATATGACATTTGACTTTGACCTGCTTGCAGTAAGCATGTTCCTGTTTTTTGGCCTGTCTGGCATCCTTGGAATGATACTTTTGGTGACTTACAGCCTAGGCATAGCAAGAAGCAGTTTAGAGAGAAAGCCATCTTTGTACTTTGGGTATTTTATTCTTTTCTTTATGTACCAGGCCTTCTGGCTTGCATCTTTTTTTATTGTCCTTATGAGGAGAAAGGTTAGATGGTGATCAAAAAGAACATTTTTGTTTACGCAGCTGTAATAACTGTGCTGCTGCTGGCTTCCATCTATTCCCTAAATTTTTACCTTAATTCCCAGAGGGAAAATGCTGTTGTTGGCAGGATGGAGGAAATTCTTGATGAGTACCAGGAGATACAGGCTCTTTCATTGATGAATGATGTGTTTGGAGGCAATATAACATGCCTGTCGCTGGAAAATACATTGTCTTACATGGACAAGACCCTGTGGGATACTGGCGTTAAAATAGACAGGTACAGGGAGGCTACGGAGCAGTTTAGCATAGACCCATTCTATCAGGAGCAGAAGCGCAAGTTTAACAGGAATGAGGTCGTTTATTTTTCAATGCTCAAGAGCATGAAAGAGCAATGCAACTTTAACCAGACAGTAATATTGTATTTTTACAAGAAGAAGGAAGACTGCCCTGACTGCGATGCGCAGGCTTTTGTGCTGACAGACTTGAACAAGGAGATAGACCCGGAGATCGCGCTTTTCTCCTTTGATTCCAACTTGGACCTGGCTTCTGTAAGAACTCTGGGGCTTTTTTATAATATTACAGATTTCCCGTGCATTGTTGTGGAAGAGGATACCTACTGCGGGCTGAAGAACAAGAATCAGGTTGCAGATATTTTGTGCAGGTACAGGGAGCATTCAATATGCCAATAAGATTAAATATTAATTGCCGCACTTATCCTTTATGGAGCGGTGGTTGAGGAAAAACACAGCATTTTTTATTTTCTTTATTTTGATTTCTATTGTTTATTTATCTTCCTTGCTTGTCCACCATGACATATGGTGGGATTCAGCAGTATTTCTTGGCATGGGGAAGTATATTTATTCCTTTGGCAGCGTTGGTTTATGGGAAGCCTCCAGGCCTTTGCTCTGGCCCATTGTTTTGGGATTTTACTGGAAGCTCGGCCTCAACCCAATCTTGTTTGGAGAAATAACGGCAATTTTGTTTAGCTTAGGAACTGTTCTTTTGGTATATATAATTGCTTCGCGCCTCTTTGACAGGAAAATCGCTTTCATTGCGTCATTTTTCCTGTCATTATCGCAGACATTTTTCGTGTTTTCAAACATAATGCAGACTGAAATCCCGTCAACATTTTTTGTTTTGCTGGGGCTTTATTTTTTCATAAGAAGGCTGTATAATTACTCCGGATTATTCCTTGGGATAGCCTTTATGACGAGATTTTTCCAGCTGTTTATCGCTTTCCCGCTGTTTTTATTGTTGCTTTATTTAACAGCAAGGAACAAGGAGAATGTAAGGGCTTTTTTAAATTTCTGTGTATTTTTCCTCATTCCCGTGGTTCCTTACCTAATATTCAACTATTTCCTCTATGGTAGCCTATTTTATCCTTTTGCCGTGCAGGCCTTCATGACAAAGTATACTGGCTGGGTTTTCAATCAGCCGCTTTATTTTTATTTTGTTTCCATTGTAAAGGAAAACTTCCTTGCTGTCTTTTCTATTCTTGGGCTCGTATTTGCCCTGAGAAGATACAACTTTGGCAGATATGCCCTGGCTTTTGCTTTCCTAGGGAGCTTCATGCTCTATAATACAGCAATGCACAAAGAAATGCGTTTGTTGATACCCGTGTTGCCATTGCTCTACATCCTGGCAAGCTATGGGATGGTTTATTTTGCTGGCCTGCTGAAGAAGAGAAGGAATTTGGTTTTGTATTCCTTGCTGGCTGTCTTTTTTGCTTTGAGTTTGCCTGATTTAAGGTTTGATAGCTACGAGGACGGTTTTGACTTATTTTATGAGTATAGTGGGGAGGCTGATGCTGGCAGTCTTTGGATATCCAATCCCGCATTCATAGCTTTTTCAGACAAGAAGGCTGATGAGCTTGTCTATTACCCGCTGTATGGCTCAGAAAGGATAGACCAGCTGGAAAGGAATATTGGAAATGCCGGTGCGGTTTTAATAAATACGTGCGACATACTGCCTTGCCCCAGTCATGATGAGGGCTGCAGCAAAAAGCACTCCGATTTTATCAATTTATTGACGGAGACTTTTTCGTTAGCGCGCTCAGCAGAAAAAGGCTCTTGTAAATATTATATATTCGAAAAGATTTATAATTAGCGCTTGCTTCTCCCTCCTTATGGAAAAACTTCCCACTGGCAGCAAGATACTTGACAAATTATTGGATGGAGGCTACGAAACTGATATAATAACCACCATTTACGGACCTTCCGGCTCTGGCAAGACTAATTTGTGCATACTCTGCGCGACAAATACCGCACGTTTAGGCAAAAAAGTCATTTACATTGACACTGAAAACAATTTTTCTGTTGAAAGGTTTAAGCAGATATGCAGCTCCATTAATCTAGATCATTTAAAGACAATAAACAATATGGCATTTTTCAGGCCAAATTCTTTTGAAGAGCAGAAAAAAACCTTTGAGAAGCTGAAGGAGACTATTAATAATAAGGTAGGCCTTGTCATTGTTGATTCGATAGCCATGCTTTACAGGCTTGAAATGGGAAAAACCGAGGAGGTCTATGAAGTGAACAATGAGCTTGCGAACCAGCTTTCCTGCCTCAAGGAAATAGCATCAAAAAAAGGCATTCCTGTCTTAATTACCAACCAGGTTTATGCTGACTTTGAGGAAAAGGACAAGATAAACATGGTAGGCGGTGATTTATTGAGGTATGCAAGCAAATGCCTGATAGAATTGCAGTTAACTCCTGCTGGAAACAGGAGGGCAATTATAAAGATGCACCGCTCAATCGAGTCAGAAAAAGAAATTATCTTTAAGATAGTAGAAGGTGGCATTATTGGGACTAAAGAAGGGCGTGGTTTCAAATTATTCTGAAAAAAAGCCCGCATAACACGATTTAACGCCCATAAAATGTTCGCAAAAAGCGTGTTACATGTTCGTGAGTGTCGCTAGTATATTGTTATTTTCTTTGTACAGAATATGTAGATATTACCAAAACATATTTATCTTAACTAGATTTTACTTAAAAAATGGTTAGCGAAAAAGCATTAGAAATGGTTTCTTCTGAAAAAGTAGGATTAATAACACATTTTTTCCCAACTTTAACTGGATTTTTTCTTTATATCTATTCTGGAGAGTTATTTTTCGCAACAATTTTCTTTTTGAGTCTAGTTACTTTCATTTTTATTGTTAGTTATTTACATGCGCATAGAATAACCCTAAGCAAAAAATATGATAAAAAAATTACTGAAGATTTTAGAGATAAATCCACTAAAGAATTTGCAATGAGTTTTCCATTGCCTTATAGAACATTATTTGGTGTTTTTTCTGTATTGTTATTAATCTTATACATTGTCACAATTTATTACTGTTATTTATTCTTAGAATCTAATCCTCTTTTATTTTTTACATTAATAGTTGCACAAGTATCTGTTTTTGTAATTTATATCCTAATGTTAACTTTTACTAAAAAGTTTCTTAAAATAGTTTATCAAAAGTAATTTTAACTATTTCCTATCCAGAAAGTTACCTGATATTTGGAATAATAATCATCGTAAAAAATTTTCTCAACAAATAATGCACCACCATCTGGTAAACGTAGGGTGTATCTTTCTGGAATCAAAAAACCTGGGTCATGCCCATTTATTATTAATTCGGCGCCTTTATTGTCAACCTTGCCTACTTTAACTTCATATTCAATTCCGTTTAGGGTATATGTTTGTGTAGATTCACTTTTAACAATATCTCTAAAGGTATTTGGGTATCTAGAGTCAAATGGGTCATAAACCTCTAGACCTAAAGATTCAAAGAAGGGATTTGCAAAAAGTCCTTGACCAAATACTTTTGCTGCTCTTACTTCTAGTCCAAGAAAAAACAGGAATACAATAATTCCTAAGATTAAAAATAAATATCCTATCTTTCTAGCATAAATATCTCGGTCTTCTTTCGTTTTCAGGTCTTTGCTTTTTTTCTTTGTTCGTCCAAAAACAAACAATGCGACTATTCCGATAATCCCTCCCACAATGAGAACGGCGTTAATTCCACCTTGAAATACAAGAACCACAATCCCTATCATAAGAAAATAATTCAAATAATCTGCGGAAATGAAATATTTCTTTTTAATTCCAAAATATGCCATTACAAAGAAAAAAGAAGCAAAGATTGCTACAAAACTCCACATAAAAATCTCATCAAAGTATTTAATTTGGTTATCAATTCCCTTTCCTTGCAAGAAAGCCCCAAGACCTATCAATCCAGCAAATAGCAAGAAAACAACCCCTTCGGTTATGAGAAGATTTCTTGTGAGTTTTGGGTCATTTTTTCCTTCCATTGTTTTAGCCATTTTGTAATATGCCGTCTTCTTGTAGGTCTTGGTTTTTTCCATAAAGTATGAACCAAGAAAAATAAGACCAAATCCAAGAACTGCAGATACCCATAATTGCAAACCCCCTCCATCATGCCTCAATAATCTGATAGCATTAAATAACGGAACTATTCCTATAAACGTAAGTATTCTAGCCAAAGCAAACTTTTTGTCTTTCTTCCAAGATATTCTAAATGGATCCTCAATTTTTTCTTTCATATTCAATAGTCTTTGATTTACTTATTTAAATAAATTCTCAAAAAGTGCATATAACAACATTATACGCCATTTCCCCTCTTCTCTTCATTCCCACAAACATTTTTAAACACTCCTTCTTAACTTAATGCCTATTTGATAGTAAATATATGGCAAAAAACAACAACAAGGAAGCTGTAAAAGCCCAGCATGACAAGGGCAAATTGACAGCAAGGGAAAGGATAGATTTGCTTTTGGATAAAGGCACTTTTACAGAATTAGATGAATTAATGGAGCTTGATTCTGTTAATTACGACCTCCAGCAAAAAAAGCAGCCTGGAGATGGCGTTATAACGGGCTATGGAAAAATAAGCGGAAAGCCTGTCTGCGTCTTTGCCCAGGATTTTACTTTCATGGGGGGAAGTATGGGAGAGATGCACAACATCAAGATAGCAAAAATTCAGGAGCACGCATTGAAGATTGGCTGCCCTGTTATAGGTTTATTTGATTCCGGAGGGGCAAGAATCCAGGAAGGCGTCAATGCCCTGGACACAGGAGGAAGAATCTTCAAAAACAACACTTTTGCCTCTGGCGTAATACCCCAAATATCAGTGATTCTCGGGCCTTGCGCTGGCATAGCTGTTTACTCGCCAGCTTTAACTGACTTCATCTTCATGACAAAAAAAATAAGCAACATGTTCATAACAGGCCCGGATGTAATCAAAACAGTGCTGGGGGAAAAAATAGACTTTGAAGGATTAGGAGGACCTTTAGTCCACAACGAAAAGTCAGGAGTGGCAAGCTTCATTGCAGAAAACGAGAAAGAATGCTTCCAGCTGGTAAAACTATTGCTTTCTTATTTGCCCCAAAACAACATGGAAAACCCCAATTTCATACCGACAAACGACAAGCCTGACAGGTTAAATAATAATTTGGCAAAAATTGTCCCTAAAGACCCTAAAAAAGTCTATGATGTAAAAGGGGTAATAGAAGAGGTCATGGATAAAAATACGTTCCTTGAGATTCAGCCTTTATACGCCCAAAATGCAGTAATAGGATTGGCAAGGCTAAACAGCAACACGGTAGGGATAGTTGCCAATCAGCCGCAGGTTTTGGCAGGCTGCCTGGACATAAACTCATCAGATAAAATTGCAAGGTTTGTAAGATTATGCGACAGCTTTAACATACCGATAATAAACTTTGTTGATGTTACTGGCTACCTTCCAGGAGTAGACCAGGAGCATAATGGCATAATAAGGCACGGCGCAAAAGTATTGTATGCCTATATATTGCTTTAGTTTCCAAAGAAATGGGCTATGACAAGGTAATTGCATGGTCTAATGCTGAAATTGCCGTCATGGGAGCAGAGCAGGCTGTCAATATAATACACAGGAGAGAATTGCAGGGAAAAAATGCGGAAAAAACAAGGCAGCAGAGGGTAAAGGAATACACTGAGCGTTTCTTAAACCCTTATGACGCGGCAAAGCACGGGAAAGTTGACATAATAGCAGAGGAAAAGAACACAAGAAAAATCCTCATAAGCTGTCTGGAAATGCTATTAACCAAGAGAGAAAGAAGGCCAGCCAAAAAGCACGGCAATATTCCTTTATAGAGTTCAATTAGGGCAGATGTTTAGTGCCGCCCACAATGGGGGCGGTTGGGCAAATTTCCAGCCCAATGATGCGAGGCCGTAATGCGCCGAGCCTAAATTTAGGGAATGATTTTTAATTATAATAAGATAATAAAAACTACTAATTAACAATGGAAGAACTAACCATTAACGTCGATGGGGAGGAATACCATGTCAAGGTTGAGGAAACCGAAGATGGAAGGATCCTTATACACTGCGCAGGAGACGTCTATGAAGTGGAAACAGGCCATTCCAAAGCGGCTATTTTTGAGACGCTAAAGAAAAAGCATGCTGAATCTGCAACCGGCACAATTGCTTCCCCATTGCCTGGCACAATATATGAGGTAAGCGTCAAGGAAGGGGACACAGTGAAGGAAGGGGATACATTAGTAAAATTAATAGCAATGAAGATGGAGAACAACATCACTGCGCCAAAAGCAGGGACAATAAAAGAAGTAAAAGTAAAAAAGAATGATAGGGTAAACAAAGGCGATATTTTGATAATAATAGAATAGAAACAAACCATTAAAAATAATGCAATAATAAAATTAATTCATTGAAAATAGAGGAAATGCAAATAATTAAGCTTAAATAAAAAATATGATTTTAAGTTAATGTTTAGTGGAGGTGTTTTTAATGGCAAAAAAGAAAACAATAAAAAAGTCAGAATCGGAAAAAAATGTAAAATCCATTAATAATCTCAAGCCTCTGGTTTTTGCGGCGTTGTTCGCTGCATTGCTGGCAGCAGTAGCGCCTTTTAAGATACCATTAGGCTTCACTCCAGTTCCGATAACATTGCAGACATTAGTTGTATTGTTGTCAGGAGCAATGCTTGGGCCTTATTATGGAGCATTGTCCATGATACTTTATGTTGTTGTAGGCGCTTTAGGGCTTCCTGTTTTCGCAGGCGGCAGCTCTGGTATAGGGGCTTTGCTCGGGCCTACAGGAGGCTATTTATTCAGCTATTTCATAGCGGCATTTGCAATAGGAAAAATACTGCAGCTCAGAAAAAGTCCAAAGTACCTTGATTATGTTTTAGCCATGATAGCGGGTACGATAATAATCTACGCATTAGGCGCTGGATGGGGCGTGGTTGTTACTGGCCTGGGATTCGCGGCAATAATGATGGGATGGGTGCTGCCTTTCATAATAGGAGATACAATAAAGCTGCTGATAGCTGCTTACATAGCCGATAAGGTTGATATTAGAAGATACATGAAATGAGCGCCTACAAGCTGGAATTGTTGGATATATTTTCCTATAGCTGCATGAACTGCATAAGGTCATTAGGGTACATTAAAAAACTGAATGCCAAATACGGTAAATATGGCTTAAAAACAGTTATTGTGCATGTTCCGGAATGGGGCTTTGAGAAAAATAAAGGCAATATATCTGAGGCAATAAAGCGGAATAAAATAAGGTTTCCGGTTAAAATTGACAAAGATAAAGAATTAATAGATAAGCTAAAAGTAAATTTCTGGCCATCGCAATTATTGATAAAAAACAGTAAAATAGTATACAAGCATATTGGGGAAGGAAATTATAAGGCATTGGAAAGCTCTGTCAGAAAGCATCTTGGGATTAAAGCAAGATGCATATTCAATAAAGAGCCAAAATACACCAGATTTCCAACAGTATACGCTGGAAAAAATAAGAAAGGAAAAATTTCTCAAATAAAAAATAAGCTGAGATTTGGATTTATTTACATTGATGGAAAATATAGGCAAAATGATGAATTTCTTAAAGTAAACGGCTCATTAGTCTTGTTGGCAAAAGGCAAAAAAATAAATTTTGTCGCGGAATCGGAAAACAGAAAGCCTCTTAAGGTTTATGTGAAAATAAATGGCAGGTTTATAAAAACTTTTAAGATAAGCACGCCAAAACTGTACAAAATTGCAGAATTAAAAAGCAGCGAAACAAAAAAATTAACATTAACAACAAATGGAAATTTAAGGGTATATTCTTTTTCGCTTGAATAAGATGATAGAAATAAGGAACTTGAGCTTTGGGTATGAGGATGAGCTTATTTTGAAAAATATTAATTTAGAGATAAAAAAAGGCAGTTATACGGCAATAATAGGGGCAAACGGCTCAGGAAAAACAACCTTGGCAAAACACCTTAATGCTTTGCTTCTGCCTGTAAAAGGATCAGTCATTGTAGAGGACATAGACTAAAAAAAAAATCAGGAAGGCATAAGAAAAAAGGTAGGTTTTGTGTTCCAGAATCCCGAAGACCAGCTTATTTACTCTATAGTGGAAGAGGACATCGCCTTTGGCCTGGAAAATTTGGGGATAGAAACAAGAAGAA
Source organism: Candidatus Woesearchaeota archaeon (assembly GCA_016184145.1). GTDB lineage: Archaea > Nanobdellota > Nanobdellia > Woesearchaeales > GW2011-AR4 > JACPDF01. The sequence continues at coordinate 35,624 of JACPDF010000029.1, read as the reverse complement.
TGAGAAGCATGATAACTAGAGTAATGAAAGAGCTTGGCATTGAAAATCTTGCAAAAAAGAATGTCAACATGCTTTCTCTTGGGCAGAAGCAGCTTGTTGCCCTTGCAGGAATCCTAGTGATGAGTCCCGAATATATTGTTTTTGATGAGCCTACGACAATGCTGGACAGTAAAAATAAGAAGAATATCATGGAAATAATTAGAAAATTGAACAAAAAAGGCAAAATTGGGGTAATATTGATAACTAACATTATTGAGGATACAAAAGATTCTGAAAAAGTGATAATTCTGAATAAAGGCAAGATTGCTTTTGATGATAAGAAATCAAAATTGAACAAGCATATTTTAAGGAAGGCTGGTCTTGATGTTTAGAAAATTAACCTTTGGGCAGTATGTATTTAGAAATTCAATAATGCACAAGCTGGATCCAAGAATAAAGATAATATCTGTCGCTGTTCTTAGCAGCGCAGCTTTCATCATTGATTCTTATTCCCGGATGGCTGTTTTCTCGCTATTTCTCTTATTATTGATTGTATTGTCAAGGTTAAAATTTTCTTTTTTATTGAGAAACCTGAGGCCGTTTTTCTTCATCTTCTTTTTTATATTGCTTATGTACATAATATTTTCAAGAAATGACTTAAACAGAGGCATTTTAACAATATGGAGATTTATCCTGTTTATAGCTATAGCATCTATACTGACATTCACAACAACAATAACCAATCTTATAACGGCTATTGAGAGATTATTGAAGCCATTGGAAACAATCAGGATAAACACCAGAAACTTTTCTTTGCTGATAGCCTTGACCATAAGGTTTATACCTGCTTTGTTCCTGTATGCTGACAGAATAAGAGATGCGCAAAGTGCAAGACTGGGAAACATAAAGAAGCTGAGGAACGTAAAAGTTTTCGTTATAAAGCTTTTGGACAGGATTTTCAGCAGCGCCTCTGCTGTCAGCGATGCGCTGGTATCAAGAAATTATAATGGAGCGAGAGTCTCTTATTTCAATCCAATAAGACTAAGAGTTAAGGATTATCTTTCATTAGTGATATTGATTATTGTTGTATTATTGATTATTTAAGCTATTTCCTGCCGTTTGATGCCTTATTGCCGAAAAGAATTCCCATCAAAACATTTAGCGCCCATGCCTGAAGCACATTTATTGTAAGTATAGCCCCAAACACAAAGTTCCACAGCAACTTTACCGGGTATGCCAGGACTAAGCCCACAATGCCGCTTATTAAAATAACCAAGGCTACTGTATAGCCCATTTCAAGCATTCTTTTAAGGAATGGTATTTGCTCTAATATTGCCATTAATATACCACACTATCAAATTAATAAGCCTCTTTTTAAATCTTGCTCATTAACGGCCAGACAAATAAGTCTCAACTTTTTTTAATCCTTCTTCAATCTTGCCGGCATCAAGGGCATATGAGAACCTCACCCTGTCTTTAGCCCCAAACCATTCTCCAAGGTAAGTGATCACTTTGTGCTTTTTGAACATATTCCACACAAAATCTCTCGGGCTTTTGACTTTTGGCAGAATATAGAATGCGCCTTCCGGCTTCCATACATCAAGGCCAAGCTTGCACATCCCTTCATAAATTATGTCTCTTCTGCTCTTCCATATCTTAACCTGTGATTCAACAAATTCTTTCGGGGTTTTTAACGCGTAATAAGCCATTCTCTGGGCGAGAACATTTGTGTTCATTGATGCGTGTGTTTTCAATTCTATTGCTTTATCAACAATAGACCTGTCATTTGAATAAAGATAGCCGACTCTGGCTCCGCACATTGCAAATGTCTTTGAAAAAGAGTTTATCGTAACTACATGGCTTCCTGAAAGCATGTAATTTTCTCTCTCGTAAATAAGGTCTTTGTAAACCTCGTCAGAAACTAATGGAATGCCAAGGTCGTGGGTGATTTTCTCAATGCGCTTAAGCGTTTTAATTTCCTGTATTCTGCCAGTTGGATTGGAAGGGGAGTTGATTAAAACAGCTTTGGCTTCATGCGCCTTGTCTGCAAAGTCGTCAATGTCTATCTTGCCCTTGTCTGTTTTGACAAATAAGGGAGTCATGTGGTTTAGCTCAATAAGCGGCTTGTAAGAATAGTAGTAAGGTGCATGCAGAAGTATCTTGTCTTTGGGATTTCCAATTGCCCTGAATGTCAAATCAAGCGCTTCAGAAGCACCGTTAGTCACGACAAAATCATCTTTTGAGGCATTGAATTTCCGGAATTCGTGGGCAAGCCCTTCCCTTAAATCTGTCTGCCCCGCAATGAGCCCATACTTAAAATCATCATAATCAGCAGCGCATGAAAGCACTTCTTTCGGGGGCGGCAAATCAGGCTGGCCTGAGCCGAATGAAATTATTCCTTTGCCCCTTACTCCGATAAACATCGATGGAGATAACCTTTGCATATCGCTGATTGGCATAAGATGTTGTACTTTTGAGCCTTATTTAAATATATCCGAAACTAAATGTCAAAAAGAAATAATGCCGAAGCCCTGTTTTATAATCCGCTCAAGGCTGCTTGGCTGTTCCAATAAAAAGTTTAATGACACAGATCATGGAGGCGTAGTTTATTACGCCAACTATTTGAAATGGTTTGAGATAGGGCGCACAGAAATACTAAGGCAATTAGGATTTGACTATGCTGATTTTGAGAAGCAGGGCCTCATAGCGCCAGTGGTCGAGGTAAAATGCAATTACAGAGGACCGGCAGCATATAATGACATTATAATAATAAAAACAACGATAGATAATATTGGCAATAGCAGCATTAAGTTTAATTATGAAATAGTAAATAAGAAAAATGGCAAATTACTGGCAGAAGGCCATACTGTGAATGTTTTTGTCAACAAGAAAACGATGAAATCAGCCGGGATTCCTGATGAGCTGAGAAAAGCCCTGCAGAACTAAACAGAAAAAATGTCCCCTTCAATTATTTTTTGGATTTTTCCGTTGTCCAGCCTTAATATCAGGCTGCAGTCGTTATCTATGCCAATTGCTCTTCCGATATAGGTCTTATTTACCGTCTTTGCTTTTATCTTCCTGCCAAGCGTGTGGGAATATTTTTTCCATTCATTGATTATCTTTCCATAATTTTTTTTGCTGTAGTAATTATAAAGTTTGTTGAATTCTTTTATTATTGATTCGGAGATTTTTTTGATATTATGCCGTTTATTGGTTTCAAGCTTTAATGAGGTGGTTTTATTGGATATGCTCTCCGGGAATGTCTTTTGGTTTATATTTAGGCCTATCCCGATTAATGCGTAATTCTCCCTGCCGGAGATTGTTTCTGTCAGTATCCCGCAGATTTTCCTGCCGTCAATCAGGACGTCATTGGGCCATTTGACCAAAGCACTTAATCTTGCCAGCTTTCTTATTGTTTTTGAAACAGAAAGGGCTGCAATGAAAGTAAGATATTTTGTTTTATCAATGTCATCAGCCTTTAGGCTTATTGTCATATACAACCCGCCAGGATCGGAAAACCATTTTCTCTTAAAGCGGCCTTTGCCTTTTGTCTGCCTCTCCGCTATAACAACAACATCATAATAGCCTTTCTTTACAAGCTCTCCTGCTTTATTATTTGTTGAATCAAGGGTTTTATAATTATAGAATTTGAAGTTTATCATCATGATTCATTTTCCATGAGCTCCTGCCTCCCTGCCGCCACCCATGGATTTGGCTTGTTGTTGCCCTGCTTCTTTTCCATAAACCTTGCTATTGCGGTTGTTACCAGGATGACTTTCTGCTCTTTTGCCAGCTCTTTTTCCTTATCAAAGCAATAATCCTTGACACTCTGGATTATGTTGTTCTTTTGTATGAATGATGTTGTAACATTCCCTTTTACAAAATTCTTGTTGTGCAGCACTGCAAGATGGAAGGGTATTGTTGTTTTTATGCCTTCTATGACATATTCACGCAGAGCCCTCCCCATCCTCGACAAAGCTTCATGCCTTGTGCTTCCGTGGCATATCAGCAGCGATAATAAGGAATCATAATCAGACGACACTTTATAGCCTGAATGGCATATGCTGCTAACCCTTATGCCAGGGCCTCCGGGAGGAAGGTAATTGACTACAGTGCCTGTTGAAGGCGCAAAGTCAGCCATAGGATCCTCGGAATTTATCCTGCATTCTATTGCATGCCCTTCAAGCTTTATGCTGTCCTGGTTGAGGGCAATCATCCCTCCTGAAGCAATCTTTATCTGCTCCTTTACCAAATCCACTCCAGTTATCATCTCTGTCACGCCGTGCTCCACCTGTATCCTTGTATTTGACTCGATAAAATAGAAGTTCTTGTTTTTGTCAAGCAAGAACTCCACAGTTCCTGCGCCTTCATATTTTGCTGCCTTTGCTATTCTTACTGCAGCATCCCCCATCTTTTCCCTCAGCTCGTCATTGACATAAGGGCTTGGCGCCTCTTCTACAAGCTTTTGGTGCTTCCTCTGTATGCTGCAGTCCCTTTCTCCCATATGGATTATATTTCCATACTGGTCGCCTAATATTTGGAATTCTATATGCCTTGGGCCTTCAAGATATTTCTCCATATACAATGTCCTGTCCCTAAATGATAGATGGGCTTCTGCTTCCGCGCTGTCATATGCTTTTCCAAGCTCTTCTTTGCCTCTTACTATTCTCATTCCTTTGCCCCCGCCTCCGGCGGCTGCCTTGATAATGACCGGGTATCCTATTTTCTTGGCTGTCTTTAATGCGTGCTTCTTGTTTTTTAATGCCATGCTTGTTCCTTCTATAACAGGAACTTTTGCCTTTATCGCTGTTTTCTTTGCCCTTACTTTGTCCCCAAGAAGCTCGATGGACTTTGACCTTGGCCCTATAAACTTGATTTTGTTCTTTTCACATAAACTTGCAAACTTTGCATTTTCTGCAAGAAACCCATAGCCCGGGTGTATTGCATCCGACTGGGTCTTTTTTGCAATTCCTATTATTTTGTGGATATCTAGGTAGCTTGCAGCTGCCCCTATGCAATAAGCCCTGTCTGCAAATCTTACAGGCAGAGTATTTTTATCTGTGTTTGAGTAAACAAGAACTGTCTCTATGCCTAATTCCCTGCACGCCCTTATGATCCTTAATGCTATCTCTCCCCTGTTTGCTATAAGAACCCTGTTGAATTTTTTTTCCTTCGGCAATGTCGCGTATTCTTTTTCCCCTGTGCTAAGGCCCTTTGCCAGCATATCAATGAATGTCTGGGATTTTTTATCCCTGACTATTTTCATCAGCTCTTTTTCGTCCATGCTTGGGATTTTCCTGATAAGATTGGATGTTATTGCCTCTCCAAACTTTGCAAGATTGATTTTTTTGAAGAATCTGCCGCTCTTTTCTACTGTTACAACATTGCTTTTGATCAGGTTCTCTACTTCCCCATAAACCAAAGGAGCTGTTTTTTTAACGTGTTTTGTCAGTTTTTTGAACTTGCCATAGGAATATTCCAAAGGAACGAGGCTTTTATTCAGGGTCGCAACTATCTTGTTCATTGCGCTTTTTTTCATTTTTCCGTTCTTTGCCATGGCCAAAAGTATTGTTTTGCCGTATATAAATATTTGCCCTATGTAAATCCTCAAGGATAATCATTAAATACTTCAAAACCTTACCAGAGATCATGCTTCCATTAAATATAACCCTAAGCCACTACAAAAGGAAAGACATACAGGAGGAGATGATAGAGGCTGCAAGGAATAGGGAAATAGCAGTAAAGTACAACGACAAGTTTGGGCAGCGCCCGGACGTGCTTAACAATCTGGCTGACATATTGGAGCTTGCAAAGCAGAAAGCAACCTCTTTCCATTCATCTGAGGAGCTATGGAAGAATCCCCTGCAGTTAAATGCTGATATGAAAAGACATGAAGCTGAATCGTTGAGGATTGGCTGGGATCTTGTCCTGGATATTGACTGCAGTTTTTTCGAGTATTCGAGGATTGCGGCTGATTTAGTTATTAAGGCATTGAAGTTCTACGATATAAACTCCGTATCGTGCAAGTTCTCCGGCAACAAGGGATTCCATATTGGCGTTCCATTTGAGGCTTTTCCAGACGGTATAAAAGGCCGGAAAACAAGCGGCATGTTTCCTGACGCTCCTCGCAGGATAGCTTTTTACATAAAGGAGATGATAAAGAAGCCATTGGGCAAAAAAATAATGGAGTTGGAGGATAATAATTTCTCAAAAGTAATTGAAAAAACCAAAGAAAACCCGAATAAAATAGTTTATCATGAAAAAAATGAATTTGGGGACAGCATTGCAGGCTTGAATGCGGAGCCTTTCCTCAATATAGACACGATTCTTATATCCTCAAGGCACTTATTCAGGATGCCGTACTCATTGCATGAGAAATCCGGTTTGGTTTCACTTCCTTTAAATCCTGAAAAAGTCCTGGAATTTGAAAAAGACCATGCAAAGCCGGAGAATGTAAAGGTTTCAAAGCTAAGGTTTCTTGACAAAAGAGATGTCTCAAAAAATGAGGCTGCAAAGCTGCTGACGCAGGCCATTGATTTTACCTCAGCAAGGGAAGATGAGATAAAGGCAGAAACAAAAAAAGATTATGAAATAAAATCCGCTTTGCCGGAGGAATTTTTCCCCCCGTGCATAAAGCTCATAAATAACGGCTTGGCTGATGGAAGGAAAAGGGCATTGTTCATCCTGATAAATTCCCTTACAAGCCTTGGATGGGATTATGAAAAGATAGAAAAATACCTAAAGGAATGGAACAAAAAAAACACAGAGCCCTTGAGGGAAAATTATCTTGTTGGCCAGCTAAGGTACCACAAAGCGCAAAAGAAAAAAATTTTGCCGCCAAACTGCAACAACATGATGTATTATGTTGACATTGGAGTCTGCAAGCCTGATAATTTATGCAGCAAAATAAAGAATCCGGTAAGCTATGCACAAAGGAAGGCCTTTTTCTACAATAAAGAGCCGGAAGGTAAAAAGGAAAAGGCAGAAAAATAGGTAAAACTTATAATCAATTAACAGATGAACAGATTAAAAGTAGTAGGTAAAGACGGAAAAACAGATATAACAGCAACAATAAACCCTGGTCTATTAAAGGGATGGGAAATGCAGGTTGATAAATTATCTAAAGATCTCAAAAAGATGCAAGAGTGGGACGCCAAAAAAACAGTACAACCTTTTGTTACTAACGATTTATTAGAAGATTTACTTAAATCACAAACTCCAAAATGGGTTAATTATACTATTTTAGCTGTATCTATTTTAGCTTTTCTCATTGGTTTATGGGCTTTGTTACATGGTTATAATATTATTTGACTACTTTTGTGCAGAAAAGCTACTTATTGTGTAGATGGCTTTAAAGTATTCCATAACTTTGTGAGAAAAGGAGTTAAGGACAAAATGACACCTGCTGAAAGGTGTGGGATTTGGCTAAAAGGCAATAGATGGGGAACAATGTCATTAAAGGCTGTTAAAGATGGACGGAAAATTTGTGACATTCAATAATGAAGTTGTAGGATTAGTAACTCAAGAATCCAAAAATACAGTTAATATCCTCCTATACAATGATATAGAGATAATCAATTTACCAAAAAAAAATTGTAGAAAATCAACAAATCATGAGATTGACAAATATTGTATTGTTAAAAGACTTCTAAATGCCTAAAAGTCTCGAAAGCGACAGGAGGGCAAGAAATGGTTAAAAGTCCCGCAGATTAGACAGCACCGCATATAGCAACCTTTATAAATAGCCTATTATTCCCAAGACGGTAGAACAAGCCTGAAAAGATGTCCTTTTCAGTACAGTTCATAAGACTGTTTTCTACAAAAGGACGTCAATAAAAGGCTTTTTTGCATAAGCAATTGCCTTATTCATACTTATCTGTGCTGAATAAGATATTAAGAAAAATGCCAGTAACAAGAACACCAAGAAGAGGAAGCTTGCAGTTTTGGCCCAGGAAGAGGTCCAAAAAAGTTTTTGCTAGAGTGAGGTATTGGGCACCGTCAAAAGACACCAAGTTGCTTGGCTTTGCGGGCTATAAAGTCGGCATGACTCACTTGATCATTAACGACAACAGCAAAAATTCAACAACAAAGGGCATGGACATTTTCTGCCCCGTTACAATCATCGAATGCCCCCCGCTCAAGACTGCTTCTATAAAATTTTACAAAAACACGATATATGGCTTAAATCTTGTTTCTGAAACTCTTGCAGATAATCTCGACAAGGAACTTGCAAGAAAAATAATATTGCCGAAGAAAAAAGGCTCAAAAGAAAGCAAAGACTTTGATTTTTTGCGCTTGCTTGTTTACACTCAGCCAAAGCTTACTGGCATAGGCAAGAAAAAGCCGGAATTGTTTGAGATTGGCATTGGAGGCAATAAGGAAGAGCAGCTGAAGTACGCTCGGGAAAAGCTTGGAAAGGAGATTGCAATAGACGAGGTTTTCAGGGAAGGCCAGCAGCTTGATATTCATGCAGTAACAAAAGCAAAAGGGGTCCAGGGGCCTGTAAAAAGGTTTGGTGTTGGCCTAAGGAGCCATAAATCAGAGAAAGGAGTAAGGAGGGTTGGAAGCTTAGGCGGCTGGAAGGCGCAGGGCCATATAATGTGGAGAGTTGCAAAAGCAGGAAAAATGGGCTATCATGTAAGGACAGAGTACAATAAATGGCTTTTGAAGATAGGCAAAGCCAATGAGATAAGCAAAAAAGGCGGCTTCGAAAGTTATGGGGTTGTAAAAAATCAGTTCATATTGGTAAAGGGCTCCATAGCCGGTCCGGAAAAAAGGCTCATAAGGTTCAACGAGCCGATAAGACCTAATGACAAAATTCCCGCGGCAGTTCCGGTGGTTCAAAGCATGAATTTGGATGTGACTGCTTAAAATGAAACTGGAAATATTAGGAACATCAAAGGACAAAACAGGAGAGATAAATCTTCCCAGCCAGTTCAATGAAGATATAAGGCCGGATTTGATAAAAAGGGCAGTGCTTGCATTGCAAAGCGCCCGCAGAAAGGTATATGGTGCAGCTCCGGAGGCTGGAAAAAGGGCATCCTCAACGCTTTCAAAAAGAAGAAGGCGCTATAGGGGCAGCTATGGTTTTGGTATCTCAAGAACTCCGAGAAAAATCTTATCCAGAAGAGGCAGGAGAATGTTCTGGGTTGGTGCATTTGCGCCAAATACAGTCGGAGGAAGAAGGGCCCACCCTCCAAAGTCAGAAAAAATTTTAGAGAAAAAAATCAACAAAAAAGAGAGGAGAAAAGCGATAAGAAGCGCTATATCAGCCACTATAATCTCGGATATTGTAAAGGAGAGAGGCCATATTGTGCCGGAAACCTATCCTTTTGTGCTGGACAAAAAATTTGAAGAGCTTGCAAAAACAAAAGAGGTGACAGATGCATTGAACAAGCTTGGATTTGAAAAAGAGCTTGCAAGAGCGGGAATAAGGACAATCAGGGCAGGAAAGGGTAAATCTAGGGGAAGGAAATATATCACAAAAAAAGGGCCATTGATAGTTATTGCTGGCAACAGCAAGCTTGCGAAGGCTGCTGCAAACATCCCGGGCGTGGATATTGCAAGGGTAAAAGAGCTTAATGCAGAGCTTCTTGCTCCAGGAGCAGTCCCCGGACGTTTGACTTTATGGACAAAATCAGCAATAGAGGCTTTGGAGAAAGAAAAGCTGTTTAGATAAGATGGACCCGCATAAAATTATCAAGTATCCTTTATCGACGGAAAAGTCGATAAGGCTGATGGAAAGCCAGAACAAGCTCATATTCGTTGTAGATATAGATGCTGACAAGGGCGTGATAAAGAAAGCTGTGGAAGAGATGTTCAAGGTTGATGTAGAGAATGTAAAGACATTCGTAAGAAAAGGCGAAAAAAGGGCGTATGTAAAATTTGCAGAGAAAAACCCCGCTATTGACATAGCAACGCAGTTGGGGTTAATGTAGGTTGTAACATGGGTAAGAATCTGATTCAGCAAGCAAGAGGAAAAGGAGGCCCAAGGTACAGGGCGCCTAGTTTCAGGTATAAAGGACAGGCTAGATACATAAACGCTAAGGGAACATTGAATGGAAAGATAAAGGAGTTCATACATTGCCAGGGGCATAGCGCTCCGCTTGCGCAGATAGAATATGATAATGGCAAAATCGTTTTAATGCAGGCACCGGAAGGAGTCAGGATAGGAGACACAGTTGAGATGGGGGATAATGTTGAGGCAAAGAAAGGAAGCGTCATGCCCCTGAAAAACATTCCTGAGGGAACTGCCATATACAATATAGAATCCTACCCAGGGGATGGCGGCAAATTTGTAAGGGCTACAGGAGGATTTGCAAAGATAGTCACAAAGATGCAGAACAAGATTGTTGTTCAGCTTCCGTCAGCAAAGACAAGGATGTTTTTGCCGGACTGCAGGGCTACAATCGGAATTATCGCGGGCTCAGGAAGAAAGGAAAAGCCGTTTTTGAAAGCAGGCAGAAGATTTTATGCAATGAAAGCAAAGAACAAATTGTGGCCGCAGACATCCGGAACATCAATGAACGCTGTCGATCATCCTTTTGGAGGAAAGAGTTCTGCCCATAAGGGAAGGCCTACCCAATCTGCAAGAAATGATCCTCCTGGAAGGAAAGTCGGAAAGATAGCTCCAAGAAGGACAGGAAGAACAAAACGTTAATTAAAACAAGTTAAAAATGGCAAGAAAAGAATTTACTTACGGGGGAAAAACGCTGGAAGAGCTGAAAAAATTAAGCTTGAATGAATTTGCACAGTTGCTTCCTGCGCGCAGAAGAAGGAGCATAAAGCGCGGCCTTACTGAGCAGCAGAAAAAGCTACTTAAGAAAATAAAGAGAAATGAAAAAAACATTGAAACCCATTGCAGGGACATGATAATTTTGCCTGAGATGGTTGGGCAGACAATAAAAGTGCATAACGGCAAGGAATTTGCCATAGTAGGCATAACAGAAGAGATGATTGGCCGCTGCCTCGGTGAATTTTCATTCACAAGGAGCAGGGTTGAGCATTCGGCACCTGGAATAGGAGCTACAAAATCAAGTGCAGCGCTGTCTGTAAAATAAAATGGGTAAAAACTATTCGTTCAGCAGCTACTCAAAGGAGAACATGGCAAGGGTTATTGGAAAATCTTTGCCGATTTCATTTAAGCAGAGTATTGAAATATGCAATTTCATAAGGAACAAGGATGTTGGCTATGCAAAAAATGTGCTGAACAAAGTAATAGAAAAAAAGAGGGCCATTCCTTTTAGAAGGTTCAATGACAACATGGGGCATAAAAATAGGATTGCTGCAGGAAGATATCCTGGAAAAGCATCAAAAGAGATTTTGGATCTCATAAGCCTTGTCGAGGCCAATGCGCAGTTTAAAGGCATGAACAGCTCTAACCTGGTGATAACGCACATAAATGCAAACAAGGCTGCCACAGTCATGCATTACGGAAGGAAAAGAAGCAGGAAAGCAAAGAGGACAAACATAGAGATTGTCGTTAAGGAGATGGCGGGCAAAAAGGGAGAAAACAAAAAAATAACGGAAAAGAAAACAAAGGAGAGCAAGCCTGCAGTGGAAGCAAAAAAAGAAGCAATCGAGGCAAATGCAAGGAAAGAGTCTCCTAAAAAGCAGGAAACGGAAAAAGATATTGATGCTCAACCATCAGGAAAAAATGAAATGTAGGTAAAAAATGATTGAAAGAAGGTTCATAGCGCAGAAAATGAAGGAACACCAGATAGAGGAATACATAAGCAATAACCTCAGAAGTGTGGGACACAGCCACACAAAGATGTTGAAGACGCCATTAGGGGAAAAAATAGTAATTTATGCTTCAAGGCCAGGCCTGATAGTTGGGAGAAAAGGGCAGAACATAAAAGAGCTGACAGCAAATCTGAAGAAAAGATTCAATCTCGAAAATCCGCAGATAGAGATAAGCGAAGTGGAAAATTTGAATCTGGATGCAAAGATAGTCTCTGAAAAGATTACAGACTCATTGGAAAGGTTTGGAGCGGAGAAATTCAAGGCAATTGGTCATAAAATCATGGAAGAGGTGATGAAATCAGGAGCCTTAGGTGTTGAGATAATAGTATCTGGAAAAATACCGAGCAGCAGGGCAAAATCCTGGAGATTTTACTCAGGCTATCTGAAAAAATGTGGAGACATCGCAATAGTAGGCGTCAATAAGTCACAAGGTCAGGCAAAACTGAAGACCGGGATAATAGGGGTAAAGGTAAGCATTATGCCGCCAGATACAAAGCTGCCGGATAAGGTAGAGCTTATTAAGGAAAAAGCGGAAAAAGTTGAGGAAGTAACAGAAAATAAAGCCGAGAAAACAGGCGATAAAAAAGACAAAGAGGCTTCTGAAGAGCAGCCTGAAAAGGAGAGCAAAAGCAAGACAACGGCAAAAAAACCGAGGAAAAAGCAGGTAAAGGAAAATGAAGGTTAAGGAAATAAGGGGAATGGACAAAAGTATGGCTGATGAAAAAGCAACTGAGTTGAAAAAAGAGCTTGTTAAGATGAATGCACAGGTAGCGATAGGAACCGCTATTAAAAATCCAGGCCAGATAAGGAAGATAAAGAAAACCCTCGCAAGAATAATCACAATAGAGCATGAAAAGAGGGCAAAAAAAGAGAAAAAGGCGCAGCAAACCGAAAAAAATGAGGTTGGTAAAAAAGCATGAGTGAGATATGTCCTAAGTGTGGGCTTGTGAAAGAGCTTTGTGTTTGCGAAACAATTGCAAAAGAAAGCCAGATAATTAAGGTATATCTTGAAAAGAAGAAGTTCAGGAAATATTATACTGTTATTGAGGGCATTGACAAAAAAGAGATTGACATCAGGGACCTTGCAAAAAAGCTCAAAGAGCAGTTCGCATGCGGCGGCACCACAAAGGAAGGCAAGATAGAGCTGCAGGGCGACCACAAAGGGAAAGTTAAGGAGTTTTTGGTCAGGATGGGTTTTCCCCAGGAATCAATTGAAGTAAGGTAAGATGACGCAGAAAAATGTTGGCATATTGCGCGGGGAATTTATAGGGAAGCATGTAAGCATCCCTGGCAAGAAAGTAGAAGGGAAAATAATTGATGAGACAAAAAACAGCTTTTTGGTAAAGACAAATAATGCAAGAAAAAGGATTTTGAAAGCAAACTCTCTATTTCAGATTAAAATAAACGACAGCTTTGTTGAGGTTGATGGGAACATAATTGCGATGAAACCGGAAGACCGGATTAAGATAAAAAATGGAAATTAGAAACATAGGTTTGGAAGTAAGTAATCCCAAGGAGGCATGCCAGGATGATAATTGTCCGTTCCATGGTACTTTGAAGTGTAGGGGGAGGATTCTTACCGGAATTGTGGTATCAAGCAGGATGCAGAAAACTGTAAATGTTGAATGGGAATGGAAGAACTACTTGAGGAAATATGAAAGGTATGAAAAAAGAAGGAGCAGGGTCAAAGCCCATAATCCTTCATGCATCAATGCAAATGAAGGTGACATTGTGAAGATAATGGAATGCAGGCCGCTAAGCAAGACCAAAAACTTTGTTGTGGTTGAGGTTTTGGGCAGGGAAAAAGGGTTTGAGCAAAGAATGCAGGCTGAAGAGGAGTCAAAGGTAAGGAAGGAAGTAAAAAAACCTGAAGATAATAAGGATAATGCAAAGAAACCAAACAAGGAGCAAAAAGAATGAAAGCTATAAAGGCCAATGTGACGAGAGCGCTGCCTGTAGGGAGCGAGGTAGAAACCTGCGATAATTCGGGAGCCAAGGTGCTCAGGATATTTACCGTAGTAGGCTTGAAAACAACAAAAGGGCGCATCTCTTCGGCTGGTGTTGCTGATTTAGTCATGGCGTCTGTAAGGCGCGGTCGTCCAGATATGAGAAAACAAGTAGTGCATGCAATAATAGTGAGGCAGAAGAAAGAGTACAGGAGGGCTGACGGCACAAGGATAAAGTTCGAGGACAATGCTGCAGTTGTTTTAAAGGATGATAAAGGAAACCCGAAAGGCACAATGTTCAAGGGCGCTATTGCAAAGGAAGTCACTGAACGTTGGCCAGGAGTGGCAAAGATAGCGAGCATCGTTGTTTAAGGTAGCTGATATGAAAACAAAATTCGCAACTTCGTGGAAAAGAAGCGTGCAGCCGAGAAAGCAAAGGAAGTACAGGCATAACGCCCCGTTGCACATCAAGCAGAAGTTTGTCAGCGCACACCTTTCAAAAGAGCTGAGAAAAAAGTACAGCAAGAGGAGCATAAACCTGAGGAAAGGCGATAATGTAAAAGTCATGAGAGGCCAATTCAGAAACAAGCAGGGAAAAGTTGAGGAAGTTGACCTGAAAAAAACACGCGTATACATAAGCGGCATAGAAATTTCAAAAAAAGACGGAACAAAGACAAGGCATCCTTTGCATCCGTCCAATCTTTTGGTCACGGAACTGAACATAGACGATAAGATGAGGAATAAAGTTTTGGAGAGGAAGAAAAAAAATGTCAAAGCATCTTAAACGGCATTTTTCGCCGAAATCATGGAAGATAAAGAGAAAGGGCATAGTGTATATAACAAAGCCAAGCCCTGGACCCCATAAGATTGAGATGGCATTGCCGTTGAATGTCATTTTGAGGGACATGCTCGGATATGCGGCAACTAATAGGGAAGCAAAGTTCATGCTGGCAAACAAGGACATAACTGTTGACGGCATAAGAAGAAGAGACCTTAAATTCCCGGTTGGATTGTTTGATGTTTTGTCGCTTAATGACATAGGCGAGCATTTCCGCATTATTTTGGATAAAAAGGGCTCTATAACCCTTATCAAGATAAGCAAGGATGAAAGCGGCCTTAAGCTTTGCAAGATAATCGGCAAGAGCATTATGAAAGGGATGAAAGGAAAGGCTCAGCTGAATTTGTATGATGGAAAGAACATGCTTGTTGAAAAAGACAGCTACAAGGTAGGAGACGTTGTGCTTGTAGATCTGAGCGATAAGAAGTCTATGATAAAAGATCATATCAAGCTTGCTAAGGACTCTTTGATATTCCTGACAGGAGGGAAGCATATAGGTGGAACAGGGAAGGTTCAGGATATTGCCGGCAACAGAATCATATACAAGACCGAAAAGGGAGATGTCGTCGAGACATTAAAAAAATACGCATTTCCTGTAGGCAGAGACAAGCCTTTGATTAAATTAACACAATAAAATGAATCCTATGAGAGAAATAAGCATAGAAAAAGTAACGCTGAACATCGGTGCTGGAAAGGACCAGGCTAAGCTAGAGAAAGGAATGAAGCTTATCAACAGCATAGCTGGTAGGCAGCCAGTAAAGACATTCACAAGAAAAAGGATCCAGGAGTGGGGTCTAAGGCCTGGATTGCCGATAGGATGCAAGCTGACATTGAGGAAAGGCAAGGCAACGGAATTATTGAAAAGGCTCCTCGAGTCAAAAGATAATACCTTGCAGCAAAGCAATTTTGATGATGAGGGGAATATATCATTTGGTATTAATGAGTACATCGATGTTCCTGGAGTCAAGTATGATCCTGAAATAGGCATTATGGGATTCCAGGTTTGCATAACTCTGGAAAGAAACGGCTTCAGGATAAAGAAAAGGGCTTTGAAAAGGCATACTATACCAAAAAAGCACCGCATCAGGAGAAATGAATCGATTGATTTCATGAAGAGCAATTTTAATTTGAAGCTAGGTGAATGAAAATGTCATACAGCGATTATAAAAAGGAATTCAGGCAGCTCAGGGCCAAGCCTGTGAAGATGAAGAAATACATCAAGCATAATGCTCCAAAAAAAAGAAGCTGCGGCATAAGCCTGAAGAGATGCGTCAGGTGTGGGAGAATAAGGGGCCATATAAGCAGCTATGGCATTCATCTGTGCAGGCAGTGTTTCAGGGAAAATGCTGTGGAGCTTGGGTTTAAAAAGTACAGCTGAGGCAAAAAATGACAATGAATGATCCGTTAGCAAATGCATTATCATCAATATTGAATGACGAGAAGATAGGAAAGCACGAGAGCATGACCGCTCCCTCATCAAAGATAATAAGGAAAGTGCTTGAAGTAATAAAAGACAATGGCTACATAGGAGACTTTGAGGAAATCAAGAACGGCAGGGGAGATTTCATTAAGATAAATCTTCTGGGCAATATCAACAAGTGCGGGGTCATAAAGCCAAGGTACAGCGTAAAAAACGACCAGTTTGAGAAATTTGAGAAAAGGTATTTGCTTGCAAGGGGCATGGGTATTCTGATCTTATCCACTCCTGCTGGGATCATGTCGCATAATGACGCAAAGAAAAAGCAGATTGGGGGAAAGCTCTTGGCTTATTGCTACTAAAATGGAAACTGAAAATAAAAGCAGAAAGGCAAAAAAAAAGGACCTTATTGCGGAAATAAAGATTCCTGAAGGGCTAAGTGTTAGTATAGATAAGGGCATATTAACATTAAAGGGGCGGAAAGGCGAGGTTAAAAAGGACTTTTCGGATAAGAAAATAACGGTAGAAAGCAAGAATGACTTAATTATACTCAAAGCAGGGAAGTTCAGCAAAGTAAAAAAGAAGCTGATAAAATCATATGCCGCTCATATAAAGAACATGATTAAAGGGAGCCTGGAAGGCCACAAATATATGCTAAAAATCTGCTCGGGGCATTTCCCTATGAATGTTTCCGTGAATAAAGATGAGCTTACGGTAAAAAATTTTTTAGGGGAAAAGGTTCCCAGGGTACTCAAGCTTAAGGAAGGGGCAGCAGTAAAGGTTGAAGGGGACAAAATAAGTGTGGAAAGCGCAAGCAAGGAGATTGCAGGCCAGATAAGCGCTGATATCGAGCAGCTTACCCGCAGGACAAGATACGATCTCAGGATTTTTCAGGACGGCATTTACATAACAGACAAGGATGGCAAGGAAGTAAGATAATATGGACACAGAAAAATTGCTTGAGATAAGGAGAAAGATAAAGGCGAGAAAGCCTGAGTTTATCAGGCAGGACTATCACAAAAAGCCCGGCTTAAAGAGAAAATGGAGAAAACCGAAGGGCTTGCATTCAAAACTGAGGCTTAACAAAAGAGGCAAGTCCAAAAAAGTCTCCAAGGGCTACAGGAGCCCGAGAGAAGTAAGGGGTCTGCACAAGACAGGGCTTGAGGAAAGAAGAGTGGATAACTCAAAGCAACTTGATGTTTTGGACCATAAAAAACATGGGGTTATTATCTCCTCAACTACAGGCAAAAAAAACAGGATTGTAATTTTGAAAAAGGCAAAAGAGCTTGGGTTTAATGTATTGAACATCAGGAATCCAGAGGAGTACATAAAAAATGCAGAGCAGGAAATGGCCGCGAAAAAGAAATCTAAAAAAGAGGAAAAGAAGGATGTAAAGGAGAAAGCAGCTAGGGAAGAGGAAAAATCAGCTGGGAAAGTTGCAGAGGAAGACAAGAAAGAGGCGGAAAAGAAGGAAAAGGACAAGCTGTTGACGAAGAGGGAAAGGTAAAATGAAGGTTAAAATACAAAAAAGGCTTGCTGCGCAGGTATTAAAGTGCTCAGAGAGCAATGTATGGCTGGATCCTAGCAGGCTTGAAGAGATAAAAGAGGCAATAACAAAAGCTGATATTAAATCCCTGATAAAAGACAAGGCAATAATTGCAAAAAAGGCCATAGGGACATCAAAGTACAGAATCAGAAAGAACCAGCTCCAGAAAAGCAGGGGTAGAAGGAAAGGCCCGGGATCAAGAAAGGGTAGCGTTAATGCCAGGATCCCAAAGAAAAGCAGGTGGGCAAATCACATAAGAACTCAGAGGTCTTTTCTGCAGAACCTGAGGGACAAGGATGTGATTGAGAGGTCTGGCTACAGGTCCCTTTATATGAAAAGCAAAGGCGGTTTTTTCAGGAGCAAAAGGCACCTTAAGATATACATGGAGGAAAACGGCTTCATCAAAAAATGAAAAGGGACAGCATTTATACGGTAGGATTCAGAAGAAAAAGAAAAAGCCTTACCAATTACAGGAAAAGGGTAAAGGTACTGTCGGCAAAAAGGCCAAGGCTTGTCGTAAGGAAATCATTAAAGAATATACAGGCATCTATAGTAGAATACAACAAAAAAGGGGATATTGTAAGGGTTGCATCACATTCGCAAAACCTGAAAAAATTCGGCTGGAACTATAATACTGGGAATATTCCCGCTGCTTACCTCGTAGGCTATTTGCTCGGTAAAAAAGCAAAAAATGCTAGACTAGACCAGGTAATTTTTGATATAGGGCTAAGCAAGTCGGTGAAAGGCTCAAGGCTGTACTCCGTGCTTGCCGGCGCTTTGGACGCGGGATTAAACATACCCTGCAGCAAAGAGATGCTGCCGAGCAAAGAGAGGCTAAGTGGCGCCCATATAGCAGGTTATGCGCAATCATTGAAAAAAAACGAGGCACTGCTTAAAAAACAGTTTGGTGCCTGTATAAAAAACAAGATAGATCCTGAGAACATAACTAAAAATTTTGAGCAGGTAAAAGGCAGCATAGATAAAAATTTTGGCAAAGGGTAAAAATGGCAGAGAAAGTAAAAGCAGAAAAGGAAGAATTAGCGGAGGACGTGATTATAGACGTGGAAAAGGCAGAAGAAAAAAAAGGAAGGACTACTCATGAATTTAATAAAGAAAGCTGGAATCCGAGAACATTATTGGGAAAGAAGGTTAAATCGGGGGAAATTGACAGCATAGATTACATACTGGACAACAGGCTTAACATACTTGAATACCAGATCACAGACATATTGATGCCTAACTTAAGCACTGATCTCTTGCTTGTTGGCCAATCAAAAGGAAAATTTGGCGGAGGCCAGAGGCGTGTATTCAGGCAGACGCAAAAGAAGACAAGGGAAGGCAACAAGCCAAGGTTTGGCACATTTGCGATTCTGGGAAATGAAGATGGATATATAGGAATCGGCTATGGGAAAAGCAAAGAGACAGTTCCTGCAAGGGAAAAGGCCATAAGAAATGCAAAGCTTGGCATAATCAAGATAATCAGAGGCTGTGGAAGCTGGCAGTGCGGCTGCAGGAATCCGCATAGCGTGCCTTTTACTGTTGAAGGCAAATGCGGCTCAGTGAAAGTGAAGCTGATACCAGCACCAAGAGGCACAGGCTTGTGCATAGAAAGGGAGTGCAAAAAAATGCTGAGCATAGCGGGAATAAAGGACGTATGGTCGCAGACATCAGGCCAGACGAGGACTAAACTCAACTTGATCAAAGCCTGCTTTGATGCGCTGAAGAAGCTTACAGAAATCAAGATAAAAAAAGAAACGGCAGACAGCCTTGGTATTGTTGAAGGAAAAATAAACGCATGATTAAAATGCCAAAAGAAGAAAGCAAAGAAAAAAACGGGAAAATTGCAATCGTAAGGGTCAGAGGCTCTATTGGCGCTAAAAATGACATTGATAGGACCCTCAATCAGCTTAGGCTATACAAGAAGAACTATTGTGTCATTGTTCCTGGCAATGAGTCTTACGCTGGCATGGTAAATAAGGTCAATGATTATGTTACATGGGGAAACTTAGACGGGGAAACTTACAATCTTTTGGTGGAAAAGAAAAGTGAGGAATACAAAGGAAGGGTTTCGGATAAAAAAGAAAAAGTAAAATATAATCATTTTTTAAATGTTAAAGGCAAAAAAATAAAAAAATTTTTCCGTTTAAACAGCCCTAGAAAAGGTTATGGGAGAAAAGGTATAAAAATGCCATTCAAAAAAGGCGGAGCTCTTGGCTACAGGGCAGAAAAGATTAATGACCTCATAAAAAGGATGATATAGGAAGGCAAGATGACAGTCAACAAAAGAAAGAAATCTAACAGGTACAGGGGCAGCAAAACTCACGGCTGCGGCGCTATGAAAAAGAGGAGAGGCGCTGGAAACAAGGGTGGCAGAGGAATGGCAGGCTCTGGAAAAAGGGCAGATTCAAAAAAGCCCAGTCTTTGGGGAGAGAGATATTTCGGCAAGTTCGGATTTAAGAGCAAAAGCACAACTGATATCAGACCTGTAAATATAGAATACCTGGAAGCCAATATAGGGAAACTCAGCAAGCAGAATGTTGCAGTAAAGGAAAATGATGTTTATTCTGTCGACCTTGAAAAATTAGGATTTAATAAGCTTTTGGGAAGCGGCAAAGTTTTAAATAAGTACAGGATAAAGGTTTCTTATGCCTCCAAAAAAGCCATTGAGAAGGTAAAAGGCAGTGGCGGAGAGGTAATACTTGCTGTAAGCGCAGGCAAAAAACAATAAAATGTCCGTGTGGAAAACGATTTTAAACAACCTCCCGGAGGTAGAAGGTCCATCCCAGAAGCATCTTTCTTTCAAGGAAAAGTTGAAATGGACTCTTGTTGTCCTGGTAATATTTTTTATTCTTGGGCTGATGCCGTTATTTGGCATGGGCGTTAATGCCCTGCAGAGATTTGAGACATTATCTATAATTTTAGGCGCAGAGTTTGGAAGCATCATAAGCTTGGGAATAGGCCCTATAGTCACTGCCTCTATAGTCCTGCAGCTGCTTAATGGTTCAGGAATTTTGAAGCTGGACCTTACGCAGACAGAAGGGAAAAAGACATTCCAAGGCTTGCAAAAATTATTGTCCGTATTTTTCATCATATTTGAGTCATCAATATATGTACTTATGGGCGGCATGGCCCCTGATCCAGCATACTTAGGCACTCCCTTGTATGGCCAGCTTGAACTTGTCCTTATATTCCAGTTATTTTTAGGGGGCCTTATGATATTGTTCATGGATGAGGTTGTGAGCAAATGGGGCTTTGGTTCTGGTGTAGGTTTGTTTATAGCTGCTGGAGTCAGCAAAAGCATTTTTGTTCAGGCATTTAACTGGCTTCCAGGTCCCACAGGCCTAGCTGGGGTTACATACTCGGCAGGAGCAGTGCCTGCTTTGTTCCAAAGCCTTGCGGCAGGAGATCCAACAACAGCAGGAATTATGGTGGCTACCCTTGTCTCAACTACGGTCATTTTCATTATAGTCGTCTATGCCCAGGCAATGAAGGTTGAAATTCCATTGTCTTTTGGCATGGTCAGAGGGCATGGCGTCAGATGGCCATTGGCTTTTTTTTACACTTCTAATATTCCAGTAATACTTGCTGCTGCTTTGATTGCAAATATACAATTGATTGGAAGATTTTTACAAAATGTAGGAACGCCTGTACTGGGCAGATTTAGTGATGTAACTGGACAGCCCATATCTGGTTTTATATATTGGCTGCAAGGCCCTAACATTATAAGGGCTATGATTGAGCAGCATACAATTTTTATTGGGTATGCTCCTTATTTACAGTCTTTAGTTTATTTGTCGTTTATGATGATTGCTGCAATGACATTCAGCATGTTTTGGGTGCAGACAGCTGGCATGGACGCAAGGAGCCAGGCAAAAAATATGATGGCTTCCGGGCTGCAAATTCCGGGCTTTAGAAGAGATGAAAGGGTTTTGGAAAGGCTTCTTAATAGATACATATGGCCATTAACTGTTATGGGCGGCCTGGCAATAGGCTTCTTGTCTGGATTTGCTGATATAACTGGCACATTAAGCTCAGGGACGGGAATTCTGCTTGCAGTGATGATTATATACAGGCTTTATGAGGAAATCTCAAGGCAGCATATGATGGACATGAATCCCATGATGAGGAGGTTTATGGGAGGATGAATGATTTGAGCGAAGTGAAAATCCTTTTTGTTTTGGTCCAGCTTTTTTTAAAAGATGGATGCGACATGAATCCCATGATGAGGAGGTTTATGGGAGGTTAAAAGAGGTATTTTTGAATGGTTTTTGAGAATATATTAAATCCGGTTTTTACCCCTTTTCTTAATTTGCCTACTCTGTGGGCCGTAATACTCCTCTCTTTTTTGATTTCACTGATAATAACCCTGATCTACAAATACACTACTGACCAGAACCTGATGAAGAGCTTAAAGGAGGAGATGAAGGATCTGCAGAAAGGGATGAAAGAATTGAAGAACAGTCCTGAGAGGGCCATGCAATCCCAGAAAAAGATTATGCAGTTAAACGGAAAATATATGATGCAGTCAATGAAAAGCATGCTATATTCATTTATCCCTATTATTCTTATCTTCGGCTGGATGAATTCACACCTTGCTTATGATCCTGTACTTCCAGGCCAGGAATTTGCAACAAAGGTTACCTTCGATAAAAATATTGTAGGCTCAATAGAGCTGAGCGTTCCTGAAGGAATAAAAGTCAATGGCGACACAAAAAAGGAGATTGAAGGCAGTGAGGTTGAATGGCGCTTAAGCGGCAACAGGGGGGAATATCTTCTCGAGTACATCACTGACGGTAAAAAATATGATAAAGATGTCATTATAACGGAAAACCTGTACAAAGACCCGATAAAGAAAGTAAATGACGGGACAATAAAGACAATAGAGATTGAGAACAAGAAAAAGATACTGCTTAACCTTTTTGGATGGGAGCTTGGCTGGCTGGGAACATACATCATTTTTGCCATACTTTTCAGCATTATAATAAGAAAAGTGATTAAAGTTTACTAGAAAATGATACATGATACATAAGAGTTTATTTTATTGACAGCTTCCTATTTTCTCGGCTTTTACGGAATTTTTTGGGCATATGTCAATTCCAGCGCCGGCTTTTACTCTCGGTATGAATTGTACATAGTTTATCATGCCATAAGTGTTGAAGTCATATTTTATCCTGTCATCTTTTACATCTAATAATTCGCCTGATTTTATCTCAATATTATCCAGGTCCAGCAGCTTTGTCCCTTTATCCCCGACAATCCATATGCTCAATCCTACTACATCAACATCTCCAGGATTATCAAGGATGAAATTGATAGATATATTTGAGCCTGAGCCGGAATAGCATACTTCCCCTTCCCCGATATTCCTTATCTTTATAGCTGCTCCGGAGCATGCATCGCCTGACCTTGATATGTCTAGGTTCTTTCCCCAGTTAAGAACGACAGAGCCCAAGGCTACTGCAAAAGAAATCAGCAAAACCGTTGCAATTAACGGGCTTACACCTCTTTTATTAAAAACCCTTGATCCTGATACCATTGTGCTAAAGCTTTAATGCGTTTGCTTTATATATAAAGATTTCTGATGTATAGTAGCGGACATAAGTTCTAACTTATAAATAACCGCTACTAGATATAAAACGACATACTAAATGAAATAAAATTTATGTCGTTTTCTAGTATTAAGCCGCAACTAGAATTTATAATTAATAAAGTGCAGTTTAATCTTACGAAGCCACAACAATGAATAATAGGTAATTGTGGATGAGTATGAAAAGCTTTATAAATATTTTTCATTTCCTCTGGTAAATGCCGCAGCCATACAAGAGATCAAGAAGCCTGAGAAGAGTATACGTAAAGGTCCCTGGAGGAAAGACTAAACTGCATTATAGAAAAAGGAAGCCGGGAAAGGCAAAATGCGGCAGTTGCGGAGCTATTCTTAAAGGAACTTTAAGGGAGAGGCCAAATAAGATGAGTAATCTGCCAAAGACAAAGAAAAGGCCGGAAAGGCCCTATGGGGGAAATTTGTGCAGCAAATGCATGAGGATTTTAATAGTAAAAAGGGCGCGTTCATTATAATAATCATTATAATAAAATTATTGTTTAAGATTAAGTAAAAAAATTGAAATCTCCTAAGCTAATGGTAACATAGCTTATGTTTTGGAGATTGGAGGGAAAAATGATCGAAATCGGAAGATTGTGTGTAAAAACGGCTGGCAGAGACGCTGGCTTAAAGTGTGTTATTGTTGACATTCTTGACAATAAATTTGTGCTTATAGACGGCGAAACAAGAAGAAGGAAGTGCAATATTCTCCATTTAGAACCTTTAAAGGATGTTATCAAGGTAAAAAAGAACGCTTCCCATGAAGACATAAGGAAGGAGTTTGAAAAATTGGGATTAAAGGCAATGGACACAAAGCCAAAGCAGAAAACAGAAAGGCCGGTAAAGCAGAATAAGAGAGAATTGAAAGAAGAACCAAAAAAGAAAAAAGCAGATGCAAAGAAACCAGCAAAAAGAGAGAAAGAGACAGAAAGCGGTATAGAGGAAAAAATAGGCGCATTAGAGGAAAAAAAGAAGCCAAAAAAATCCGCTAAAAATGCCAAGCAAGAGAAAAAATAATTATTTTATTTATTTATTATCTCAAACAATTCTGTAAGATTAAGCTCAAAAGCAGCAACAGGCACCTCAAGATTCCAGTCTAACAAAACCTCCGGATGGATTTCCCCCATATAAGCTATATTTTTTCCATTTATGCTGACTCTTGCAACCCTCCCGCCAATAAATGAATTGTGCTCCGTTCCTTTTACATCGTACTTTACGCCAATGCTCCTGAGCAAATAGTCAAGAGCCTGCCTTATCTCCGTATAATCAGTTTTTTCTGATGCCAAAGCAACTGCAAGCCTCTCATTTTCCTCTATATTGGTGTCAAATTTCTCATTTTTTTTGAAAATCCTTCCTATTGTAAAGATTTTTTGCGGATATTCATGATGCTTATTATTGCTTAATATCTCCATCAAAGAAGGTATTACCCATGCCCTTAATCGGTTGTAATCTGAGGATATTGAATTAGCCAGACCTATCAGCTCCAGTTTAGCATTCATTCTTTTGTTCTGAAAATCTTCGTTTGTCAGGTTATATGTGCTTGCTTCCAGCAATCCCAAGCCAACCAGTAAATCAGAAACCTTCCTCTTGAAAACCTCAAATTTGTCTTCTTCAGCTATAGTTGCCACATGAGGTATTGTTTCTTTGAAATTCTCATAGCCATAAGCTATAGCAATATCCTCTGCAAGATCAGTCTGGTGTATGATGTCTGCCCTGTAGGCAGGAATAAGCGCTTTTTTGTTGCTATAGCCATAACCCATCCTCTCAAGCATCTTTTTCATCTCATTTTCCTTAAGGGTTAATCCGAGCCATTTGTTTATGAATCCTATGTCGACTTTCATCTCTTCAGGCCTTAAGTCCGGAGTGGTATATTTTTTATTGCCGTCTATTAAATCCATGGAATAAATCTTGCTGCCCATCTCGTGCAAAGCTGCAATAATTATATTGAGGCATTTTTCCAGAACATTAAAGTCAAATCCTGAGCATTCTATGAAAACATTTGTTGTTTTTTCGGATATTTTTCCTGTCTTATGCGAATTTATTATTGGCGGCACAGACAAAACCTCATTGTTGGCATCCCTGAAAACAGGGAATTTTTTCTTTCCTTCCAGCAAATGTCCGTATTCTTTCCCTGCAGGATGCTGCTTTAGTATCTGCAAAGCGTTTATTTCCCTTGGAAATTCCAATGGCTGAAATATTATATCTTCTGGATTTTCTGCCTTGAATGTTATCGGCGTCTTTATCTTCTCGTATGGGTAGATTCCTATGGCAACTTTTTTCCTGTTTCTTCCATAAGTTATATGCAGCTTTTCCTGTATGTCTATTACTTCCTTTATCTTTTCATCATCAAAATGCATATTTCTTACTATGGCGCATGCCGTATACGGTCTTACGTCCTTGACTGACTTGTCAATTATGACTTTCTCATGTGAATGCTCAACCTTGTAATTCCTCAAGCCTGTCTTGGCCCCTATAAAAGAACTGAAAGCCCTTGAGAAGCCCTGAACGGAAAGCATATCCGGCCTGTTTGGGAAAACCTCCACAATAATTTCATTGTTAGTTGCATCTTCCAGGTCAGTCCCCAAGTAGCTTATCCTGTCTTTTAGCTTATCAGTGGGAAGCTTTTTACCTACATATTCCTCGAACACCTTCCTGCTTATGTTTATGGTTGGCATTTTTTGTTTTTATTTATTTCATCCATAATTTTGCTTCCCTTAATTGCTTTAGGTCATTCTTGTAAATATCTCTAACATCAGTTATGTTGTAGTATTCCATTATTGTCCTTTCCATCCCCAAGCCCCATGCCAGAACCGGGCATTCAAAGCCAAGCAATGGCTTTACGACTTCAGGCCTGAATATCCCCGCGCCTCCCACCTCAACCCATTGATTTTTCTTTGAGTGCCATACATCACACTCGCAGCTTGGTTCAGTGTAGGGAAAATGGCCAGGCCTTATCCTTACATCAGGAAAGCCCATTTTTGCAAAAAATTCCTTTAAATAGCCCTTAAGGTGCTTGAAGTTTGCATTTGGATCCACAACAATTCCTTCCACTTGTATAAACTCGAATAATGATTTCCATGACAGGGTTTCATTCCTGAAAACCTTGCCAACAGAAAAAAACTTTGCAGGCAAACCTTCTTTCTTTAGTTTTGCGATTGTTTGCGCGGATAATACAGTTGTATGCGTCCTCAGCAGATTATCTTTTGCAATCCTCTCTGACCATTCATACTGCCAGCCTTTGCTTCCGGTTGTCCAGCCGTTTTCATGCGTTGCTTTTACTCTTCTCATCAACTCTTGCGGCAATTTTCCATAAGCAGGCTCTTTGATATAAAAGGTGTCCTGCATATCCCTTGCAGGATGATCCTGGGGCACAAATAATGCATCCAAATCCCAGAAAGAAGTCTGGACAAAATTGCCGTTCATCTCCTTGAAGCCAAGATCCATCCATATCTTCTTTATGTAATCTACGGCATGGTTTACAAAATGCCTTTTGCCGCCAAAGATGTTAGGGACATTAATGGATACATCGTAGCTCCTAATCTTCTTGTTTTTCCATGAGCCTGACTTTAGAACATCAACTGTCAGCCTGTCCAATATGTCTTTTTCCTGTATTCCGTGCATTATAATTTTATTTCCAATCTCCGTAGGCTGGGCTGTTATTATCTTTACAATGTTTATTTTGACTATTTCTTTTCTTTTTTTAAGTTCCTCCAAAACTTTCTTTTCTTCATCTTTTAATTGAGAAGTATAAATGGGGAATGGTTTGTTTAAAAAATTCTCAACTTCAAATAATTTGTTTAGGAGACTTGTTTTCTTCCCTTCCTCTCTGGCTTTATTACTTAGCTTAATGATAATTGTTTTCTCTTTTGCTATGTCTATTAATTGTTTGGATTTTAGGATTCCAAGACTAATGCTAAACTCTTCCCTGCTTAACCCTGTCCCTTTTTGCAGCTCTTCCAGAGAGCATGGCTCATGCTTCATCACAAACTGCAGAAATGATTTCTCCGGGAGTCCCTTTTCTTTGTACTTTAAGCCATTCTCACCGAGATTTATCTCTTCTTGAAGATTTTTGCTCATCCTCACAAGCTTCTTGTTCTGCAGCCACTGTAATGCCCTCATTACCTCGACTTTCTGCAGCTTTGTTTTTTCAGCTATTTTATCAAAAGAATTAGTTTCTTTCAGAGCTGGGAGTACTTTCCTCTCAAGAGGATGCAAAGTTGCTATTGTTTTTTCTATTTCCATTATATCTGTTAAAATCCGCACTATATTTAAAGTTTTATATTTGCCAAGTAACCAGTAGGAAAGGTTTAAATAAATTAGAGTCTATACCTGAAGCATGGAAACTGGAATTATTCGCAAAATAGTTTTATGGATGGTTATTTTACTAGTGCTACCAGCTCATATTCTTGCTGCTGGAGGAGGTGGTGGTGGCTCAAGCAGTTCTGGCCTGGGCTTTGGCTCCAGAGACTCCGTATACATACTTGTTAATCAGGACTACTCGGAAAAATTTTCATTGAAAAATAGCACCAAGTACGAGCTTAAAATAGATGTAGTCAATGAGACCATTAATGTAAATTTTGGGGATATTTCCATTAAGCTGGCGGAAGGGGATAATTTTGTTGATTTAAACAATAATAGCCTTGCAGACATTAATTTCAACCTGATAAGCACAAAAGGGAAAGTTGCAAATATAAGGATTATTGATGCCAAAGAGCTTGTTTCAATAGCAGGGAATTCTGAGGCTGATGCCAATAAAACAGAAGAAAAAAATGATAAAGAGACAAAAAAAGATGAGGAGCCGGAAGGGCTTGAATGCAGCAATCTTACAACGCTGAAAGAAAGGGTTGCTTGCAGAATCGGGATGGAAAAGGAAGAGCAGGAAAAAGAGCTCAAACTTTATTATCTCCCTGAAGAATGCAGGGCCTTGGCAGGAAACGAGAAAGGAATTTGCATAGCCCGCTATAAATCAGTCCAAACATGCTGGAAATTCCCAATAGGCGATGAAAGGGTTTCATGTGTCAAAAGGTTCATGAACCTTGGGACAATACAGGAAGAAAAAGAAGTGTGTAATAAGCTTACAGGAGAAGAAAAGTCTGTATGCGTGAGGGAAATAAAAAATAAGGTATACAACTTGATAAAATGGCGCTTTTATGATTTAGAGGAGAGAGCAGAAGACTTCATGCACCGCGGCCTTGCAGATAAGGAAACTGTCGCAGCCTTTATCGAGAAAACAGAGCTAAACAAGGCAAAATTCAACGAAGCTAAGACAAAAGAGGAAAGAAAAGATGTTATTTTAGCAGTTAAAAATGATTGGAAAGATTTTGTCGGTAAAGTAAAAGAGAATTTTAGAGGTTAAGATGAGCAAAAAGAATCATTATTTTTTAAGATTATTTTTATTGGTGATTATTGGATTATTTCTAATTGGATGCCAGAAGCAAACCCAGGGGGATAAAGAAATGTCCGACTCTATTAAGATTGTTGACGAAACGCAAAAACCTGCTGATGAAGAGATTGAAAAAGAATTTGATGATGGCCTAGATATGGCTCTTGGAGAATTGGAAGAAATAGAAAAGGTTTAGCTATCTTCTCCTCAATCCTTTCTGCAATTTATCCCAATCGTCTAAAAACATTTTAATCCCTTTGTCAGTCAAGGCATGATTAAATAGCTGCTTGTAAACATTGAATGGCATAGTGGCTATGTCTGCCCCTATCATTGCCACTTCCCTGACATGCTCTGTGGACCTTATGCTTGCTGCAAGGATTAGTGATTTAAAGCCATAATTATCGTAAATCTGTCTTATTTCCTTGACCAATTCCGTGCCTTTTTCCCCTATATCGTCTAATCTACCAATAAATGGGCTTACAAGATAACTTCCTGCTTTTGCTGCCAATAATGCCTGATTAGCGGAAAAAACCAACGTAGTATTTACTTTAATTCCTGATTTTGTCAATAAGCGACAGGCTTTCATTCCATTTGATGTCATTGGAACCTTAATGACGATATTTTTTGCGATTTTGGCAAACTCTTTGCCTTCTTTTACCATGCCTTCCGTATTTAGAGAAATAGTTTCGGCGCTTACAGGGCCTTTTACAATGCTGCAGATTTCCTTCAATGTTTTTTTGTAGTCTTTGCCTTCTTTTAAAATAAGGGATGGGTTGGTTGTAACTCCGTCAAGAATGCCTATGTCTGCTGCCTTTTTGATTTCATCCAAGTTTGCGCTATCAATAAAGATATTCATTTTTTATTTTCCCTTAACAAATTTTTTCACTTTCTCTGCGACTTTATTTGCGCTCAACCCATACTTCTCATAAAGCTCTGCTGGCTTCCCTGATTCCCCATACCTGTCTTCCAATCCTATTCTTTTCATCAGGCATGGGTAATTTTCCCCCAATACCTCGGCAACCGCCCCTCCAAGGCCGCCAATTATGTTGTGGTCCTCTGCAGTTATTACGCAATTGGTTTTTTTTGCCAAGCTTATTATCAGTTTCTCGTCAATTGGCTTTATTGTATGGATATTAACAACATAGGTATTTATCTTCTCTTCCTTAAGCATCTCTGCTGCTTCTAAGGATTCATGCACCATTGTTCCAGTAGCAAAAATGACAGCATCTTTTCCTTTCCTTAATATTTCCCCTTTTCCAATATTAAACTTATAATTATTATCATGTATTATTGGCAACGGATTTCTTAATAATCTCATGTAGCTTGGGCCATTATAGTCTAATAAAGCAACAACAGCTTTTTCTGCTTCCACGGCATCAGCTGGCTGAATTACTGTCATATTTGGCAGGCTTCTGTATATGGCAATGTCTTCAATTGCTTGAGCGCTCTTGCCATCTTCACCGGTAGCAAGACCCGCATGGCTTCCTGCAATCTTGACATTTAGATTATTTCTTGAGACTATATTCCGTATAAGCTCAAAAGCCCTTTCAGAAAATATTGCAAAGCTGCTTGCATAGGGTATTTTTCCTGATACAGATAATCCTGCTGCGGTGCCAATCATATTCTGCTCTGCTATTCCCATGCTGAAAAACCTGTCTGGAAATTTTTCCTTGAACCATTCGCTTCTTGTGCTGTCGCTTAAATCCGCATCTAAAGCAACCACATTTTTATTTTTTATTCCCGCTAAAATTAGGCCTTTCCCGTAGCCGTCTCTCGTTGCCGCTTTCCCTTTCTGTTCCTTTGCAATTCCTGCCATTTTAATCAAATCTTCTTATTTAATTCTTCCATTGCTCTTTTGAATTCCTCGTCATTTGGGGCCTTGCCATGAAACTTATGGTTTAATTCCATAAATGAAACTCCTTTGCCTTTTATTGTGTTCGCGATTATCATCGTCGGCTTTCCGTTTTTATTGTCGGATCTATCAAGTGCATTCAAGATATCTTCCATATTATGGCCGTTTATCTCTATTACATTGAACCCAAAAGCCCTCCATTTTTCTGCAGCATTGCCGATATCCATGACATCTTTTGTCAAGCCAGTCTGCTGAACCTGGTTCTTATCCAGAATATAGACCAAATTATCAAGTTTGTAGAATGCCGCTGACATGGATGCTTCCCATACAACTCCTTCTTGCGCTTCTCCATCTCCAATCAAAACATATACTTTGTAATTTTTTTTGTCTAATTTTCCAGCTATTGCCAGACCATTTGCAAAACACACGCCTTGGCCTAAAGAGCCTCCTGCAAAATCTACTCCTGGAATTTTAAGCTCTGGATGCCCTTGAAGCATGCTGTTTATTTTCCTGAAGCTTTCCAGCTCTTTCTTTGAAAAAAATCCCTTCATTGCCAAAGCAGCATAATAGCCAGGGGATGCATGGCCCTTGCTCAGTACAAACCTGTCCCTATCTCCCCAGTCGGGTTTTTTTGCGTTTACCCTGAGCTTGTAGAAATACAACGCAGCCAATATGTCTGCCTCGGATAAAGAGCCCCCGGGATGCCCTGATTGCGCTCTGTGCGTTATTATTATGGATTCTTTCCTTATTTCGTTTGCTGTTCTCTTTAACTCTGCAATTTTTTTGTTATCCATTTTTACTGGATAGAGTGGACTATTATTTTATAATTCTTTTGTTTAAGATAACGAAAACCGCACCATTAAAAAACCTCAGGATTAGTGCGATTTTCGGGATTGAAAAAGAAAAAATAATTGTTTTATTTCGTTGCTGTAGTCTTCATTCCTTTCCATGCTGTGCTGAACAAGCTTTCCAATGCACTTGAAAAGAACGGGCTGTTGACCCATATGCCTACATCATAAGTTGGGTGGACTTCCTGGTCATCCATTATCATAAATATGAGTTCTTTTCCATCAACAATAACAAACCTTGCCTTTGAGTCTGTGTTCCTTATCTCTGCTAAAGACCCTATATCTCTTACTGCAACTGCTGTTTCTTTTGTCAAAGGAGCCGCAATCCTTATCTTTACCCCTCTCTTCTTTAATTTTTCAAAAGTAGGTTTGAAGCCCTCTATCTTCCTCATGAGCCCCTGGCTTGTAGTCATTATATCTACAGAGTTTTCAGCATTCCTTATTGTAAGCTCTAAGTGATTATACAGATTATGCCTTCCTTTCAAAGAACCGGAAAGATCCGCAGGCTCTACTAATTCCACGCCTTGGCTGTGTAACGTGTTAAGCTCATTAACAATATCTGTTTTCTTCAAATCTTCCAGCCTTTTTACCTGCTCTCTTGCATCATCATTGACATTCTTCTTCACCCTCTCAAGAACTTCCTTAGGAGGAACAGCCAGATACTTTATAGGCTTTCCCAGCTTCAACATCATATGATCTGGATCTTGGTACATTAGCTATGTCAGAAAGCTCTCCTGCGGTGCTTACTCCTCTTGAAAGCAAAGCAGTCCATATTTTGACCTCATATAAATTCAAAGAGAAATATCTTCTCAGCTTGCTCAAAAACTCTTCTTTTACTATCATAAAAACCTACCCCTTTTTTTAATTGTAAGGGGACAAAAGGATTGCTACTACTATTAATATGTTACGCTTTTTTACCTCATCGCAGTACTTTCATCGCTTTTTAGTTTCACATATTTTTAACTCTGTAGTCAAAACAAAATATTTACACAGAACTAATATATAAAGTTTTCGTAAGAAACTTTATGCTTGAAATTCATGATTTTGCATAAAACCTTTCAATATCAGCTTGTCGTCGTTATTTTAGATATCTTTATTGGCTTTGAAGCAGTAGTCCTATAGCCATACCTGAATTCGAGATTTAAAGGGGTTGTATAGGCTGATTTTGTATCTTGGTAGCTGTCTTTATCCAGGCTGCAAATTACAAACCCTTGCCCGTTATTCAGCCTTATTATGCCGTTGCCTTCTGCAAAAGGGCCGCATCTTAATGTCGCTAATCCAGCTTCTGCCCTTACCAGCTCTATCCTGTCAAAATCATTTCTATCAAGAGCTTGGCCCCCAGTAGGATTGCACCTGTCCAATGAGTCTAATTTTATTATATCCCCTCCCCCCGCATTCTTAAGGTTTATCTTGAACTGTATCTTTGTGCTTGACGCTTCCTCATCAATGCTTGTTATTGCTACTGGAGCTCCTTGACTTGTTAAAGTCTGGCTTCCTATCCTGCATACTTTCTTCTGCTTCTCATCAAATGGGAAAGGGTCTATGCATACTGAAGGGCTTGCTTTCGTTGCATAAGGATAGCACAAAGTCGCTAAAATAGTAGGCTCGTATTTTTCTATAACGATGCCAGAAGTGTATATAGAACCCTTAAATTCCATCATGTCAAATCCCCCTTCGGGGTTTATTGAGCTTCTTCCCTCCAGGAACTGTCTGTCAAGTCTTTTTGAGTTCTCTTCCATATGTATGATATTATCGTCAAAGCCGCTTATGTGAACCTGCCCTCTGCTCAGCTCATTGATGTCATTCTCTCTTGGGTAGGAGCCTTTGTTTCTAAGCTCCAGGATAATGTATATAGGCTCTTCTTCCTCGGTGCTTACTATGTATTTGTCTTGGGGGTTATTGGGCAAAAAATTGATTGTTATTCCGTCTGTTCCTTTTGATGTGTCTTTGCTGCTTTGTTTGCCAGCTTTAATCTGGCATCCGGAAACAAGAATCAGCAGTAGCAGAACAAAAAAGACCTCAACTTTTATTATGCCTGCATTTCTGGCCATA
The DNA here is from genome assembly GCA_016184145.1 of Candidatus Woesearchaeota archaeon. Lineage (GTDB taxonomy): Archaea > Nanobdellota > Nanobdellia > Woesearchaeales > GW2011-AR4 > JACPDF01. The sequence goes on along the minus strand of JACPDF010000029.1, from coordinate 2,419 downwards.
TTAATATGTCAAAATCTTTTCTATTGTTATATCTTTCGATATTGTAAGTGTATACCCATAATCAAGCTCTATCTTTAAAGGAGAGGTAAATGCATCCCTGTTGCTTTGTACACCCTCTTCAAGTGTGCACCTTATAATATCTTTTTTCTCCCTTAACCTCGCTTCAGCTTTTTCTGCTTCTCCTAGATTGCAGTTAAGCTCTTTGTCTGATAAGGAGGCCCTTATATTTACCATGTTAAAATCCTTGAATCCTAATGGCTTTTTCGAGCATACATCCTCTATTTTATCCTCAGCAACCACCTCCCCATTGCCTTTGTTTTCTATGTATATTATGAAGTGAGGTATGACCTTGTTAGGATCATTGTCTGCATCAGGCAGCATTCTTACTTCTACTTTTGTTATCGCTATTGGTGCGCCTTGCCCGTTGGTGAATTCAAGGTCTTTTGCCTGGCATGCCTTTTTCCTGAGTTGCTTCCCGAAGACGTCTGTGTCAATGCAGACAGACGTCCCTAAAACTGTTCTGTAAGGATAGCATGCTGTAGCCAATATTGTCGATGGATGGGTTTCACTTTGCGAGCCCACTTTCTTTGCTTGTGCATTTAAGGTCTTGAATTCTCCGTCTCCATTAAGGTTGAATATTGATTTTCCTTTTATGTCGAATGTTTCCTTTGCCTCTTTTAACGCATCCACATATTCTTTCTCAAACCCCATAACGAGAAATCCCTTTACAATGTCAGAGGCTCCCTTGTTCTTAAGCTCAATTCCTATGGGAAAAATGCTCTGCTCAAAAACCTTGTCTGGAGGGGCATTCTTTGTAAATGTCATTGCCAAACCATCAAATCCTTTCCTGACATCCTCATCTGTTATTGACTTATTTGAGGTTCCTTTGCAGCCAGATAAGACTATCAAAAACAATATACCCAACACTAAAATTAGTTTTTTCTGGATATTATATTGTGATGTCATCTGATAAAAATTATTTTCCTGAATATTTAGTTTCTTTTATTTTATTTACTTCCTCAACATAATTTACATCTGCGCCTGTAGTGCATCCAAAGCCATTGTAAGCCCTCAAAGCCCTGTCCCAAGGATTTACATAGGATTTGTATTTTGCATTTAACACAGTGTCCTTGCAATAATTGTCTACTGCACTATTATACTTGGATGTGTCTGACCCCCAAGTATTGTAATTCTGCTCCAATAACCCTATCCCCGACTTAATGTTGCAATCGAGATCATAAGCAGTTTCTTCTGCACTGCAGCCGAAAGAATTTAGCCTTTGGGCTCCTGGTGTGAATAGGTCTGGATGCGCGTTTTTGTTTATCTGCATAACGCCGCAACTTCCTGACGGATTGCAGTTCACATTGCCTGAGTTGGATGTTCCGCAATTTAATGTGCTGTCTTTGCAATGGTTAAAGCTCCCCCTTGTCTCCCAATTTGCGACTGAAACAGCTAAAGATGGAATGGCAAAATTTCTTTGATTTGCAAGCTCTATAATGCGCGTCTCGGTTTTTGTTACTCCAGTAATTGCAACCTCTCCAATCTTTGTTGTCCTTTCGTCTGTTGTCAATTTGTCTATCCTTACGGATACTGGCTTCTCAACAGTATACTGGTATCTTGTTTTTAGTCTTATAGATTTTGTCGTTATTGGTGTGTTTTCCAGGACTTCATTTGGCCTGGGGCTGAGCTTGCACCTGAAAAATTCAAAATTTCCAGTGGCTTGGTCGTCTTTTGCAAGTTTAGTGTTTATTTTTTCCAGATCTTCTTTGATTAATTCAAATCCTTCATATTGCTGCCCTTCCTCCTCAAAGAGGAAATTGCAGTCATTCTGGCACGCTTTCAGCTTATCATCGCATGAAGCCTTGCAATTGTTTTTGTCAAAATCAGATGTATAGCCATTGTCGCATACATTTATGCATTCTGTGTTTACCTTAGTGCAGGAAATTGTCTTGCACATGTCTCCATAGTAACGTGTAAATTTCCTTTCTCCGCAATCTGTTTCAGGGCTTGCAATGCCCACGCCTTTTGGCAGCAATAATATCACTTCCTCAAATTTTTTTATTCTTCCCTGCCAGCCCTGGTTGTTCTGTATGCTCATGCTTAATGTAGGAAATGTAATATAGCTTTCTCCAACCCCTATCAATGGGCTTGTCGTCTCCATACCTATAGCAGCAGGTCCGTTTGTGAATATTGTAACTGGTTTTTTGTCTTTGATTCCAAATTCCTGGAAAGGATCCAGATTTTCCCTCGTCATAGCCCTTAATCTTTCCCTATCCATAAAATAAACCTTTAAGAAAGCCAATGTCTCAAAGTTGAAGTCTGCGAATGTCGTTATTGTGTTGGAGCCTGATTTTAATATGCTCTTGAAATCGCTATTTTTGAAAGTGCATGCAAAATCCTGCTCTTCCAGCTTAAACAC